>JACRDU010000022.1 GCA_016218495.1 Elusimicrobiota bacterium
ACGGGGTGGCGACGGCGAACATCCAGGACGGGGCGGTGACCAGCGCGAAGCTGCCGGCGAACGGGGTGGCGACGGCGAACATCCAGGACGGGGCGGTGACCAGCGCGAAGCTGGCGGCGAACGGGGTGGCGACGGCGAACATCCAAGACGGGGCGGTGACCAGCGCGAAGCTGACGGCGAACGGTGTGGCTACGGCCAACATCCAGGACGGGGCGGTGACCAGCGCAAAAATCCTCAACGGCGCGGTGGACAGCGCGAGGTTGGCGACGGACGCGGTGGCGAGCGCGAACATCCAGGCGGGGGCTATCATCACGGCCAAGATTGCCGACGGCGTGATTACAACAGCCAAGCTGGTCGCCGAGGCGAAGGGGCCTTGGCAGTTCCTGGGACGCCAAATTCTGGGGGGGGCGGCCCCTGGGATTAGCGTCGTCGTTCCGCCGAAGCGCTACTACAAGGCTCAGCTCTATTTGGCGGGGAAGAGCGGATCGACAAGCACCGCGCTGCGTTTCAATGGGGACACTGCGACGAACTACAGCTACAACTACATCGTCAATGCCGGGGCTGCCGTCACCGGAGTCGGCGTCGCAAGGCTCCAGGTCGACCAGGCTTCCGTCGCGGCAGAATTCATCACCTTCGAGGTCGCTTCGATTGCCGGGAGCACGGCGGTGACCGGAGCGGTCATGGAGGGATTGAGCCCGCCCAGCATGTCCAGATTCGTCGGATTTTACAACGGCAACGTCGGAACGTCCATAGACGTCGACGGCGGCGGCAGCAACTTCCAAGCCGGGTCGGAGCTGGTCGTGTACGGCGGTGACTGAATTGCAGGTTAGGGAGGAGCTGCTCTGAAGAGCCTGCGCCGGCCGTTGGGCCCGCTCCTGATCGCCGCCATCCTGGCGGCGGGCGGCAGCGCGTCGGCGGCCGGGCTCAAGTCCTTCGGGACGACCGAGGTCCCCGACGACCTTACCAGCGGCTCCTCGGGCGGGCAGGGGATGACGGACGGGACGGCGGAGGTGGAGGGGGCCTTCGGGCAGGCGGCGGCCGGGGACGCGGCGTCGGGCTCCAGCGAAGTGGAGGCGGGCTACTTCGCCCGGGCCGTCACCGCCCCCACCAACGTCTCTTGGGACGTCTGGCAGTCCACCCTGACGCTGAAGTGGTCCGACGCGGCGGTGCCCAACCCCGCCGGGACGCTCTATACCGCCGAGTTCTCCACGGCGCCCGACTTCTCCGGCACCCTGCGTTCGTCGCAGACGACTGGTTTCCTCGTCACCATCGCCACCTTGGCCGCCAACTCGACCCACTACGCGCGCATCATGGCGGAATTCGGAGGCACCGAGGTCTTCGCTTATGTGTACGCCTCCACCGTAAGCGCCATCGAGATGCCCGGCACCGTCTACATCGACGAGGTCAGCAGCCACGCAATCGTGGCGGCGGCATTCGTGGGGGGGACGTCCTTCTCAAGCATGACGGCGGGGCTGTCCGGGACGAACATCTTCAGCACGGCCATCAACGATTACGGGGGGTGGCGGAAGGAAGGCTGGACGACCCTCGCTCCGGCACCGGCTATGAACGCCAGGAACCAGGTGGCCGGGGCGGTCCTAGGGGGGAAATTCTATACCCTAGGAGGGTCGTTCGCCGCGGCGACCGGCGATACCCAGGAGTACGACCCGGTCTCCAACGCCTGGACCTCGCGGGCCTCTATGAGGCCGCGCAATCTCCCGGCGGCGGCCGTTTACGGCGGGCGGATTTATGTGATCGGCGGCTTCGACGGGTCGCCGCTTACGGCCAACCAGCGCTACGACCCGGAGAGCAACGCCTGGACCTGGCTCAGTTCCATGCCCGTAGCGGGACGCTCCGGCGCCGCGGCGGCGGTCGCGGCGGGGGAGATCTTCGTCATCGGCGGCAACGCCGGGGTCGGGGACGTCGACACGGTCCAGAGCTACGACCCGGAGGCCGACACCTGGACAGCGCGTTCGCCCATGCCCACGGCGCGGTCCGGGGTCCGCGCCGTCGAGCTGGGAGGGATGATATACGCCATCGGCGGCAACGGCCCGCTCAGCGCCAACGAGGTCTATAACCCGGGCACCGGAGACTGGGCGAGTCGGGCTCCGATGATCTCGTCGCGCGCCGCCGTCGCCCTGGTGCGACTGGGCGGGAAGATCATCGCTGCGGGAGGGGACCTCGGTGGGTCGGAGTCGGGGGACACCGACGAGTACGACGCCGCGGCGGACACCTGGACGCGGCGCGCGTCGCTGATGCCGAAGAAGCGCTACAACGCCGCCGCCGGAGTCCTAGGCGGCCGCCTCTTCGTCGCCGGCGGCTGGAACACGGTGAGCGGCTCGCTGTCCCAGACCGACCTCTTCGACCCCGGGACGACGCAGAAGTTCGCCGGCCTGACGGCGAACACGCAGTACTTCTTCACGGCCAAAGCCCGGAACTCGGCCGGGGTCGAGACCGCCGAGGCGCCGACCGTCTCTACCTACACCTTGGCCATGGCCACGATGCCGGCCGGAGCGCTCTTCAGCGCGGTGTACACGGCCAGCGTCACCGTGAACTGGTCGGACGGCGGCGGCGGGGCGGGCGCCTCCTTCCTCGTCCAGGCCTCCACCATGGCCACCTTCATCCCCGCGGCGTCGTCGATGACGACCGGGGCGCTCTCCGCCACCCTGACCGGCCTCTTCACGAACGCCAGGCACTATTTCCGGGTGCGGGCCTACAATTCCGTCGGGGGCAGCGACCTGTCCTGGTTCGTGCTGGGCTCCACCGTGACGGCCATCGAGACGCCGACCAACATCTACTTCGATGAGATATCGAGCACGGCCATCACGGCGGCGGCTTACGCTCCCAATCCGGCGTTCTCGAGCATGACGGTGGGCTTGTCGGGGACCAACATCGCCATCGCAGGGAATTACCGGGGCTGGCACGGGGAGGGGTGGACGACCGGGTTGTGGCCCATGACGACGGCCCGCGACGGGGGCGCCGTGGAAGGGTTGGGCGGGCACATCTACGTCAGGGGCGGGAACACGGGGGGGGCCACCGACGCCAACGAGCGCTATGACCCGGTGACGAACAGTTGGAGCGTCGCTACCGTCCTGCCCGCCGCGCGCTACAAGAGCCCCGGTTCGGCGGTGGCGGGGGGGCGCATCTATGTCCTCGGCGGCGCGAACACGCTCGGGAACCCGGTGGCGACCAACTATGAATATGACCCGGAAGGCAACGTGTGGGACACGCGCACCGCCATGCCGACGCCCCGAGACCATGTCGGCGTCGCGGCGGTAGGCGGCAGGATCTTCGCCATCGGCGGGGCCGACCCGGCCCGGGTCGCGCTCAATGCGGTCTACGACGTGGCGACGGATTCCTGGACGATGAAGGCCGCGATGTCCGGCCCGCGGGACGGAGTGCGGGCCGTCGCCGTCTCGGGGAAAGTCTATGTGTTCGGCGGCAGCGACGGCGCGGCTTCCGGGAAGACCGAGGAGTACGATCCCGCCACGGACTTCTGGGCCACCAAGGCGTCGATGACCGTCGCGCGGTGGGATTTCGGGGCGGCGCTGCTGGGCGGGAAGATCTACGCGCTGGGAGGCAACAACCCGGGGTTGGTGTCGGTCACGGAGGCCTACGACCCTCTGTCGGATACCTGGACCGCGCGCAGCCCGATCCCCACTCCGCGGGCTACGCCCATGACGGCGCAGGTCGGCGGGCGCCTCTACGCCATCGGGGGCAACAACGGGCCGAAGCTGGACACCAACGAGAGGTTCGACGCCGGCGTCGCCTCCTCTTTCACCGCCCTGCTCCCCAACACCCTCTACGACTTCACCGCCAAGGCCCGCAACAGCATCGGCGTCGAGACCGCGGAGACGGGGCTCGTCTCCACCTACACCTACGCCGCCGTCCCCGGCCAGCACGCGAATCCGTTCCCGCAGGTCTTCATATCCTCGGTGCAGGTGCAATGGCTGCAGAACGGCAACCCCTCTCCGGCCACGAAGTACCGCGTCCAGGCATCCACCGCCTCCGACTTCAACGCGGCCGCCGCCGGCGCCGTCGTGGACTGGGACACGGCGTTCTCCACCTACGCCGTGGGCTTGACGGGGAACACCACCTACTATTTCCGAGTCCAGGCCCGGAACGTGCACGGCGTCCAGACGGGCTATCTGGTGATGGGACAAGCGGCCACGACGCCGTTCCCTCCGGCCGGCGCCGTCTCCACATTCTCGGCGGTCTTCGGCACCTCGCTGGACCTGTCCTGGGACGCGAACGGCAACGGCTCCGGCACCCTCTACGAGGCGGTGGTGTCGACCCAGCCCCTGCCCAACGCCCTGACCAACGTCAGCGTTACGACCCGCCCGGCGGGGGCGCTGTCGGTGACGATGAGCCCGCTCATCTCCAACGCTACCTACTACGCCGCGGTGCGCGCCATCTCGCACTCCGGCGCCCCCACGGCATTCACCGCGCTGGGCTCCACGCTCACGCGGGTCAACCCCCCCGTGACGGCCGTCACGACCTTCACGGCCGTCTACCAGTCCTCGTTCACCACTGCCTGGGGCGGCAACGGGAACAACGTCGGCACCCGCTACGAGACGGTGGCGTCCACGGCGACGCCGCTCGACCTTGCCGACCCCGCCAATGTCCCCATCTCGACGGAGCCTTTCGGGGCGGAAGGCGCGGACATCGCCGGGCTTGGCGCGAACACGACCTACTACTTCTTCGTCGCGGCGCGGGCGCGGACGGGGGAACTAACCCCCTACACGGCGCTGGGTTCTACGGTGACCTCCGCGGCCGTGCCGGCCAGCGCCGCCAGTACCTTCACTCTGGTCGAGTCCTCGTCGCTGATGGTGTCCTGGTCGGCCAACGCGAACGCCCTGGGGACGCCCTACACGGCCGTCCTCTCCACGCAGACCCCGCTGACGCTCGGATTGCCCGGCAACAAGACGGTCAGCACCGCCCCCTGGGGGCCGCCGTCGGCCGCGATGACGGGCCTGCTCGACAACACCACCTATTTCCTTTTCGCGGCTGCCTTCGACCGGGCCGGGGCTCCGACGGCCTTCACGGCGCTGGGCTCCACCGTCACCGACGCCGCGACGCCAAGCGAGGTCTATTTTGACTCTGTTTCGAGCTATTCTCTGGTCGCCGTTGCGTCCGGGCCGGCGGGCGGCTATACGAACCTCGCCGTTTCGAGCTCGGCCATCGGATTCTCCAGCGGCGGAGTATTCCAAGGCTGGGTGTCGGGCAGCTCCGTAGCGGTGTTCTCCGGCCTGATCCCGAACAGCTCCTACACCTTCACCGCCAAGGCCCGCAACCAGGCCGGCACCGAGACGCCGGAATCGCCGTCCGTTTCGACCTACACCCTCGCCGCGGTGCCCAGCTCTCAGACGGCGACCTTCACCGCCATCTGGCAGAGCTCGGCGGCCTTCCAGTGGGCCGCGGGCGGCAACCCCGCGGGCACCGAGTTCGAGGCGTCGGCCTCCACGGATTCCCTGTTCGGGGGCGGCTCGTCGGTATTCGTCTCCACCTGGCAGGTCGCGCTCTCCACGGCCTTCTCCGGCCTCACCGTCAACGCCACGTATTACTTCCGGGCCCGGGCCCGGAACTTCTACGGGAATCCCACCGCCTATCAGTTCCTGGGCTCGACGGTGACCGGGGCGTCCGTCCCGGCGGGGCCCTCGGGGGCCGCCTCCACCTTCACGGCCGTAGGCTCGACCTACATGACGGTGAACTGGGACGCAAACGGCAACCCGGCGGGGACCCAATACCTCGCCCGCCTGTCCACCGCGGCGAGCTTCGGGGGCGGAGCCCAGGTCATCGAGTACGCCTGGACGACGCTCTCCTCGGAGACCTTCGTCAACCTCTCCACCGACACCGTCTACTACGCGGCGGTCCGGGCGCGCAACCACGCGCTGGTGGAGTCGGATTTCCACTTCCTGGGCTCGACGGCCACTCCCGTGGCTATTCCCGCGGCGTCCACCGCGCCGTTCCATTCCGTGGGCGTGACTTCGGTGACGGTCCAATGGACTTCCAATGGGAACCCGCCGAGCACCCTCTACGAGGTCCTGACCGCCACCTCGACGAGCTTCACCGGCTGGGGCTGGAGCTCCGGCTTCGGCGCCATGCTCTCGACGACGACGCCCAGCCTCTTCGGCGACACGACCTACTATTGGCGCGTCCGGGCGAAGGGCGTGTCGGGGACCATCACCGACGTCCTGCACCTCGGCTCGACGGTGACCTTGGCGGCGCCTCCGCTGACGCCGGCGCTGCGCTCGGTGGGTCCGTCCTCGGTGCGCCTGGACTGGGGGACGGGGGGCAACCGCGAGGCCGATGCGCTCTCCGCCTGGGCCTTCGACCGGCAGCTGCCCCAGGGGCGCGAGCGGCACGGGGCGGCGTGGGTGAACGGGCGGGTCTATGTCATCGGAGGAATCGTCTCCGGTGTGCCTTCAGCCGAGGTCTGGTCGGCGTCGGCCGCCGCGGACGGCACGCTGGGCGTCTGGAGGGCCGAGGCCTCCCTGCCCGCGGCGCGGGAATCCCATGCGGTGGCGGCCTTCGCCGGCCGCCTCTATGTCGTCGGGGGCTTCGACGGGGTGCCCAAGAAGACCGTCTACTGGGCCTCGGTCGGGACAGACGGGATGCTGGGGGACTGGTTCCAGGGCAGCGACCTGCCGGCGGCGCGCTACAAGCTGGCTGCGGCCGCGGACGGGGGCTGGCTGTATGCCCTGGGCGGGGACAACGGCATCGTCTCCCAGACGGCGGTCTACGCCGCCCCGCTGGCCTCAGACGGCGCGGTGGGGACCTGGGCATTGGCCGGGAACCTGCCCTCTGCGCGCAACAGCCACGCCGCGGCGGCGGCGGGCGGTCGGGTCTTCGTCGCCGGCGGCCTGGGCGCGGGGGTGGAGGCGTCGGTCTGGTCCGTCCCTCTCGCCGGCCCCGGCCTCGGGGTCTGGAGCACCGGGGCGGACATGGGCATCGCGGTGTTCCGGCATGCTCTGGTGGCCACGCCGGGAGCGCTGCTGTCCATCGGAGGGCATGACGGGAACGCCGGGGTCTCTACGGTGCAGGCCGCGCCGGTGGACGCCGCGGGTGCGGTGGGCGCCTGGAGCTCGCGCAGCCTCCTCAACCAGGCGCGCTTCGGGCATGCGGCGGTCTGGGACGGGCGCGCGCTGCTGGCCTTCGGCGGCTCGGACGGGGCGGCGGCGCTTTCCTCCACCGAGCTCGCAGCGCCCGCGGGTGCGGAGTACCTGGCCGAGCGTGCGCGCGACACCGGCTTCTCCACCGACTACGCCTCCTCGAGCTGGCGCGGGGGCTCGGCGGCCGAGCTGGGAGGGCTGACCCCAAACACGACCTACTACTTCCAGGTCCGCTCGCGTTCCCGGACGGGCGCGGCGGGCCCGCCGGTCTCGGCGGGTTCCACCGTGACCCTGGCAGCCGCGCCGCTCTCGGTCGCTTCGACCTTCACTTTGGTCGAGGCAGGCTCTATCACGGTGAACTGGGCCGGCGGCGGGAACCCGGCGGGGACCGAGTTCCTGACCGCCCTGGCCACGGCCACCGTCTCCTTCGGGCCCTTACCGTCGAGCGGCTGGACCACGGCCCTGTCCAGCGCGGTCTTCGGCCTGAATCCCAACACCACCTACTACGCGCTGGCCGTGGCCCGCAATTCGCTGCAGGCCGTGACCCCGGCCGTGTTCCTCGGCTCCACGGTGACTCTGGCGGCGGTGCCCACGGGGGTGGACTTCGACTCCGTCCAGGCCGCGGGCTTCAGGGTCTTCTGGTCCACGGCGGGCAACCCGGCCGGGACGCGCTACGAGGCCCAGGCCTCCACCGTCGCAGCGTTTACGACGCTGGATTCCTCCACCGTGACGACGTCCTCTTCGGCCGTGTTGAGCGGGCTCTTGGGGGCCGCCACCTACTACCTGCGCGTGAGGGCCTTCAACTGGACCGGGACGGCCGGCGCCTTCTCGCTGACGGCCTCGACCGTCACCGGCCAGGACCTTGTCGCACCGGGGGCGGCGACGGACCTGACCGCGAACCCCACGGAGACGCCCGGCACTATGACGGCGGCCTGGACCGTCTCCGGGGACGACGGCGCCTCCGGCGCGCTCACGGCGGGCAGCCGCTTCTATGTGCAGTGGGCCGCCGCGCCTGCGGCTTCCGTCTCATGGAGCACGGCCAACGCGCAGGTCAGCGCTTCGACGGGTCCGGTCCAGCCCGGCGCCCGGGCCGGCCTGCTGGTCACCGGGCTGCCGGTGGGCTCCTGGGTGTCCATGCGCGTGTGGACCCTCGACGAGGTCGGCAACGTCTCCGCGCTGTCGAACGCGGCCTACGCCCTGGTCTCTCCCTTCACTCTGTCGGTGCTGGACGGTGCGGGGACGGACGCCGGGCGCGGCGCCTCCCTGGCCTTGGACCGCACCGGGAACGCCCATGCGGCCTATACGGCCGGGACGGCTGCGCAGGAATTGCGCTATATGACCAGTTCCGGGGGCATCTGGAGCGCGGCGGAGTCCCCGGACCCGGGGACCCCTTCCGGAGAGCCCGTCATCGCGCAGGGGCCGGGCGTTCCGAATATCGTCTTCCGCAACACGGCCACGGGGCAGCTGCGCCACGCCAGGCGTGCGGGGGCCTGGGCCGCCGCGGCGGTGGCTTCCGGAGACCTCTTCCCCGGCGGGCTGGCCGTCGACTCCACCGGCTACGCCCACCTCAGCTATTATGACCGTGCCGCCGGCGACCTGCGCTATGCTTACTGGGACGGCACGGCGTGGCAGACCGAGGCGGTGGCGACGGCCGGAGACGTCGGGAAATTCTCGAGCCTGGCGCTCGACCCCAAGTCGCGCCCGGTGGTCGTCTATTTTGACCCCGCGAACGCCAGGCTGATGTTCGCCACCCGCTCCGTTGTCGGGCTCTGGAGCGGCTCGGTGGTGGACGCGGGGGTGGGAGTGGGCAGCACCCCGGTCGTCGCCCTGGGCCCGAGTGGGGAGCCGTTCGTCGCCTACATCGACGACGGGGCGAAGCTCCTGAAGGCCGCGGCGTGGGACGGCACCGCCTGGTCTGTCCAGATCGTGGATTCTTTCGCCGGCGGGGCCTCGGTGGGCGGGGCCGCCTTGGACGGGGCGGGGAACCTGCTGGTCTCCTATCACGACGCCTCGGGCGGCGACCTGCGCCTAGCGCGCTGGACGGGAACAGGCTGGAGCACGGGCACCATCGCATCGTTGGGTTCCGTCGGAGAGGATTCGGACCTGGCCGTCGACGCCTCCGGCGGATTAAGCATGCTCTTCTACGACGCCTCGGCCGGGGATTTGAAGGCGGCCTCCTGGGCCGCGGGTCTGGCCGTGCCGGCGGGGGGGAACTCGCGCGGCAGCCTCGGCGCCCCCTCGGCCTTCAGCGGCACGGTGGCGTCGTCGAATACCGTGCAGTGGCTCTGGACGGATTCCGCCGCCAACGAGGTCGGCTGGAGGATTTACGGCGGCCTGAGCTCGACGGGGCCGTTCTCGCTCGTGGCATCCACCACAGCGCTGCCCGGGGCGGCGGGCCTCGGCACCCAGTTCGTCTACAACGAGACCGGGCTGACCTCGGGGACGACCTATTTCCGCTACGCCGTGGCCGTGACCTCGGGCGGGGCCGTGATGTCGCCGATGGCCGCGGCCGTGCCGATGAATACGGCCGATGTCACGCCGCCGACCATCACCCCGAACCAGTCGGGCGACGCCGTCTGGCGCAAGGCCGACGGCGCGACCTACGACGTCGACTTCGTCGACCCTGGCGGGTCGGGGCTGGCGAGCTTCTCCGTCAAGGCTTCGACCCGCTCCGGAGGTGTGGGGCCGGACCTCATCGGTTTCACGGCCGTCGCCTCCGGCGGCCTGGGCGAGGCCTACAGCGCGAATTGGGCTCTGCCGGCCGGCGTGTTCACGGCCCTGCTCGAGGGCGTTACGAACTACATCACGGTGCAAGCCATAGACGGCAACGGCAACACCTCCGTCCGGACGGACGCCTTCTATGTACTCAAGGACACCACCGTCCCGACCGTCGACGACTTCCAGGGGGACGACGCGACGCCGCGCTCCGCGGGGGGGACGCTCTACAACGTCGACGCGCGCGACGCGGGCGCCGGCCTCGAGCGTTTCCAATATAGCGTCAGCACGACGCCCCTGGCCGCAGACGGCGCCGTGCTCGCTTGGACCGACATCTCCCTGGCTGCGGGGACGACGCGCTACGCGGCCGACTGGTCCATTTCGTTCGCCCCGCTCCTCTCGGGGACCTCGAACTTCGTTTCGGTCAGGGCCATCGACCGGGCCGGCAGCACGACGACCGTCGTGGACGCCTTCTTCGTGCGCAAGGATACGACCGGCCCCAGCATCGCCGTCTCGACCCCCGCGGCGGGCTTCCCGTCGGTGCTGGGGCCCCTGTCGGGCACGGCGGCGGACCCTTCGGGCATCGCGTCCGTCCTGGTAGCCATTCAGTCAGGAGGGCTGTGGTGGGACGGCGCGCTGTTCGCCTCGGTTTCGCAGACCTGGCTGGCGGCTTCGGGAACGGCCGCCTGGACCTACGCCTCGGTCCCCGCATGGACCGACGGGACGGCCTACCGGGTCATCGCCCGGGCCAGCGACACCGCGGGAAACTTCTCGGCGCTGTACTCCACGAGGGATTTTACCCTCGATGCGTCTTCGCCGGCCGTCTCGCTCACCGTCCCCGCTCCCGAGGCGGCCCTGTCGAGCCTGGCATCCCTTTCGGGGACGGCCGCCGACGCCGGGGCGGGCTTGGCCTGGATCAGGGTCTCGCTACGGCGGGCCTCCGACGCGGCGTCCTGGGATTGGAACGCCTCGGGTTGGAGCGCTGCGGCCGTCTCGACGACGCCGGCCTTGGCGGCATCGTGGACCCTGCCGGTCAGCGAGGCGCTGCGTTCGAGCCTGGCCAACGGGGCCAGCTATTTCGTCTCGGCCTGGGCCGCCGACCTGGCCGTCCCGGCGAACACCGGGGGGCTGGCTTCCGGCGCGACGGCCTTCCATTGGTCCGACTCCGTCCCGCCCGCGGCGGTCACGGACCTGACGGCGCTGAGCGGTTCGGCCCCGGCGAGCATCTCCCTGTCCTGGACGGCTCCCGGAGACGACGGCCAAGCGGGCACGGTCGCCACAGGGGAATTCCGGGTCCATTACTCCAGCGCCGAGCCGGTGGCCTTCTCCAGCGCTGCGGCGGGGGCGGTCCTCTCGACGGCGGCGGTGGTCCCGGGCTCGCGCCACGGGACGGTGCTGACAGGGCTCGAGGCGGGCGCCACCTATTTCCTGCGCGTGTTCTTCTCCGATGACTCCGGCAATTGGTCCACGCTCTCGAACGGCGCGACGGCGATGGCCACGCCCGAACCCTTCAACCAGATCTGGGGCCATGTGGTGAAGACCTCCAGCGAAGGCATCACCGGCGTGCTGGTGGAGGCCTACGACGCGGCCGGGACCCTGGTCTCGAGCACGAACACGGTCAACGATTCCAGCGGCACCTTCAAGCTCCGCAACATCCCGGCCGGGGCCTTCAAGGTCCAGGCCACCTGGACGGCGGGGGACATCACCAGCTCGGTCTGGCTCGACGGCATCGCCCAGGGTTCCGTCAATGTCGACTTCATTCTGCAAATCAATTACACTTTGGCCACGTTGACCGGGACGATCGGATCGCAGGCCGCGCAGGCGGCCTCGCCGGCGGGATTCCTGGCTCGGGCGGCCGAGGACGGCTTCCGGCAGAGCCGGGTCGAACTGCTCCGCAACGGCCGTTCCATCGTTGAAACGACCCCCGACCCCACCGGACGCTGGACCATCTCGAACCTGCTGCCGGGCCGCTACGCGGTCCGGGCCTTCAACGGGCTCGAATACACGGAGCCCCAGGACGTGGAGCTCGGGGAGGGAGAGACCCGCGAGGTCGTCTTGGTCTTCGACCCGCTGCCGGAGGCCCAGGTCTTCGCCTTCCCGAACCCGGCGCGCGAGCGCACCACGGTCCGCTTCGTCTCGGGGCTCCCTGGGCTCGAGGCCCAGGTCTCCATCTTCGACATCGCGGGGGTCCTCGTGCGCGAGATCCCTGGCTCGTCCATGGTCCCCAAGCCCGGCGGCCTCTACCACGCCGCCTGGGATCTGGCCAATGACCGGGGCGAGGCCGTGGCCTCCGGAGTCTATCTTGTCATGGTGAAGGTGCGCGGCTCGAACGGACAATCCGGCAAGGTAATCAAGAAACTGGCGGTGGTGCGATGACCAGGACAATCCTCCGGTGTTTGGCGCCGCTGCTTCTCCTCGCGGGGCCGGCGGCGGCGGGGCTGATAACGCCGGGCGGCATCTTCGTGAAGGACCTGGCCGGCAACGACCGGAACTCCGTCTCGAACAACGAGCGCATCTCTCTGACGGTGAAGCTCAACAACGCCGCGGCGTCGGCGGACCGCATCCGCCACCTCTTCACCATCGCCAACCCGGCCGGGTCGAACGTGTTCACCCATTCGGGGAATTCCGTGCCCGGGAGCGTGGGGAACTCCGCCAGCCAGGTGTCGGGCATCCCGGTCTCCCAGTTCTTCACCGGCCCGGGGGTCTACACCTTCACGGCCAACGCCACCCTCGACGCCCAGACCGTCAGCCAGACGCTGGCTTTCACCGTCTCCTCCCCCAACATCATCCTCATCTATCCGCCCAGCGGCGCCCAGAACGTGGCGGACAAGCCGCTGACATTCCGTTGGGTGTCCAGCGGCGCCAGCAAGTACCGGCTGACGGTGAGCGACGGGGCCGGGTTCACGCGCAAGGTCTTCGAGCAGACCACGTCGGGGGGGGAGAACTTCATGTCGTACTCGGAGGGCGGCGGCGCGGCGCAAGGGATCGGGGCGGGCCAGGTGCACTACTGGAAGGTCGAGGGCCTCGACGCGGCCGGGAACATCGTCTCCCAGAGCGAGGTCCCCTATTCCTTCAGCATGCTGGCGGGGGCGCTCACGCGGGACATGGCGATCACCTCGCTGGAGCCCACGGGGACGTCGGGCGGGAACATCTCGTTCGCCGTCCTCGCGGCGAACCAGGGAGGCACGAACGAGAGCAACGTAACCCTGCGCTTCAGCCTGGGAGGGCTCCCGGCGGCTGGCTCCCCCGTCGTCATCGCCGGCATGGCTTCCGGAGAAACCAGGGAGTTCCAGTTCACGGCCGCGCTGCCGACCGACCAGGCCCAGAGCCTGGCCATAGCCTGCCTCGACTTCTTCGACGACAACGTGCCCAACAACTGCAAGAGCCTCCAGGTGACCCGGCCGGCGGGGACTACGGCCGACACCGGCTTCGGCACGGGCTGCTCCAGCTCGAAGCCGGACCTCGTCGGCGCCATCCAGGAGAAGCTCAAGTCGATGGGCTACGGCGACTACGACACGGGCGACCTCGGGAACATGAGCCTCGACGACCTGTGCGCGCTCCTCTCTCAGCTCAACGAGAACCAGGTCCAGATCTCCTATACCGGGAACCCCGCGGCCGCCGCGCTCCCTCCTCCGGCCGCGCCCCCGCCCACGGCCTCCGCCCCGCCCCCGGCTCCGGCCGGGAGCGCCGCGCCGCTGCCGTCGGTGGAGCAGGAGCCCAACGCTATCGGGCGGGAGTTCGCGGGGGTCTCCCTGGGCAGCCTCGGCAAGGACGGGGTGAAGGACCTGGTGCGCGACAAGAAGGCGTTCAAGAGGCTTTGGAAGCGCCTCTCCAACGAGGACGCGCCGGACCTGGACTTCAAGAAGGTCATGGTCGTGGCGCTGGCGGCCGGCGATGAAGAGGCGACGGAGCGCTTCGAGGTGGAGGACGTGGTCGAGGGGCTCTCCGGGCTCGTCGTGCGCTATCGGGCGCACGGCGAGGGAGGCGCGGCGGCAGCGCCCAAGAAGAAGCGCGCCGGAGCCCCCTATATGCTGAAGGTGGTGCGCAGTTCGGGATTGGACGTGAAATTCGAGCAGGTAGGCGGGGAGGGGAGATGAATCAGAACGATGCCGGATTGAAGAGGGGCCTCGGGTCCCTGACCGTAGCGGCGCTGGGCGCGGTGCTGGCCGTCTGCATCCAGGCGGCCCCGACGCCCCGGCCGGTGGCGGGGGTCGTCGTGGACCTGAAGGGAAAGCCGACGCTGAAGTCGGCGGCGGACGGCAAGAGCGCGCGCGTCGCGCTCAATCAGTTCGTCTACAACGGGGACTCGGTCAAGACCGGGACGGGGGAGGCGGCCGCCATCGCCTTCGTGGGCGGGGCCGAGATGCGCATCAACGCGGACTCGGAGTTCGTGATCGACTCCGGCGGCGGGGCCAAGCCCACCAGCGTCTCGACCAAGGTCGGGCAGGCCTGGACGCGCCTGCTGCACGGCAAGTCCCAGATGGAGGTCCATACGCCGTTGGCCGTCGCCGCGGTGCGCGGGACCGAGGCCGATGTCGACGTCGACCAGCGCCTGTCGGTCAAGGTCTATGAGGGCCTGGTCGACGTCCAGAACCAGTTCGGCTCGCAGTCCCTGCGCGCCGGCATGATGACGGAGGTCTCGGGAGCGGGTCAGGCGCCCCAGGCCCCCAAGACCATGAAGCCCGAGGACTACGCCAAGTGGCAGGAAGACCTGAGCCCCAAGGACCTGGAGAACGCGCTCAAGAAGCTCGACGCCGAGGCAGAGCGCACCGGCGTCTTGAACCTCAAGTTCCGGGGCAAGGACGGGACGGAGAAGTCGTTGGACCTCAAGAAGGGGAAATAGCGCATGGGGCTCCGGCCCGCAGCGATAGCCGCCGCGCTCCTCTTGGGGGGCGCGGCGGCCGCGCGGGCGTTCGACGCCGCCTCGCTGCAGTTCACCGTCCCGGCCCCGGACCCGGTGCAGGCGGGCGAGACGGTCGCGCTGCAGGCCTTGGCCGTCAACACGGGCGACACGGCCTGGGTTCCGGGCACCTACTACTGGGTGGGAGAGGTCTACGACCTCGAGGAGAAACTGGTCGGGCGCACCGAACCCGTCTCTCCCCAGGACACGGTGGCCGCGGGGGCCGTCGCGTCCATCTCCCTGCCGTTCCGCGTGCCTGAGACGGATACCGGCCGCCGGCTCTACCGCGTGCTGCTGGTCAAGGACTCCCAGACCCTGGTCGCGTCCCAGCTCAAGCCGTTCGTCATCGTCGAGAAGGCCGTGCCCGAGCCGCCGAAGAACGTCGACTACCGGGTCGAGGGGAACGTGACGGTCTCCTACAAGAACGGAAGCAGGGACGGCTGGGCCAAACACACCGGAGCCACGACGGTGAACACGGTCGGCAAGGTCAAGGAGTCGTCTTACCTCTTCAACTCCTACATCCTGCACGAGACGGGCGACGTCTTCAACCCGTTCGTCATCCTCTTCACGTTCTATGCGCCCTGGGGCACCGTCTACGGCGGCGACATCTCGCCCACCCTCAGCGAGCTGTCCGTGAACGGGCACGGGGCCCGCGGAGGCATGTTCGAGCAACGCCGGGGCGAATGGGACTGGCTGGTGCTCGGCGGCCAGACCGTGGAGAGCCAGGCGGGCACGGCCACGACCAACGGCCGGTTCGCGCGTTCCATCTACGCGGGCAAGGCCGGCCGGCGCCTGCCGTGGGACCTCTATTCCAGCGTGAACTACTTCTTGAGCTCGGACGAGACCGCCTCGCTGTCCACCGACCCGAAGTCGGCCAACTTCCGCGGGCCGACGCTCAAGCCGCAGAAGAACTCGGGCTACGGGCTGAGCCTGGCCTGGGAGCCGGCCCCTAAGCTCAAGTTCCTGGCGGACTGGCAGGCCAACACCTACCAATCCGACACCTCCAAGGCGGCGGTGAAGGACTCGGCCTACAAGGGCGAGGTGCGCTGGGAGCGCAAGCTCTTCAAGCTCAAGACCTACATGCGCCGGGCCGGGCCCAACTTCGTGTCGTTCGGCTCCCCCGGCATCGTCGGCGACCGGCTGACATACGACGCGAACCTGGGGCTCTATCCGGCGTCCTGGTACACCCTGAGCCTGGCCGTCAACCAATACAAGGACAACCTGGCCGGCAACAAGGCCAAGGCGACGACGACCCAGCGCTTCGTCTCCGTCGGGAACGCGTTCCAGTTCAAGACCGGGACGAACATCAGCGTCAACATGTCCCAGACCGCCGCGAAGGCCCAGCCGTCCACGGTGCTCGACAACCAGACCCAGACCATGGGGCTCGGCCTCTCCCAGGCCATCGGCCGCAACAGCGTCTCGCTGAGCGCCCAGAACAGCCGCTTCAAGGACAAGAACAAGCTGGCCCACGACCTGGACACGAACACGGTCTCTTTGTCCTCGACCTTCTTCCTGCCCCGGAACATGGGAGCCGCCTTCGGGGTCTCGCAGTCCTCGACCAAGGACAAGAACGACGGCTCCAAGCGTTCGTCGTTGACGGTCTCCCCGAGCCTGTCCCAGAGGCTGGCGACGCGCTGGACGGCGCAGTACTGGGGGACGATGTCGAACACCAAGAACACCTCCTTGCTCTTCCCTTCCGACACCACGACCACGACCCTGAACACGGAGTTCACCTGGGCGCAGAGCCAGGTGGCCAGCCTGACCTTCGGGGTGGGCTACAACAAGACCGACGACAAGCTCAAGCCCGCGAACAAGACCAGCGAGGTCCTGGTCTCGACCCGTTATTCCTATTCCTTCTGAGGGGAGGAGCCGAGCCGGTTCAGGAACCCTTCGAGCTCGGCGTCTTTCTCGGCATTGAGGTCCTGGGCCTTCTTCCAGAACTCGCGGGCCTTCGCCTCGTTCTGCAGAGCGTAGTAGGCCGAGCCCAGCCGCTTGAGGGCGGTGACGTCTTCCGGGTTGATGCGCACCACGCGCTCGAGCAGGGCGGCGGCGCGGGCATAGCGCCCGTCGTAGATGAGCCCCAGCGCCGTGTCGGTCTTGTACTGCAGGACCCCCGCGCCGGGCGGCACGGCGTCCTGGGACAGGGAGGGGGCGTCGGTCAGCAGAAGGGCTATGAGGCGCGAGAAGCGGACCTCGTCGGGCTCGAGCTCCCGGGCCCAGCGCAGGCCGTCGTAGGCCAGGTCCAGCTCGTCTTTGGGGCCGAGGTAGCCGGGCAGGCTGCGGGTCACCGCCTGCCAGGCCTTCGTGGCGGTGGAGGCCTGCGGGACGACGAAGGAGACCCGGTCCAGGCGCGCCTGCAGGAGGTTGTAGTACGGATGCATGGGGTCCGCTTCGAGGAGCGGCTGCAGGGCCACCAGGGCGTCGGCATAGCCGCCTTCGGCGATGCGCTGGTGGACCGTCCGCTGACGCTCCTTGTCCCGCTTGTCTATCTCCGCGCGCGCCACCTCGATCCACTTCTCCGCGCTGCTCTGGTCCGGGGCCTTGTTGAGGACCTCCCGCCAGACGCCGATGGCCCGGCTGTACTCCGCCTTCTTGTAGTGCTGCATGGCGGTCTCGTAGAGGATGGAGAGCTCGGCCGAGCGGACCTTCTGGGCGTCCTCCGGGGCCGAGGAGGCGCCCGCGGCGGGCAGGGCCAGGAGCGCCGCGAGCAGGCCCGCGTTCACGAGGACCCGTCCCGGACCAGGCTGAGCTCGATGCGCCGGTTGCGGGCGCGGCCTTGCGCGGTGGCGTTGTCGGCCGCGGGGTGGAACTCCCCGTAGCCGCGGGCCCGGAAGCGCCCGGCCTGCAGGCCCTGCGCGCGGAAGAACTCGATGACGGCGAACGCCCGCGCCGCGGAGAGCTCCCAGTTGGTCTTGTGGCGGCCGCCGACGATGGGCAGCGGGTCGGTGTGCCCGGAGACCAGCACCGGGTTCGGGACGCCGGAGAGCAGCTTGGCCAGCGGGGTGAGCGCGCGCAGCCCCTCGGCCGACAACCGGTCCGAGCCCTCCGCGAAGAGCACCGGGGCGGGCAGGGTGAGGTGGATGTAGCGGCGCGTGACGCGCACCCCCATCTCGTCGAGGGTCAGGCCGGCCATGGCCTTTTCCAGCTCGACGGCGAGCTTGGACTCCGTCAGGCGCTTTGCCGCGGCCGCGGCGTCCGAGGGGCGGGCCATCTCGGCCTGGACCTGGCTCAGGGCCTTGTCGGCGGCGGCGCCGTGCCTGGCGTAGGAGGTCACGAAGAGGGCCAGGAAGAGGATCATCAGGTTGCTCATGAGGTCCGCGTACGGGACCATCCAGAGCCCGGGGTTGAGCTCCTGAGGGACCCGTTCGGCGTCGCGGGCCATCAGTCCTCCTCCGGGCGCAGCACGAGCAGCTCCACGCGCCGGTTCGCCGCCCGTCCCTCGGGGGTGGCGTTGGACGCGGAGGGGAGGAACTCCCCGTAGCCCGCGGCCACGAGTCGTCCGGGCGCCAGCCCTTCGGCCGCCAAGCGCTCCAGCACGGCATGGGAACGGGCGACGGAGAGCTCCCAGTTGGAGCGGTATTGGCCGCCGAGGACGGGCCTGTCGTCGGTATGGCCTTCGACCACGACCTCGTGCGGCGCGCCCTTGAGGGCCCGGGCGATGACGCCGAGCGGGAGGGCCGCCCCGGGCTCGAGGACGGCCCCGGCCGTCGGGAAGAGCATCGCGTCGCGCAGGCGGACCCGCACGCCGCGCTCGGTCCTCTGCAGCTCCACCTCGGCCGCCAGCCCGGCGGCCTCCAGCGCGCGGCGCAGGGCCGTCTCGGGGTCGGCGGAGGGTTCCGGGGAGGCGACGGGGGGCGCGGGGACGACGGCCTCCTCCGCGCGGAAGGCGCGCTCGAATGACGCCTTGGCCTCGGCGCCCTGCAGGGTGAGGGCGAACATGGCCAGGAAGAAGAGCATCAGGTTCGTCATCATGTCGCAGAGCACGATCAGCCACAGCGGGTTCTCTTCCATGCTCTCGGGGGAGACCCGGTGGAGGAAGGGAATCATGCGGGCTCAGGCCGGGACGCGATAGCCCTTGGCGCCGCCCTGGCGCAGCTGGAAGGAGAGGTAGGCCTCGAGCTTCTTGGCGATGAGCCAGGGGACCTCGCCGCGCACCAGGCACAGGGTCCCCTTGGCGATGAGCTCGCGGGCCAGGACCTCCTCGTCGGAATAGAAGTTCAGTTTGCTGGCGATGGGGAGGAACAGGAAGTTGGCCGCGAAGATGCCGTAGAAGGACGCCGTCATCGCCACGGCCATCGACGCGCCCATCTCGTCGGGCTTGGTGATGTTGCGCAGGACGGCGACGACGCCGATCAGGGTGCCCAGGAGCCCGAAGATGGGGGAGTAGGTGCCGGCGGCCTTGAAGATGCCGCTGACCTGGAGATGGCGGTGGCGCGTGGCCACGATGTCGCGCTCGCAGCGGTCGTTGATGGTCTCCTCGTCGAGCCCGTCGAGGACCATCTGCAGGCAGTCGCCCATGAACGGGTGCGGGAGCCCGCGCAATTCCGCGGCCAACGCGTCGGTCCCGTTGCGGCGCGCCGATTCGGCCAGGCGCACGAAGGTGCTGATGAGGAGGTTCGCGGGCGGGCGCTTGGGGGGGAAGAGCATCATCTTCACGGCGTTGGGGATGTGCTGGATGGCCGACCAGGGGTAGCTGATCATGATCGACCCGACCGTGCCGCCGAAGATGAGGACGAAGGCCTCGAAGTTCAGCAGGTACTTCTGCATGTCCCCGTGGATGATGACGAACAGCACGACCCCGCCGCCGATGGCCGTCCCGAGCACCGTCATCAGGTCCATGGGCTAGACCTGCGCTCCGGAGGCGGCGGGCGGGGGGAGCGCCGCCGGGGCGTCGTCGGGGCGCTGCAGGCGGACGGCCCCCTCCTTGACGAGCTGGGCCAAAGTGGTGAGGACGCGCTTCTGCTCCGAGGCCAGGCGGTCCCCGGAGAGCTCGGCCGCCAGCTCGATCTCCTGGCCCAGCCAGGCGCCCAGGCCGGCGGTGAGCTTCGGCATGACGCGGCCCTTGAGCTCCTGGTCCGAACGCAGGACGGCGGCCAGGCTGCGGATGGGGACGCGGCGGGAGAGGGTCTTGAGGTCGTTGGCGTCGAGCCAGGCGATGTCCTCCAGGCGGACGATGCGCCGCCCCAGGCGGGCCGCCGCCTCGGGGTCCTCTCCGCGCACGGCGTCCAGCATCTCCTGCTGCAGGGCGGCAGGGGCCTGGTCGAGGATCTCGGCCAGCTTGTCCTCGCCGCCCATCAGATAATCGATGCGCGCGCGCAGGGAATCCTCGATCTGGCGCACATTCTCCTCTTCGAGCTGGACCACCTTGCTCATGGCGCGGGCGACGTCCTGACGGGTCCCCAGGGGGAGGGCGCCGAGGACCTCTGTGGCCAGGACGGCCGGGAGATAATGGACGATGACGGCGGCGGTCTTGCCGGGGGCCTTGCGCAGCAAGAATTTGAGCATGGGGACGTGCCGTTCGCGCAGGAAGGAGAACGGCAGGTCTTCGTCTTCGGGCGGCGGCAGGGCCTCGCGCGGCTGGGGAGCGGCCTCGAGGGGGGGAGGAGGGCCGGTGTTGTCGACGGCGGCCCCGGGGATGGCCTGGACGGACTGGGGAGTGGAGCGGGCCATCCCGACCTCGCGCAGCACGCCCAGCAGGGGGCGCAGGAAGCGTCCGTAGAGCAGGCCGACCCCCAGTACGGCGGCGAAGAGCCAGAGCAGGGAGACCACGGGGGCGGGCATCACCCAGTCCCGGGCGGCCGGGGCCGGCACGCCGACGGCGGCCTTGAGGGGCATCCGCTTGACCGTGACGGTGTCGCCCCTGGAAGACTCCAGCCCCAGCACGGATTCGGCGGTGCTCTGGACCAGGACGTCGGTGTCCGTCGGGACCGATTTGTCGAGGATGACCGTGGCGGAGATGCCCTTCACCATGGCCCGGTTGAGGGAAGCCAGGTCCTTGGCGATGGGCGTCTTGTCGAGGGGGACGCCGGGCAGGAGCTCGGTGATGCCGGACCTGGCCTCGGACGCCAGCGACAGGTCCACGATGACCAGCACATCGTCCGAGGCGAGGACCTTGCGCAGCACGCCCTGCAGGCGTGCCTCCTGGGCGCTCTCGAGCTGGACCTCCGTCTCCAGGTCTTGAGAAGCCTGGGCGCCGTGGGCGCAGGGCGCTCCCAAGGGCAACAGGGCCGCGGCGAGGGCTAGGTGTCGGGACATTGGTCGGGCGCCGGCCGGGCCGGTCCGCCCTCCCTTATATAGTCGGGTCGCGTTAAATTTTCAAGTCGCGATGGCGTCGGAGTTGTTTCATGGCTGGGAAGGCGTGGGCGCGAAGAAGGACATCCGAGGCCCGGGGCCCTCAGAAGCGGGCCGACAGCGACAGCCTCTGGGCATCGCCCAGGTCTCCGAAGGGCGTGAAGGAATAGTCCGCCCCGAAGGACTTGAGCCTAAATCCCAGTCCCGCCCCAAGGCCCCCCAGCAACCCCATGGACGGCGAGCGGTTGCCCGAGTTGGCGGCGTAGCCGGCGCGTAGCGAGAGTGCCCCCAGGAAGGCGTACTCGGTGCCCAAAGCCAGCGAAGTACGCTTGTCGTGGGGCTCGTGACGGATGTCGAGGGCTAGGCCAAGCACGCCGGCCAGCCGGTAGGACGCCCCCGCCGAGACCATGAGCGGCAAGGCGTCCTCCTGCTCCAGGAACTTCATGCCCTGGCCGAGGTTCCGGACGGCCAGGCCGATGCTCAGCGGCCGTCCAGGAAGCTCCTTGCGCGCGCCTAGGTCCACCGCCACGGCCTGGGCCGAGTAGGGACCGATCTGGCTGCGCAGGAACTTGAGCGTCCCCCCGGCGGAGTACCCAGAGAAGCTCTTCGCCATCGTCACGCCGTAGGCGGCGTCCGAGGCGTCGAAGGACCCCGCGCGAGACCTGTCGGTGGCGCGCGCCTCGATGCTCCCCACAGAGAGCCTCACAGCAGACACGCCCAAGCTCCCATACCTTGTGGGCGCCCCGAAGGCCAAGACGTCAAAGCGCGTCCCCGCCAGCCATTCGGCATGTCCCGCCGAGAGTTCGCGCCGTGCGAGCTTTGCCAGGCCCGCCGGGTTGAAGAAGACGCTGTCGGCCGAGCCCGCCGAGGCGCTCATGGCCCCGCCCAAAGCCGCCGAGCGGGCGGAGGGGTCTATTTTGAGGAAGGCAGCTACAGAGTCGAGCGAGGCCGCTGATGCAGTCACTCCAAACATCAAACAGAGGAAGATCGCCTTCATCGGACGACCGCCATTTTCCCAACACGCTTGATGGGGGCCTGCCCCGCCTTCTCCGCCGTCACGACGTAAAGATAGACCCCAGAGGGAATGTGCCCGGCCCAGGAATACTCGTAGGCGAAGTGGGCGCCCATATCATCGTTCACCACCGACGGGCTGCCGTCCAAGGTCGTTTCGTGCACGGGAGTGCCCGCTATGTCGTAGATGCGGATGGTCACCCTGTCGGCCTTGCCCACGGCCACATGGATGGTGGGCTTCTGGCCGCCCACGGCGGGGTTGGGGAAGGCGTAGACGGAGCGCAAAGAGAAGGTGGCCTCAGGGTCCGCCAAGAGGGACAAGGACCGGACGGGCGCCAGCACCTGATAGAGCGAGAAATGCGAGGTCTGTGCGCTGACGGTGTGGGCGTCCGCGTCGACGCGGGAAGCCAACGCCTCCCAAGCGCCCCTCTCCGCGTTCCAGTAATGGATTTTGAGTTCTTCCGGACGAAGGCCAGAAGCGAGGCCCGGGTCGTAGGGTAAGATGATGGTGACGGGCAGGGCGAAGAGCTGGCCGTGCGGTCCGAACTCGCGCGGGGCGGAAGCCGCGGTCAGGTTCTGGGAGGCCCGTTCGGCGACGCCGGCCTCGGGAGCCACCGCCACCGAGATGTCGAGGTCCTGGGCCAAGGCCCCTGCGGGGACTTCTACCGCCGCTCCGCCCGGCTCTTCAACGAAGCCGCCCTCCACGCGCCCCACCCGGGCCACCACGGGTTCCGCGCTCGCAGGCTCGGAGGCGTCCGAGGCCCGGAACCCGCCCTTGGGCTGGGTCATGGCGATGAGGACGGGGGTTCCAGGCAGGCCGAAGCCGGTGATTTGGTCTTCGTTGCGGTTCGCCACCAAGAGCTGTCCGTCGGCGGTGAAGACGGCCTGGGCGGGTTTGTGCAAGTCCGCTTGACCGAAGACAGCCAGCTCGCTCCCCAACGCCGCGTCGAAGGTTCTCACGCGGCCCGCCTTGGCATCCACCACGGCCAGGCAGGCGCCCGAGGGCGAAACGGCCAGGCCTTCGGGCCGCTCGAAGCCGGGGATGGTCTGGACGGGGTTGAAGTCGGCGTCGTAGCGCAGGACGCGCCTACCCTTCGAGTCGGCCACCCAGAACGCGCCTGAGCTTTCAGCCGCCAAGGCCATGGGGCGGGCTTCGTCTTCTTCCTCATCGTCGTCGTGCTCGCCGGCCGCTACGGTGGGCAGCGCCAGGCGCCTGAGCAGCGCTCCCGAGTCAGAGAAGACGACCACCTCCCCGGAATGCGCGTCGGCCACCAGGACTTTGCCTGGGACCAAGGCCACGGCCACGGGCTTCTCGAGGGATTTCTTCCCGCCGAATTCGAGCACTACCGTCCCGCTGGGGCTGAGCTTGACGACTCTCTTGTTGTTCCGGTCCGCCACGAAGATGCTGCCCGAAGCATCGACCGCCAGGCCGCTGGGCTTGTTGAGCTTGAGGGAGCGGCGCTGGTCGCCGAAGGAGGCCAGGAGATTCCCCGAGGCATCGTAGACACGGACCAAGTCATGGCCCGTATCCGCCACATAGACCCTGTTGGGGGCCCAGGCCACGCCGCGCGGCTTGTTCAAGGCCTTCTTGCCGCCCAGGGCCAAGGTCTTGCTGGGCGCGCCGGCCTGCAAGAGCAGGGAAGCCGCAGCGGCGTTCTCGACGAGGTCCGAGGCCGTCAAGGTCAGCTCGAAGCTGCCCGTCTTGCCCGTGGCGTCCCAGACCCCGAGCAGGCCGTCGGTGTCCTGCGTGCCCGAGCCCAGCAGGGCCGGGCCGTCCTTGAGCGACCAACTCGCCATGTGGGCGTCGCTCACCGTGCCGCGCACCTGGACCCTGCCCTGGGCCAGGCGGCACAGGCCGGGCTCGTCGGGCCTGGGGAAGGCGAAGGCCGCGGCGGGCGGGGTGGCGTCGAGCACCAAAGCGGCGGCCTTGGGAGCCTCGGCGTTGCCGGCCCGGTCGGTGGAGAAGTACTGGAGCGCCTTGGCGCCGTCGGGGCCGGGCACCGCGAAGGTGCCCGAGTAGACCGTGTACTCTCCCAGTCCGAAGCGATAGCGCATATCGGCGACGCCGCTGGGGGCGCCCGACTCGGCACTGTCCTCGGCCGACAGCGACAGCGCGCTGGCCGCCGAGACCAAGGTCGAACCGTCGGGCAGACCGGCCTGGGGAGTCCCGACGAGGAGGGTCGTCTGAGGAGGGAGCGTGTCGCCCACGGCGACGCGCAGCACGAGCCCGGCGGCGTTGCCCAGGCGGTCGGCCGCGCTCAGCGCCAGCGTATGCAGCCCCGGTCCCAGCAACAGCCCTGCCGGGACCACGACGGGATTCCCGTCCAGGACGGCCGTGAAGGACGCCAAGCCCGAAGCGGCCCCGGCCGCCTCCGGGTCGGTTGCGCTCAGCGTCACGGTGACCGTGGCCGACAGGGTGCCGAAGCCGCCGGGGACGCTGAAGGTGCTCTGGTCGGCCGAGAATGTCAGGGTGGGGGGGGGTCCCGTCCACGAAGACGCGGGCTTCCTTGAGGGGTTCGGCGTTGCCGCTCCTGTCCAGGGAATGGAATTCAAGGTGGATGTCCCCCTCGGGCAAAGCGAAAGGCGCGTTATAAACGGTTTCCGGACCGACCCCTCCTCTATATCGGGTGGCGGCCACGCCCGAGGGCGTCCCCCCGAGGGGGGCTAGGTCCTGGGCGCTCAGGACCCCCGAGGAGCCTCCAACGGCGAACAGCCTGCCTTCGAGCACGGCGCTGGAGCCCAGGACAGAGAAGGCCGTGAGGGGAGGGGCGGTGTCGCGCACCATGGGGGCGTAGAGGGAGGTGTGGAGGATTTCGCCCGAGACCTGGTAGAGCCCGCTCTCTAGAAGGGCCAGGGTCTGGTTGAAGATGGAGGCAGTGGACCAGTTCATGGTCTGGATGTCGTAGGTATAGATGGCCACGGAGGCCGAGTCGACGAGGACCGGGTCGAAAGTGAAGCTGATGAGGGCGGGGGCGGCCGTTGAGAACACCAGGCCGCCGGTCAGCTCGTAGAACACCGAGCCGGCGGGGGTCAGGCCCTGCGAGGCGATGGCGACGGTGTAGGCTTGCGACTCGGTGACGGTCGAGACCACGGTGACCTCAGCGGGGACCGGCGAGGCCAAGGGGGCGACGTTGTCCGCCGACACCGCCACCGAGAAGGTGCGCGCGGCCGCGCCGGCGGGGTCCGACCAGTTCCCCGCGCTGTCGCGCGTGAGGACGGCGGCGAAGTAGGTCGTGCCCGGGGCGAGCCCAGAGAAGGCCTGCGTCAAGCGCATTCCGACGGCCAAGGCCCCGGAAGAGAGGACGAGGCTCTGGGCCAGGCTGCCCGGGTCGGTGCCGAAGTCGAGCCGGACCGCCGCGTCATAGATGTCGCCGGAGGCCCCGTCATCGCCGGGCGCCGTCCAGGATACGGTGACGGCGGAGCTAGAGAGAGCCGCCATCGTCAGGTCGAGGGCGGCAGAAGGCGCGGTGGCGTCGAGCTTGAGGGAGGCCGTGACGGTGGAGCCCTGGGTCCCCAGGCGGTCGACGGCCCAGAGGGCCAGCGAACGCAGGCCCTCCGGCAGGGAGAAGGGCGCCGGGGATGCTTGCGCGTCCGCGCCGTCCACCGAAAGATAGACGACGCTCGTTCCGACCGCCAGGGCTGGGTAGTCGGTGGCGCTGATAAAGAGCGGGCCCAGGCCTTGGACGAAGACCGTCGTGGTGCCCAGCCAGGTCCTGAAGGGCACCTGATAGCCCAGGGCGACGGCCGGTCCCGTGCCGTCCACGGCCACCGAGGTCAGCTTGATCTCCTCCACATGCGCGACCCTGTCGGTACTGAAGTAGCGCAGGTCGTGGGCGGTCTGTGCGGTGATGCTGAAGGAGCTTTGGTAGTCCGTGAACAGGGAGGCGGAGTCGAGGGAGTAGGCGCTGCCCGCCACGCCCACCCCGGCCCCGTCGCCTTGCACGAGCAGGTCGTCGGTGGCCGACAAGGTCAACGAGGTCTGGGGCGTGATGAAGAGGGTGGTCCCGGGGACCTGGGGCCCCGTCGCGACGAGCCGGGTCCTGGGGGGCAGGACGTCCTCGGCCAAGGTGCGGACCGCCACCGGGGCCGAGGCGGGCGACCAGTTCCCGGCGGTGTCTTGCGTGTAGGCCGCGGCGTAGTAGAGGGTGTCCGGCGAGAGCCCGGCCGCCGTCCAGGACAGCCCGGCCCCGGCGCGCAGGGAGCCGGCGGCCGCGACCGTACCCGCCCCGCCTGTGGTCTGCGCTTCGAGCCGCGAGAACGCGACCCCCGCGGACCCGTCGGCGATGTCGCCCGAGGCCCCGTCGTCGCCCGGCACCGTCCAGGTCAATCGGATTGCCGAAGTCGAGAGGGCCGTCCCGGCCAGGTCGGTGACGGCGGCGGGGGGCACGGCGTCCAGCTTCACCGCCGAGCTCTTGGCGATTTCGGCGTTGCCCACGGCGTCGACGCTCCTGAAACGGAGCGTGCTCCAGCCGGCGGGCGGGGCGACGAAGTCCCCGGCGGGCGCCTCGCTGCCCGCATCGACGGAGAAGAGGGTCTGGCCCAGGCCCGAGGCGGCGCCTTCCGGCCCGTCGGTGACCGAGAAGGACACCGTCGGCACGCCCAGCACGTAGAGGTCCCCGTTGAAGGTGCGCGAGGCCGCCGCGACGACCAGCCGCGTGTCGGGCGGGGTCAGGTCCACGAAGAAGGCGGCCGAAGAGAGGGCCGTGTTCCCCGCGCGGTCGGCGGCCTCTGCCCTGGCCTCATGGGGGCCTTCGGGCAGGCCCTGAGCAAGGGCCAAGGCCGCGGCGGAGGCGACACCTGTGCGCAGGCCGCGCCAGCGCGCGTCGGCGACGGCGGCGTTGCCGGTGGTCATGCCGCCGCCGTAGTAGATGCCCTCGGCCGTGGCGGCGGCGGCCAAAGCGACGAGGGGCAGGTGCAGCGGCGCCTCGGCGCGCCAGGTCCCCAGCACCCCGTCCGTGCCCACCTCGGCCGAGTTGACCTCGGCGTGCGGCACGGCGGCCGCGTCCCAGCCGCCCAGGTAGTAGACCCGGCCCTGGACCGAGACCGCCTCGGCGCCGTAACGTCCGGCGGGCAGGTCGGGCTCGGCTCGCCAGGCGCCGAGCAGGCCCCCGGCCTGGACGGGGGCGGACCAGACCTTGTTGGTGATGCTGCTCAGCGCCGGCTGGGTGATGCCGCCCATCACATAGAGGCGCTGATTCCATTCGACGACCTCGGGGGAGCCCAGGGGCTCCGGCAAGAGGGTGGTCGCCGTCCAGCCGCCCGGGGCGCCGGAGGCGGGGTCGAGCGGGGCGACATAGACCTCGCGATGGGGCAGGCCGCCGGCGTCCTGGCCGCCCAGGGCGTAGAGATAGGGTCCGATGGAGCCCACGCCCACGCCGACGGCGTCGAGGCCCGAGATGGCCTGGGGGAGCGCGGCGGCGGTGGTCCAGCCCGTGACGGTGCCTGCCGTCCCGACGAGGGAGCTGTAGTAGACCGTGTTGACGGCGGCCGTGCCGGTGCGTGCGCCGCCCAGGACATAGACCCGGCCGTTGACGGCCACGGCGCTGTGGCCGGCCAGGCGGGCGGGCAGGGCGGTGGTGGCGGTCCAGGCACCGGGGGCGCCGCCGGGCCCCAGCGGGCTGGCGAAGACCTCGGTGCGCACCTCGTCGCCGCCCAGGTTCACGTTCTTGTGGCCGCCCAGCGAGTAGAGGGTGCCCCCCAGGGCGGCCATGGCGTGGGAGACCACGGGGAAGGCCAGCGCGGGGGCCGTCTGCCAGCCCGTCCCCCCGGAGCCCTCGGTGAACGAGAGCGCCGGTTGCAAGCTGCCTCCTTCCCACGAAAGCCGGAGTTGCCCGGTGGCCAGGCCGGAGAGCCCGTCCGAGAAGCCGGCGGCGAATTGGACCGTTGAGGACGAGAAGAACGCGCCGGGGGCGGGCGAGGACAACGCGACGGCGGGCGGCTCGGGGTCGAGGATGAAGTCGGCCGTGAGGCGTGCCTGGTTTCCGGCCAGGTCGCGCGCCGCCGCCTCCAGCGAATGGCGCCCCGGCGCGAAGGGGGGCGCGGGGGTGAAGCGGGCCTGGGCCGCCGAGACGGCGGCCTGGGTGGTCACATCCAGCCCGTCCAGGCTCAGGGTGACGCCGGACGGGTCGATGCCGCTGACCGCATCGGAGAAGGAAGCAACGAGTTCGGGCAAGGCGCCCGGCACGAAGGCGAGGGCGGCCGAGGAGAGCGCGGCCCCGGCCGCGCTCAGGGCAATCGCCGGAGGAGCGCCGTCAACGGTGACGAGGGCGGAGGCGGAAGTGGCGTTGCCCACCCGGTCCGTCCCGGCGGCCGTCAGGGTGTATTGGCCGTCGGCCAGGTCCTCCTCGGGGACGCCTTCCAGCCGCGCCGAGCCGGGGGTCCCCGCATCGACCCGGGTGAAGCGCGCGTCGGCGACGGCGGCGTTGCCGGCGGTCATGCCGCCGCCGTAGTAGATGCCCTCGGCCGTGGCGGCGGCGGCCAAAGCGACGAGGGGCAGGTGCAGCGGCGCCTCGGGCCGCCAGGCCCCCAGCACCCCGTCCGTGCCCACCTCGGCCGAGTTGACCTCGGCGTGCGGGACGGCGGCCGCGTCCCAGCCCCCCAGCGAGTAGACCCTCCCCATCGCCGAGACCGCCTCCGCCCCGTAGCGTCCGGCGGGCAGGTCGGGCTCGGCTCGCCAGGCGCCGAGCAGGCCCCCGGCCTGGACGGGGGCGGACCAGACCTTGTTGGTGATGCTGCTCAGCGCCGGCTGGGTGATGCCGCCCATCACATAGAGGCGTCGGTTCCACTCGACGACGCGCGGCGAGCCGAGAGGCTCCGGCAAGAGGGTGGTGGCTGTCCAGGAGCCCGGGGCGCCGCCGACCGGGTCCAAGGGCGCCACATAGACCTCCCTGTGCGTCTGGCCGGCGGCGTCCTGGCCGCCCAGGGCGTAGAGATAGGGTCCGATGGAGCCGACGCCCACGCCGACGGCGTCGAGGCCCGAGATGGCCTGGGGCAGGGCGGCCGCAGTGCTCCAGGTCCCGAGCGCGCCGTTGGGGCCGACGGGGGAGGCGAAGTAGACGGTGTTGACGGCGGCCGTGCCGGTGCGTGCGCCGCCCAGGACATAGAGCCGGCCGTTGACGGCCACGGCGCTGTGCCCGGCCAGGCGGGCGGGTAGGGCGGTGGTGGCGGTCCAGGCGCCGGGGGCGCCGCCGGGCCCCAGCGGGCTGGCGAAGACCTCGGTGCGCACCTCGTCGCCGCCCAGGTTCACGTTCTTGTGGCCGCCCAGCGAGTAGAGGAAGCCTCCCAAAGAGGCCATGGCGTGGGAGACCACGGGGAAGGACAGCGACGGCGCGGTCTGCCAGGCGGTCACCTTGCCGTCCCCGCCCTGCAGGACGGGAGACAGCGTCAGCGCCGGTCCGCCCAGGCTGAGCGAGAGCTGGCCGGTGGCCAGGCCCGAGAGTTGGTCGTTGAAGGCCGCCGCGAAGGTGGGCCTGGGCTGGGTGTAGTACGGGCCGGTGCTGAGCAGGGCGATGGAGGGCGGGGTGAGGTCGACCGTGAACGAAGTGACGGCTACGGCGGCATTCGCCACCCGGTCGGCGGCATGGAACGAGGCAAGATGGCTGCCTTCGCCGAGGGAGGCGTTCAGGGTGAGGGAGTCACCGGCCGGCACGGCGCCCGCCAGCTCCACGGCTCCGTCGAAGACCTTGAAGGCCCCCGGGTCGAGGCCGGAGCCGGGGAAGCCGGGGGCGGCCTCGGGGTCGGAGAACGAGGCGGAGAGGAAATGGGGCGCCTGGCCGATGTAGGTGCCGGAGGCGGGGAAGACGGCTAGCGGGGCGGGCGGGGTGTTGTCGACGGTTATTGAGGAGGTTTGGACGGGTTCGATGTTGCCGGCGACATCGACGGCGGAGTAGGCCAGGTTTTTGGGACCTTCCTGGGCCAGGGAGAAGGAGGCGGAGGAGGCGAGAACGATGCTGGTGGAGCCGTCAATCGCGTAAGTGAGGGAGGCTACGCCGGAGAGGTCGTCGGTGGCCGCTAAGGAGATTACTGTCTGCGAACTTACAAATGACGGGTCGCCGAGTACAGAGGGCGGGCCTAAAGTGAGCTGGGTATGCGGAGGCGTGGAGTCCAGCGGGTGCACGATTTGGAACGGGACCGAATAGGCGGCGGTAGAGTTGAGCACCCAGTCCCGGGCCGTGACCTCCAGGACCCAGGAGCCGTCGTCCAGCTCGGGGGCGAAGAAGAGCCGGCCCAGGGCCACGACTACGACGGTCGAACCGGAATTGGGCGTGCCCGTGTCTTCGAGCTGCATGAGGCGCGCCTGGGCGGTGGGGGCGGGGTCGAGGTCGTCTAAGAGGGTCCAGGCGACGGTGAAGCTGGAGACGGCGTCGCCGAAGGTGGCGCTGGAGGGGAACAAGGCGGTGATGACGGGGGGCTCGGCATCGACGAGGATGCGCCGGTGATGGGTCGGCTCCAGGTTGTTCTCCTCGTCCCAGCTCCGGAAGTGGATATCGACTTTCCCGCTGGGGAGGTTCAGCGCGCGCGCGGCGGCGAAGTAGGGGCCGGTCCCGAGCCGGTACTGGGTCATGAGGACGCCCGAGGCTTGGTCGCTCGCCGACAAAGGCGGCGCGGTGCCCCCGGCGACGACGGGGTCCCCCGCCGGGTCGAGCGGCGTCCCGGGGAGGAAGGCCGTGGCGGGCGGAACCCGGTCCGAACCCGTGGGCAGGAGCAGCTCGATGACGCCCAAAGCGTCGCTCAGCGCCGTGATGCGGCCGGCGGCCGGGTCGACCGAGTCCGTGATGTTCTCTGGGCCGTTTCCGCTCCGGAGCCGGGCCTGCACGAAGGGCATGTCGGCCTGGGCCAGGGCGGGGTCGAGCGGCAGGGTCACCCTGGCCCGCCCGTTGAAGACCGGGTCGGCGCTCACGGCGGTGGCGACGACGCTGGCCGGGGGGGTGGCGGAGGCGTAGCCGCACGTCGGGTCGGGGTTGAGCAGGACGAGCGCCGCGGACGCCGTCCCGTCGGCGTTGACGCCGTCGGGGAACTCGACGGCGATGGCGCGGCCCTCAGGGTCCAGGACGGCCGAGGGGGAGCCGGGGCCGAAGGAGGCCCGGCTCGAGGTCATGGGGCCGTCGCCCGCCGAGACGACATGGGCGAGGTAATGGACGGCGTCCAGGCGGACGTCGCCGACCAGCGGCGAAGTGAAGCCGGGGAAGGTTCCGGCCGTGTTATGCTCCAGCTCGACGCGCAGGCGCAGCGCGCCTCCCGGCAGGAGCAGGCCGGGCGTGGGGGCGGTGAAGGTCCCCGAGGGCGGGGCGAAGAGGTCCAGGTACGAGGGGTCGTGGGGCGCCGCCGTGCGTACCGCCAGCGTGACGGTACCGTCCTGGGGGGAGCCCAGGGGCAGGCCGGTGAACGCCGCCGTCGTGGTGCCGAGCTCCACGCGCAGCGCCTTGATGAGCGTGCCGAGCGTCTCGACGCCGAAGAGCGGGTTCGAGACGATGCCGCTGGCCGAGCCGCTGCTGGCGAAGCTCCCGTCGGCGACCCGGCGCAACGACAAGAGGTCGGTCCCGCCTTGGAGGGCGACGCGGCAGTCGTAGGGCGCGCCGTCGCCGTTGATGGCGGTCTCTTGGAACTGGACGTTGAGCTCCTTTTGGGAGAGATGGCCGGCCGCGTCCATGGCGATGACGACGTACTGGTCTGCGCTCAGGCCGGTGAAGCTGAAGGCCGACGAGCGCTGCGCCTCGGGCACGGAAGGCTCCCCGGAGGAGATGGCGACGGCGGGCAGGCTCTCGTAGAGGGCCGGGGTCATGTCGGCGAAATTTATGTCTTGGAAGCGGAAGACGCGCGCTTCCTTGAGCCAGAAGCCATCGGACGCCGTTCCGTCGATGGCGTAGAGCGCGGGGCGGTCCAGCGCCGGGGAGGAGGAGAACTTGACGGAGCCCAGCGTGACCGAAGGGCTGGTGACGTCGACGTAGAAGGAGGCCCTGGTGGCCCTGCCGAGCGCGTCCAGGAGGTCCAGCTCGTAGAGCGAGCCTTCGCGAAGGGACATGGAGCCCGTCACCGGCACGGTGGAGGGCGGGGACGGGGCGGCGGAGAAGACGAGGAGGCCGTCCTCGAAGACCCGCGCGTCGGCCAGCCCGGAGCCGGCGTCGGAGAAGGAGAAGGAGAAGGAGCTGACGTCGAGCACGGGGGTGCTCAGCGCGACGGAGACGCGGTCGCCGACTATGGTGGCCGAGACCGCCGGCGGGACGGGGATGCCGGACGGTTGGAAGACGAGAAGGGCCGTGGGAGAGGAGCTATCAATGGTAAAACTCACAGATGTGTCGAAGGCTCCCGCCGTCGAGGAACCGTTCCCGTCTATGTCGAGTTCTTGATTGTTCGTGTCCTGGCCAGGCCCGCACAAGACCTTTCTCGCTCTTACAGCGACCGTCACTTGACCGTCAGGAGCAGAGGCGGGTAGCGTCGTCGTGCCAGACCAATTGTCGTTTGGGAGAATCGTGCTGCCCCAATTTCCGCCACTGGTCACGTCTTGCGTCGAGCCGTCGGAGAAACGAAGTTGGACCTTAAAATCACCCCAACTGGAGTCCATTGGCTCTGAGAACCGAAGATTAATCCGTATCGGACCTTGGCCCGCAAAGTCCGACTGCCCCGACGATCCCGGGTAATCGGAATTTTGGAAGGCACCTCCACTATCAGGGTTATATGGGTACACGCTCGCGAACTGATAGTGATAGAGAGACTTTGAAAAGCTGCCATTCCCGGCGGTATCTTGCTTCACATCCGCTATCACGAGACGTGGCGCGTTGTAGAGCCTCAAGTCGCCAGGATCGCGCGGGTTTGAGTCCGTGCGGTATACCACGCCATTGAATACCTGTGCGCCCGCCGCACCGACTGCCGCCGACAGCGGGGCATTCCCATAGCCCGCGGCCGTCTCGTTCCGAATACCTGACATATTGCCGAAGATCGTCTTCGTTATGTCGAACCCAACGCTTTGGAAGAGCTGGCCCACGGGGCAAGTGGGAGTCAGCCCGATAAATCCCCGCGTGCGATGCTGCGCGTCGATGAATCCAGGCGCCAAGCTGACCGACTCGCAACCTTGAACCTGGACAAGGGAGTGTTGGGTGACAAGCCGATTGATAAACGAGTTCTTAACCGCGATAGCGTACAAGGGGGGCGCACCCCCAGCAACACCGACAGGCCCTACAAATGCCTCTCCGCTCTGAACCGTTCCATTGTTGAGGTAGGTGGCCAATTTAGCTTCGGCAAGCGCGAGATCGGAATAGGCCTCAACGGCCAGCGCACCTTCGCCATTGGCGTGGCTCGATACAAAAAGAATGCCGGCCGGAGTCCCAAGGACAGTAATGAAATTGCCCAGGGTTACGGTCGGGTTGGGGCTAGGAGCTGCGGATTGGATGAAGGAAAGAGACTGTTGATATTGTAGGCAGGCTGGCCCAAGGCTGCCGAATGCGGAGACGATAAATACACTTTCTCCATTTTCGCCGGTCTGGAAATAGAATGGACTGAAAATCTGGGAAGTGCGGCGAGCAGGCAGTTCGGGTGGCACGAAGGCGAATGCTGACGACGAAAGAATCAGCACGAGTGCGCTGGCCCCGATTTTTCGTGAGGCGCTCATTTTCTCTTTTGGGCCCACTCGCCTGCCATGTAGTTTGCGAGAACGTCGTAGGCGGCTATGCGATTCATTGGAAACACCTCTAGCATCGCACGCTCCCGGTCCTCTTTTGACAGGCTGCCCTTTTCCATAATCTCGACAACTTTGGCTCTTGGGTCCGCGATTCGCATGACGCCGTTATCCGATGAAAAGAACAGGCAAACACCGCTGGCCAAGTCCCGCTCGTATTGATCAATCAGGCGCTTCTGCACTTCTTGTGGATCTACTGTGCCCTGAGCCTGCTTCTTTGTTTTTTGTGTCAGACCCTGGAACTGAAGCATGTGCATAAAGTGCTTGTCGCCTGCGAGTCTGAAGACCATGACCCGCTCACCTTCCCACTTTGCGTCAGCAACGACGCTGGGCTGTGATTTCACATATTGCAGAATTTCCTCGTGGCTCCGACGAGCCTCAAACATCTCTTTTGCACGAGCCTGTACGCGCTCGAGTTCGCGCAGGAGTTTTCGCCGATCATCTTTGACCAGGACGCGAACCTTCTCATCATCTTCAGCGGCAATTGGAGAAGGTACAAGTTGAACCCCGTTGACAAAGAGGGTCGAGCCGGCATACTTGAATCGATACGGCGGCCGCAGCGCGTGTCCATATGCGATGACCAGGCCGGCCGCGACCCCAGTGCTTTGATCCACCGGGGCAATCTTGACGCGACGGTCGCGCTCGCGCTCATGATCCCGGAGATTCGCGGCGTTACCATCTGCCGGGTGAAAGCCAATAGCCGCCAACGCTAGCAAACCCATCAGTACAGGTCTCTTATCCATTCTTCATCCGTGCAACTCGCCGCTCCTCTTCGACCTTCTGCATCCAGTCCGCCACGATGGCGATGCTGTCTCGAAGCTCCCAAAGATGGTGATTGAGCTCCCGAAAGTTGCGAGCCATGAGCCGCTGATAGGGGTCCTTGAGGGCCGCCTCATCTTTGTCCGGGTCCGGCGGATGCGTGTCTCTGGGTCGGGCCATCGCCTCCTCCAAGTACCCCTTAAGTGTGGAAGATGATTGTCCTTAAAATGTCGTCATGACGAAGATGTGACGACCCCAGCATCATTCCTCGTCGAGGAATTGGCTCCAGAAGAGTGTTGAGATTTCAGGCCAGGTCTTGACAACATCCCGCAGGACGCGGGATGAATGCGGAATCAGTTGCGGGAGACTTGCGGCTTCTCGTGAAGGACGTAACCCTGCCCGTAACGGGCTTCGATGCGCGCTCCCCATTCTCCAAGCGCCTTGCGGAGGTTGTGGATGTGCTTGCGCACGTCTTCCGGCGAGGTTTCGTCTGAGGCAGTAGAAATGGCGTCGGCGAGATAGTCCTGGGGGTGAACAACGCCGGGGCGCTCAAGGAGCAAGGCCAAGAGATCGAATTCCTTCGGTTGTAGATGAACTGGATTATCGACGAGCGTTACAGCCTTGGCTTTCATGCTGAGGCATAGCCCTTCGAGCGTGAACACGCCGCGATCCTCTTGAGCCATCCGCCAGCGCTCTAGGTGGTTGCGTAGCTTGAGGTAGAGCTCACGTTCGCGGAAGGGCTTCGTGAAATACTCGTCGGCGCGGGATTCTAGTGCAATATCCGCATCCTTGTCGCGCTGATTGCCTGTGACCATGAAAACGACGATGTTTCGGGTCTCCGGATTGGCACGTATCCGCCGCAGCAGCGAAAGGCCGTCGGTGTCCGGCAGATGCCAGTCCAGCACGACAGCATCGATAGGCGGGGACGGGTGGCGCTTGAGCTGATTGAGGGCCGCCTTGCCCGTTTTGGCTAGAAGCCCAATGAACTCGTCTTTGTGAAGTCGTCCGAAGAAGCTCTGGTAGAGCTCCTGATAGGACTCATCGTCCTCAACAACCAATACCCGAGCTCTAGCCATGGCCAGACTGATTTTAACAGTCTGCCAGCAGGGGGTCAACGAGCGTTTAATTTCAAGGCTTTTTCTGCTTTTCCCGCTTCTCGCGCGGGTGGTGCCGGTTGAAGTGCTTCCGCAGTCCGGTCAACGTGACCTTCGTGTAGACCTGCGTCGTGCTTAGCTTCTCGTGGCCCAGCAGTTCCTGGATGTAACGGATCTCCATCCCGTTCTCAAGCAGGTGCGAAGCGATAGAGTGCCGCAGCGTCATGGCCGTGACGTGCTTGTTGAGGCCGGCCAGCTTGACGTTCCGCCGGAAGAACTCCGTCAGGCGATCCTTGGTCATCTTGCCGCCCGTGTAGTTCAAGAAGAGCGTCCCGTCGTCCTTCACCCTTTGATGCTTCACGAAGCTCGGGCGGATCTTCTCGATGTACTCGCGCACGTAGCCCATCGCGACAGCGGGAACGGGGATGGCCCGGTCCTTCCGGTTCTTGCCTTGGCGCAGGCGCACGACGCGGGCCGGCACGTCGATATCCATGACCTTGAGCGTGAGGAGCTCCAAGGTCCGAATCCCCGTCGCGTAGAATAGCTCGAGGACGGCCTTGTCTCTGTAGCCGACGGGACTGCGAAGATTCGGCGCGTCGAGCAGCCGGCGCACTTCCCGCTGGGTTAGAATCAGGTGCGGCAGGTCCTGGGGCAGCTTGGGGACTTCCAACTCCTCGGCTGGATTGAAGAGGATGAGTCCTCGCTGAATCAGCCAACGGAAGAACCCTTTGAGCGCGACGAGCCGATAGTTGATGGCGCGAACGCTCGCAGGCTGCCCGTTCTTGAGTTCTCGAAGAGAAAGCGAGTAAGCTTCCAGCACCTCGGGCGTGATATCGGCCAGGCGGTCTATGCCGTTGCGCTCGACATGACGGAAGAACCAGGAGAGGCACGCGTGCGCGCCCTTGATGGTGAACACCGAGAAGCCCGAAGCGGTGAGCCATTCGAGGTATTGGTCCTTGAAGTCCCACAGCTCGCTGTCGCCGCGGTACGCCCGCGGCCCGGGGATTCTCTTCGGCTTGCCCGTCGTCTTGGCGATCGGGCGTTCCAGCACTTGTTCAGTCATCGTCTTCCTCCTCGGCCGCGAAGGGACGCAGCCTGTTTCCGGCCTTCTCCAGCGGGTGGTAGCTCTTGAGCTGAGTCATCATGGACTTGCGCTCGACGTGGGTGTAGATCTGCGTGGTGTTGATGTTGGCGTGCCCGAGAAAGACCTGGACGTAGCGTACGTCCATGCCGCTCTCCATGAGGTGCGTGGCCACGGTGTGCCGGAAGCCGTGGACGGGACTGATGGGCCGGGTGATTCCGGCCGCGGTGAGGTAGCCCCGGAGCAGCTGCGTCAGCCAACAGGCCTGGAGGTGCCCGCCGTAAGCGGACAAGAAGAGGAGATTCCCGCCGGTCTGATACTTTTTGAGCCAGTTATTGCCGGCGGGCCTGATGCCCTGGGCCAGCTCGGGGCGCACGACGGCGAGGTAGCGCTCAAGGAAGCGACAGCAGGGGGTCGTCAACGGCACGAAGCGCTCCTTGGCGCCCTTGCCCTTCCTGACCCGCGCGACCTTCTTCTCCAGGTTCACGTCCTGGACCTCGATGCTCGACACTTCGGCCGCGCGCATGCCCGTCGAATAGAGGACCTCCATGAGCGTGCGGTCGCGGTAGCCGACCAAGGTCTTAAGGTCCGGCTGCGCCATGACCTTGGCGATCTCCTGGGTGCTCATGACGCCTCGCGGCAGGCGCTTGACCCGGGGAGGCGGCTTCACGTTCTCGATGGGGTTGGTAATGATGAAGCCTTTACGCTTGAGGTAGGCAAACCAACGTTGGACGATGAACAAGCGACCTCGGACCGTGTTGAAGTTTAGTGGCATGCCACGGCGGTTCTGAGAAGCCATAAGCTCCGCCTTGTACTGCTCGAAGGTCTCGCGGCCGACGCCATGGAGATTGGGGATGGACTTCCCTTCAAGCCAGGCGACGAAGAAACGGATGCCTTGCTCGCTCTGCCGGATGCTCAGCGTGGAGAGGTTGCGCAGGGTCAGGTGCTGCAAGTAAGCGACCTTGCAGGCCTCGAAATCCTGCGCCGACTTGGGCCTAAGGAGAGTCGGCGCGGCCCTGCCTCCCGTGATTTGTGCGTCTTGAACCCGTGGCGTCATGGTCTAACCTCCCCTGCCCTTATCCTTTCGGCCGTTTCGCCCTACTTTCAGACTTTCGACCCCATTTGTGCTGGAAATCCCGCCAGAATCATGGTCGCGAACCTCGACCAGACCATACCCGACCATGCCAGACTTTCGGACCATCGCCGCCGCGTCCCCAAGCCCGCCTTTGCGAGCCAAGGCCCGGAGCTTGGCGGTATCCGTGAGCCCCGGCAGGCGCTTGCGCTCTAGGACCGCGTCTTCGTAAGCCAGCTCGTAGCGATAGGTCCGGCCTCGCTCCCCCTTCGAGACGAGCAGATATTCCAGGTTTTCGAGCTGGCTGATATGAGCCTTGATCTGGCTGTCGGACCAGCCCGTGAACTCCCGGATATCCCGCCGGTTGAATCGGACGGCTGCCGGCGAAACTCCGTTGGTTTTGGCCCGCTCCTCTACCATACGGCGAACGTGCCCCAAGAGTTCCCTCGATGGCCGGGCCAACTCGTCCCGGCCGGTGCCCAGGATCTCCGTCATGAGGCGATTGGCTTCCTCTATATCCTCGATAGCGGCCTCGATGCACTCCACCTCGCGGCCGTTGATCTCCGCTGTGAAGCGGCGCCGCTGATGCTGATGGAGAAGGGCGACGGCGTCGATAAGCGAGAGGTATTTCTCATGCTCCCGGCGCATCTGCAGGGGTTCGCTCGGAAAGTCCAGGTGCGGCGCGAAGGGATTGAGCACGACGACTTTCCGGAGCATGCGCTGGACGTTGCGATGCATCCGCCTGAGCTCTTCCTTGACCGCGCGGTTCTCCAGCCCGATAGCGGTGCGACCATGCCTTTGCGCCTCGTGGATCATACGGGTCTGCTCTGGGCTTTCGTCCAGCGAGAGCATGAAGCAGCGCGTCGCGTTCTCGAAGTGGATCGAGGGCTTCGTCGTCGAGAACAGGAGGGCGATGGGGCCTTCGACCTCGTACTCCTCGATCTGGAATTTCCCGGTCTCGGACTCCCGGACGGGAGCTGCCAAGCGGATCTTCTTGGAGGAGATCAGCTCGCGCAAGGCGTAGTCCGACCCCGCAAGTCCCTCGTCCTCGCCGGACATGAGGACCTTGTTGCGCAGGCCCTTGTGGGCGCTGTAGTAGAGGGCCTGGGGCGTCATGCGAGTGAAGTTCGTCAGGTCCTCGGCCGGGATCATTTCCGCCAGGAGTTCCATAAGGCTCGATTTGCCAGAACCGGCGCGGCTCAGGATCACGCCGCAGAGCGGGCTCTCCAGCTTCCGGGAGATCGTGATGAGGTAGCCGATCCTCTTGTTGACCTCCTCGCCCAGGTAGCCCAGCTTCTCCATGTCCTGGATGATCCTGCCCAAGAGCCCCGGTCTGCTCAGGTACTCCAAGGCCTCGGCTTCCTCGTCGGCCGTCATGGAATAGCCGGCGTTCTTTCCCGCGCGCTTCCTGCGGTCAGCGGCGCGGATGGCCTCCATCTTGCGGATCATGAGGCAGAGATCGCCCTCCAAATCGCCTGCCGCGACTCCGAAGAGATTGGCCGCGGCCTTGGCGAAGTTGGCACGCGAGCGAGCGGCGTAGAGATCGAGCGTATCAAGGTGGAAGGCGCCGTTGCGGACGGCACGCAGGCGCACGCGCAAGCGCTCCGTATCCCTGGGGTCCAGGTCGGTGAGCTCGTACTCCCGCTCCTCACAGGTGAAGCGGACCAGCTCATCGAACACCTTGGCCGTGGCATCCTGGCCCACGTGCGAGGTAAAAGGTTCGGCCTTCTTGATGGCCTCGTTGATCTGCGTCGAGGTAGCCGGCCAGGCGATCTTGAGCCGATGGCAGGGGATTTCCAAACGCTGGAGCATCTTCAAACCGCCGGACTTGTCCATGTCGCAGAAAGCCTTCTGCGGGCGATTCTCGCGGATGAAGGCGTCCTCGGCTTCGAGAGCTTCTTCCGACAAAGGAAGCACCTCCACGATTCCGGCCTGCGCGTACAAGAGCGCCTTCAAGACGCTGTCCACTAAGACGGCCGGGCGGTTCCTCAACGGCTGGGGGTTCAACGCATGCAGAGGGAGATTGGCAGGGATGCGCTTCTCCTTCCCGCCTTGGTCGATAATGACGATACCGCGGATTTCGCCGCTGAGGTCGGGCACGGGCACGACCAAGCATCCTTCAATGGCCACCTTCCCTTGCTTCGTGAGCAAGCCCAGGTCGATCAGGGCGGCCCGCATGGGGCCTTTGCTGGGGATGACGCTCAAGAGCGCATTTGTGGCAAAGCCCACGCGGAAGCGCTCGAAGAGACGCTCGTCTTGAAGCCCGAGCTTATCGGCAAAAGCCCGGCCACCCTTGTCTCGCTCAAGGGTCTTCGCGCAATAGAGGGCAAGCTGCGCCAGCAACCGGCTCGGTTCGATGGTATTCATCGTTGTTTCACCTCCTATATATTTAGCACAGTTATGTGTTAAATACAAGACCTACCCGTCTTCATTAATGCGACCCCTGCCCCAGACGGCCACCTGCTTCTTGGCCGAAGTCGCATTCCTCAAGTATCGGCACGTCCGGGATGCCCCAATGCTTAAAGGTCTCCGACCACAGCCGGCGCAGTTGCATGAGTTGTGGGACAGTGGTCTTCGAGCCTCCCACGGAAGCCGTATGGAAGCCGCAGACCGATATCCGCACTCCGTGGAGCTCCGGTTTCCCCGGAAGGGCCCCAAGCCACTCGGTGGGGTCCTCTGGGACTCGACGCTCAAAGTTCCAGCGCCCTGAGACCTGCCGAAGGTCGGTCATAATTACGAGCTCTTTATGCCCAGCCAGCCCTGATAGCCTGAATGAGGCCGCGTAGATGCCCTCAAGGATCGCGGAAGCGTTCCTCTTGGCCGGCAAGGCCGTCTCGAGAACGCGCTGACGGGCTGTTCGCAGCCATCGCCGACGGCTCTGGCTCAGAGGAGGCTGGAAGGACCGCGGTGCCGGCTCCGAGAGCGCCAGCTCCACGTCGTGGACCCCGCTGCCGATGATCATGACGTCGAACTGCCCCGCTCGGCTTTCCATCGCCTTGAGCGCCCAGGCGTCGAACGCCGCCGCAACCCGGGAGGGAGAGCAGGCCAGTTCCACGGAACTATCCGAACGGTCGCAGAGGACCAGGGTGTAGGCTGCCGGCCGGACCGGCTCTTCGGCATGGAGCACCGTGGCGACGGCCAGCAACGCCAAAGCGCCCATCACGCTCAAGACTAGCCAAGGAACGGGCTTGCACGCCGGCTCCTTGGTCCAGAAGCGGAAGGCGATGAGGCAGCGCGCCAACATTGCTCCGATCTGGCGTCTGGCTCCTCGGGCGAGCTGAGCCCTGCGGGCGTCCGCGAACGCCAGGTCCTGGTAGGCTTCGGTGAATTGATTGAGGGCGGCCTTGGCCATCTCATCGGCCTGCGTCCCTTTCGAGCGCAGCTCAGCGAGCTCCCCTTCGACATGGCGGAGGATTCCGAGGAAATACCGCTCTTCGGCCTTAAAGACCAGGTAGCTCCTCAACCTCGGCCACAGCCATTCGATCAACCGGGCCGTCACGATGGGGGCGCCGAAGCTAATCCAGCACCACCACAGGTAGAAGGTCAGCTTGGTTCCCGAGTCGTCTGGAGCTTGGGAGGACCGAAGCTGGCCGATCAGAAGGCTGCTGACGACGAGCGCCGCCCCGCAGGTCGCCCGGACTCCGACCGGGTTAGACTCCTGCATTGCCTCGTGCGCCAGCAGGCCCAAGAAGCTCAGTACCACGGCGGCCGCGGAGCCGAGCCACAGCACCTTCGTGAAGTCCAGGTGCTCGACACCCATCCAATCCGCGAGAGGAGCCACGAGGAGATGCACCTCGCCGCAGACCGTCCCTAGGACCAAGCCGGCCAGGAGCAGGCTCACGATCAGGTCGAGTTGCCCATCGGCGCGTCGGTTTCTTAGGAAGACCAAGTGTGCGTTGACGGCTTTCTTGATATCGGCCTTGAGCGGCCCCATCGCCTCCTGGGCCGCCGCCGCGTCCCGTTGGGCGCGGCTCACCTGGCCGTTGACGTGTTGGACGTAGCCCGCGCCCTTGAGATGGCATAAGGCTTGCTCGCCGGATAGGAGCTCGGCGGAATGGGACGACACCGAGTCCTCGTCCAGATCCTTGTCGCGCAGGACCGGAGGCGCGTCGCGCCTGAGAATTTCCCGCATCAATCCAGTGAAGTCCTGCTGCGACATGCCGCTCGCCGCGGCCTGCCGCACTATCTGTTCATGCTCCATGGTTTTCACCTCCGGTCCGGCCATCGTTTTTCTCATCAGATTTGGTGCTGTCCAAAAATCCCGTCGAATATTCCGCTCCATTTCCATTGCCCAAATCGTCTTTCCGCGCCGGAATAAAGTCAGTCGCGGGATAAAAGCGGATCGAGGACAGAAGTGGCTCCTTGAGGCAGGCGCGCAGGTAGGCGGCGCCTTCATCCAGATTGCCGGGGGGAAGCACGACCCATTGCTCCCGAATGCCGGCCTGGGCCCCTTTGAGCAACTGCTCCTCAAGCAGGGCCCACTTGCGGTTCAGGTGGACCTCCACGCCGAAGGTCCGGTTTTTCGGGACGTCGTGGGCGAGGACATCCACTTTCTTGCGACCCTGGATGTCGGCCTCGATGACCGTCAGCATCCCTTGCGCCTGAAGCGTCTCGGCTATTGCTTTTTGAAGGAGCCGGTGTTCGATGGAACCCTTCCCCTTCAGAGGCTCGGCCTGCGTGGCGTCGGTGGCGCCCAGATATTCAAGCCCTCGCTTGGTCAGCCGCAGGTGCATTTTAGGCTTGCCGCGGCCGCTGGACTCGCCCTTTGACTGCTCCACTAGTCCCATCGACAGCAAGTCGGCTTTGAGCCTGTCGCCCTTGTTGCGGCCCATTCCCAGCGCCTTGTAAAGCTCAGCGATTCCTAGGTCGGGATTATCCCTGACGAAACTCAACATGCTCTTCCACGCGGCCATAGGATCACAGGGCTGCCAGTACGGCGCTTCGCTTTCCTTTATAAGGGTGGTCAGGGCATTCTTTTCGACCACAGAGGTTTCCGTGATCGGCTCGGTTACCGGCTGGCCGCGACGGGGTACGACGAAGGCTTGAAGCTCGGCCAGCTTATCGCGGCAGGCAGTCAAAACATCCGGCTCATGACGGGATACTGTGGGCTACCGTCCACGGCTTGAACTGAGCCATCCAGGGCGTACAAGCCTGGATGACCTTGAGCTTCATGTAGTCCTTGTCCCGGTAGCCATAGGCCCGGCGGATTACGTTCCGGGCCTTG
>JACRDU010000024.1 GCA_016218495.1 Elusimicrobiota bacterium
ACCCTTGAATTCCAAGCAACCCTGTGAGACAATCTTCTTGCATCTGGTGCGGCCTCCTTGTCCTAAGCAACAAGAAGTTACCGCATCAGATGTTTCGTTTTACACGCTATTTCCTACCCACAGTATCCCGTCATGAGCCAGATTTTCTTAAGGGAATTCGCCCGTTACAGACAGGACAAATTCGTCAGGCCGCACGACCGATAGGAATTCCCTAATGTCCCAATTCCGATTAGGCCCCTTCGCACCGGAGCCAAAGGCCTTTGGCCCGAGATGATTCCTGCGGGCTTTCCTAGAGTGCCTCATCTTGGCGCGCTGCTCTCTTATCGCTTTCCTGCTGGGGCTGTTTCCGGCCGGCTCCCTGGCCCAGACCCGGGTGGCCGTCGGACCTCTGCCCTCCCTCACCCCGGCCGCCTACGGCCTGGGCGCCGCGCCTGGGGCACCCGTCGTCGCTCTCACGAGCCCGGCCCGTGCCGCCCTCCCCTCCGTACTCCCTGCCCTCGCGGCACCGGCACCCTTCGCCAGCCCCATCGTCCCCATTCCAGCCCGCGCCGCGGCGGCGCCGGCGCACGCCCGAACCGCGGCCCTGCCCGCCCTTCAAGCCCTGGGTCAGGAACTGCGACAGCGGCCCGCCGACTCCGGCCGCCCGCTCGACGACGTCTTCGACCGCAACCCTCGGCACGCAAGCAGCGCCGTCGCCGTCCCCGTCGACCCCTACGAACCCCATCCCGTCATGCCCAAGGGCAGGTTCAAGGGGCGGCCGATTCAGACGCACGAGCGCCGGGCGCTGACCATCCTCGAAGGCGCCGACGCCGCCCGCTTCGCGCCCAAGGAAGGCGAGGTCGTCGCCGCGAACTTCTCCCACGCCGGGAAGTTCTGGATAGCCAAGTTCCCCAAGGACGCCGTTGAGAAGCTCATTTTCCAAAAGTGGGACTTCGGCGAGAAGCACATCCGCCTGCGCCTGTTCGGCTGGACCCTGCTGGATTTCAAGCTCTTCCATCTGGCCCATACGGAACTGCGCTTCAAGCTCAAGCCCGGAACGGACATCCCTCTCTATCCCCAAGAACGCGCGGAGAACCCCGTGCCCGCGCACAGGGTCGACGACATCGTCTCCTCGGTGGAAGGGGTGGGCCCCAGGGAATCGCAGTTCGGCATCGCGGCGGGACTCTTCAACCACCTGGTGGCGGTCCGGCGCTTTAAATCCCTCCAGCAGAGCTACGACGAGCGGGTGAGCGGAGAGGGCCATGTCATCGAGCAGTGGGACCTCGACCTGCCGCCCGAGAAGAAGCAGGGCATCTTCTCCGCCGCCCTCGTGGACAGCCACGAAGACGCCATGCGGACCCCCTATCACATCTTCCTGCACTCCTGCACCACGGAAGCCTTCCGCATCATCGACCAGGCCATGGATTACGGGCGCCGCGCCTGGCAATCGGTCATCTTCCGGCACATCCCGCTGTTTCCCGAGGCCTACCTTTGGGCCCGCGGCTTGCTCAAGCCCGGCGGCAAGAGCCGTCTGCCCACCCTGAACGCAGAGTTCAAGGCCAAGAATTTGATATCGGGATATGTGATAAAATGACCGGCGCCTAAAAAGCGCTTCGGTTGGGTGCCAGAGCGGTCAAATGGAATGGACTGTAAATCCATCGGGCTATGCCCTACGAAGGTTCGAATCCTTCCCCAACCACCACTCCAGCTGAAGCAGGAAACGAAGAAGCCCCGCGCCGAAGGCGCGGGGCTTCTTTTTATTCTAGATCGGGATCCGGTCTAGAGGGCCTTGACGTTCGCGGCGCGCGGTCCCTTCTCGGACTGCTCGACGTCGAACTCGACGGCCTGGTTCTCCGCCAGGGTCTTGAAGCCCGACCCCATGATGCTCGTGTGGTGCACGAACAAGTCCTTGGAGCCGTCCTCAGGGGTGATGAATCCGAAGCCCTTCTGGTCGTTGAACCACTTTACTTTGCCTTTCATGTTTCTCTCTTTACCGAATGCAGGCCTTTTTAATTAGTCGCGTCTTCGGCCTGACAGGACTTTGCATCTTGGCGGGCGTACGATTCGCGGTGCTATAGCCTACGTGGGAATAGTATAGCACGACAATTGCTAGAATTCAGCCCCTTCCACCTATGATAAATCCCCTCTCGCTGTCAAAGGAGGAGCGCCGCAAAGCCCTCCTGCTGGCGGCTTACTTCTTCCTCGTCATCATGGCCTTCTGGGTGCAGAAGCCCCTGCGGACCTCCAAATTCATCCATTTCATCGGGGCCAAGAACATCCCCTACGCCAAGCTCGGCACGGCCTTCCTGGTCCTGCCCGTCATGCTGCTCTACTCCGCCCTGGCCCGCCGCGTCGCCCGCGAGCGCATCGCCGTCGGGGCCTGCGCCGTCTTCGCGCTGTGCGCGCTGGCCTTCTGGGCGCTGTTCCGAGGGACCGCCCCCGACTGGGCGCACTACGCCTTCTTCTTCTATGTGGACATCTACATCACCGTCATGCTGGCCGTGTTCTGGAGCTTCGCCAACGACATCACCCCCCCCGACCAGGCCCGGCGCATCTACGGCGTGGTGGGCACCGGCGGAATCGTCGGCGGGGCGGTGGGCAGCGCCGTCACCGGCTGGCTGGTCGGCAAGCTGGGCGCCCCGCCGCTCTTGATGCTCTGCGTCGGCCTCATGGCGGCGATGGCGGCGCTGGCATGGACCCTGGGGCAGGACCCCGCCCATCCCCAGGCTGCCCGGCAGGAGTCGACGGCCTCCTTCAAGGAGGCCCTGCAGGGAGCCGCGCTGACCCTGGGCAGCGGCTACCTGCTCTGCATCGCCGGGATGGTGACCTGCTACGAGATCACCTCCAACATCGTCGACTACCAGTTCAGCGCCGCGGCCGGCGCGGCGTTCCCGGCGGAGGGAGAGCTGGGGGCCTTCCTCGGCAAGCTCTCCACGGCCAACATCTCCCTGTCGGTGGCCGTGCAGCTGCTGTTCACCAGCTGGGTCCTGCGCAGATTCGGGCCCCGGGTCGGGGTGCTGGTGCTGCCGGCCCTGCTCCTCCTGGGCTCGGCCGCCTATCTGGCCGTTCCGCTCTTCGCCGTGGCCGCGTTCATGTTCTCCAGCGACGGGGTCTTCAACTACTCGGTCAACCAGTCGTCCAAAGAGACCCTCTACACCCCCACCGACGAGGCGACCAAGTACCAGGCCAAGGCCTTCATCGACATGTTCGTCTTCCGGGGCGCGAAGGGGGTCAGCGCCCTCATCATCCTGGGCTTCAACGCCGTGCTCATCCCCGCCGGCTGGCCGGCCGAACGCCTGAGCTTCTTCGCGCTGGGCTTCATCGGGGCCTGGCTACTGATGGCGCGCGCCGCGGGACGCCGCTTCGACAACCTGATACAATCGGCCCCATGCCCGGCTTCCCCGGCTTCCCCGACGAACGCGAGCGCCTCCGCCTGAAGGAGCTGCCGATGGCCGCCTCGGCGGAGGTGCGCCTGGGCGCCTTCCTGGCGGTACCGCTCCTGCTGTTCTGGGCCTGGGCGCTGTGGAGTAAGGGGCGCACCGTCCTGTCGCTGGCGGCGGCGGCCGGAGCCGTCTCCTTCGTCGCCGCCGCGCTGCGCTCGAAGGAGGGCGCCTGCCCGCGCTGCGGCGACGCCATCCGGGCGGTGGCCGGCCATGCGCGCTGCACGGGCTGTCCGGGCTACGGCTACTTCCGCCCCGCCGACGGCCTGCTCCGCCCGGTCCCTCCGGGCACGCTCGACGCGGGCTTGGGCTTCCTGCTGACGCCGGGAGACCTCGGAGCGGGCCCGTGGCGCCTGCCCTGGGACGGGGGCTGCTGCGTCTGCGCCGCGAGGACCGACGCCGTCCGCGAGGCGCGCTTCGCCGTGCAGACCTCCGGCATCGAAGGCGTGGCCGGCCGCGTCGAATCGACGCTCGTCCCGGTGCCGGTGTGCCCGGAACACCCTTCCGGCGTGCGCACGGCGGCGGGCGGCGGCGTGGCGTTCCAGTCCTACGACTATTGGCTCGAGTTCCTCCGGCTCAACGGGAGACCCTCATGAAGACCTCCGCACCCCCCATCCTGCCCGATGAGGGCATGTGGACCTTCGAAGCCCCCCCGCTGGCCCGCCTGCGCAGGGAGTTCGGCTGGGCGCCCGACCGCCCCTGGCTCGAGCGCCTGCGCCGGGCCTCGGTGCGCTTCAACGACGGGGGCTCGGGGGCGTTCGTCTCCGGACAGGGGCTCGTCCTCACCAACCACCATGTGGCGATGGGCCAACTGCAGAAGCTCTCCACCGCCGGGCGCGACTGCGTGAAGGACGGCTTCTTCGCCCGGTCCCGCGGCCAGGAACGCCGCTGTCCGGACCTGGAATGCAACGTGCTGGTCTCGGCGACGGACATGACCCGTCGGGTGCTGCGGGCCGTTCCCCCCCGCCTCGGGCCGGCGGAGGCGAACGCGCGCCGGAAAGCCGAGATCTCCCGCATCGAGAAGGAATCCGCCGAGGCCACCGGCCTGCGCTCCGACGTGGTCGAGCTCTACCAGGGCGGACAGTACTGGCTGTACCGCTACAAGAAGTACACCGACCTGCGCCTCGTGATGGCGCCCGAGGCCGGAGCGGCCTTCTACGGCGGCGACGACGACAACTTCACCTACCCCCGCTACGCCCTGGACTTCGCCTTCTTCAGGGCCTACGAGGACGGACGCCCCGTCCGCCCGAAGGCCTTCCTGCCCCTCGAGCCGTCCGGGCCGCGCCCCGGCGAACCGCTCTTCGTCTCCGGACATCCCGGCGGGACGGACCGCCTCCTGACCGAGGCCCAGCTCGACTTCGAACGCCGCGTCACCGTCCCCGCCCGGCTGGAGCGCGTGCGCGCCATGCTGGGAGCGGTCAAGTCGTACCAAGCGCGGGGCGCCGAGCAGGCCCGCCGGGGCCGCGACCACCGCGTCAACCGCGAGAACGCCGACAAGGCGCTGACCGGGGAGGCGGAAGGCCTGAGCGACCCCGCCCTGCTCGCCCGCAAGCGTGCGGAAGAGGCCGCGCTGCGCGCCGCTCCGGCGTCCCGGCCGGCCCGGTCGGCCTGGGGCCGCATCGCGGCCGCGCGGGGCGCCTACGAGAGGCGCTTCGAGCGCCATACGTTCCGCCGCCTCTGGGGCTACCGGCTGACCGGCTTCGCCGACACCATCGTGCGCTGGGTGGCCGAGGTACAGAAGCCCAACGAAAAGCGCTACGAGGAGTTCAGGGATTCGGCGCTCGACTCGCTCAAGCACCGCCTCTTCTCCCCCGCCCCCGTCCACCTCGACCTCGAGGAGGCTATGCTGGCCCACGGCCTGGCCGAATCCGCGCGCAAGCTGGGGGCCTCGGACCCCTTCGTGCGCGCCGTCCTGCGAGGGCGCAGCCCGGAACGCGCCGCCAAGGAAGCCCTGCGGGGCACGCGCCTCGCCGACCCTGCCGTCCGGCGCGCGCTGGTGGAGGGCGGCCCGCGGGCGGTCGGCTCCTCCAGCGACCCTCTGCTCCTCCTGTGCCGCCGCGCCGACCCCTATTACCGCGCCGAGCGCTCCTGGTACGAAGACAGGGTGGAGGGCACGGAGCGCCTCGAAGGCCGGCGCATCGCCGAGGCGCGCTTCAAGGCATGGGGAAAGGAGGCCTACCCCGACGCCACCTTCACCCTGCGCCTCAGCCACGGCCGGGCCGAAGGCTACGCCTGGAACAAGACCTTGGTGCCCTGGAAGACGACTTTCAACGGCCTCTTCGACCGGGCGGCCTCGTTCGACGGACAGGGGGCCTACGCCCTCCCGCCCCGGGTCCACGGCGCGAAGGGACGCCTCCGCCTCGAGACCGCGCTGAACTTCGTCTCCACCCACGACATCATCGGCGGGAATTCGGGCAGCCCGGTGGTGGACAGGCGCGGGCGCTACGTCGGGCTCATCTTCGACGGGAACATCCAGAGCCTGAGCGCGAACTACGCCTACCCGGGCGGGGCCGGCCGGGCCGTCTCGGTCCACGCGGGCGCCATCCGGGAGGCGCTGCGGGCCGTCTACCGGATGCCGGGCCTGCTGCGCGAGCTGTCCGCTTAGGGCTTCAGGACCACGATTCCGGCGTCGGGTTGGTCCGGGCGGACGGCCACCCAGGAACGCGCGCCGATAGCGGCGTCCAGCGGTCCCCCCGCCGTCACCTGCGCCGTGGTCCCGCGCATCCTGTCTCCGAAGGGATACTGGACGACGAGCTCGACGAGCACGCTGCCGCGGTCCTGGCGCGCGGTGACCTCGCCGGGGACCAGCCAGGCCCCCCGCAGACGGCGCGCCCGCGACGAAGCGGCGCGGGCGGCGGGGACGGCCGTGGCGACGACGGCCAGCGCCCCGATGAGGAAGGGCCGCAGCCCCTCCGAGTCCAGCAGCGGGAAGGAGCCGCGCAGCCCCCAGAGCAGCCCCAGGGCGGCGGCCCCGCACACGATCACCACCCCGGCGATGAAGACCGAAGTGTCGGGGCCGGCGAGCTGGGCGCTCTCTTCGTCGCTCAGAGGGCGGGGACGGTCACCTGCGGGGGCGGAGGCCGGGGCCGGGGTGGCCGCTAGAGGCGCCTTCGACGGGGCCTTGTCCGGGACGGGCGCCGCGGGCGGCGTCAAAGAGGCCACGAATTTCGCCATCTCCCCCTTGTCGAACCAGTTCCCGCCGCAGCCTGGGCAGGCCTCGACGATGATGGCGGAGGACTCGAGGCGCACCGCGGACATGTTCCGCGCGCAGCGCGGGCAGGAGCGGGTGGAGGGCATCGGCCGGCCGTAGGCCGCTTTGAGGGCGGCCTTCGCCGCGTTGGGGTCCCGCGTGAAGGCGTAGACCTCGCCGATGTCGAGCCAGGCCCCTCCGCAGGCCGCGCAATGGTCGACGGAAAGGCCCTGCCGCGGCGAAGTCTGCGTCAGAGCCGACTCAGGGCAGGCGGGACAGAGCAGGGGCGCCATCAGAACTCCTTGAGCGCGTCCCGCACGGTCTCGAAGGCCTGCTCGAGCTGGAGCTTGGTGACGACGAGCGGGGGCGCGAAGCGGACCGTCGTGCCGTGCGTGTCCTTGGCCAGGATGCCGCGCGCCATCAGGGCCTTGCAGAAGGCCTTGGCGATGGGCTCGCGGAACTCCAGGGCGCACAACAGCCCCAGCCCGCGCACCTCCTTGATGCGCGGGTGGCGCAGGCCGCCCAGGCGTTCGAGGAAGTAGACCCCGAGCTCGGCGGAGCGCTCGACGAGGCGCTCGTCCTCGATGACGTCCAGGGCGGCCGTGCCGACGGCGCAGGCCAGCGGGTTGCCGCCGAAGGTGCTGCCGTGCGTACCGGGGGTGAACAGGCCGAGCACCTCGTCGGACCCGACCAAGGCCGAGACGGGGTAGAGCCCCCCGGACAAGGCCTTGCCCAAGGTCATCATGTCGGGCTTGCAGCCCTCGTGCTGCCAGCAGAACATCCGCCCGGTGCGTCCGAGCCCGGTCTGGATCTCATCGAAGCAGAGCAGGACCTTGGCCTTGCGGCAGGCCTCGGAGACCGCGGTCAGGTAGCCCGGAGGCGGGATGCGCACGCCCGCCTCCCCTTGGATGGGCTCGAGCAGGACCCCGGCCGTGTCCGGCCCGATGGCGGCCGCCAGAGCCGAGGCGTCGCCGTAGGGCACCGTCTTGAAGCCGGGAGTGGCGGGGCCGAAGCCTTCGCGCGAGCCGGGGTCGGAGGAGAACCCGACGATGGTGGTGGTGCGGCCGTGGAAGTTCCCTTCCGCCACGATGATTTCGGCCCGCCCCGCCGCGACGCCCTTCTTCGTGTAGCCCCAGAGGCGCATGGCCTTGATGGCCGTCTCGACGGCCTCCGCGCCTGAGTTCATCGGCAGCGCGCGGTCCATCCCGCAGACCCCGCAGAGCCTCTCAAGGAAAGGGCCCAGCCTGTCGTTGTGGAACGCCCGAGAGGTCAGAGCCACGCGCTCGAGCTGGCGCTTCATCGCCGCGACGATGGCGGGGTGGTTGTGCCCCTGGTTCAGGGCCGAATAGGCGCTCAGCATGTCGACGTACCGGCGGCCTTTCACGTCCCAGACGTAGGCGCCCTTGCCCTTCGAGATGACCACCGGCAGCGGGAGATAGTTGTGGGAGCCGAAACGCTCTTCGAGCCCGATGAGCTTGTTCGCGCGGTCCATGTCGGGAGTCTAGAAGATTCTCGCCGCCGAGGCGAGGACCTACGCCGAGGCGATCTGGTCGGGCGGCTTGAGGCCGATGCGCGGCTGCAGCAGGTCCTGCAGGGCCTGCGAGAACTTCTGCGGGGTCTTCAGGCGGCGGTCGGGGTCGGGGTCGAGCGCCCAGTCCATGACCTGGTCGGTCCCGGGCGGGAGGTCGGGGACCATGTGCGAGAGCATCGAATAGGCCCGCTTGGCCTTGTTGATCGACATGTTGACGCCCACGCCCTGGAAAGGCAGGACGCCGGCCACCATCTCGTAGAGGCAGACGCCCAGCGAATAGACGTCGGACTCGCCGCGCACGCTGCCGGCCTCCTGCTCCGGAGGCATGTATTGGGGCGTGCCGGAAATCGTCTCGGTCGAGTGCAGCGCGCTCAACGTGTCCTTGGCCTGGCGGGCGATGCCGAAGTCCATGACCTTCACGACGCCTTCGCGCGTGATCATGATGTTGGAGGGCTTGAGGTCGCGGTGGACGACGCCGCGGGCATGGGCGTAGTCGAGCGCCGCCGTCACCCCCATCACGATGCGCACGGCCTGGTCGAAGGGGATGCGCCGGTAGGCCTGCAGGTACTCGGTGACAGTGTGCCCGTCCACATGCTCGAAGACCAGGTAGACGTCCTGCCCGTCGCCGACCACCGCGTGGATTTCGACGATGTTCGGGTGCTTGAGGGCCGCCACGGTGCGGGCCTCGCGCAGGAAGCGCTCGCGCTCGCGGGGGTCGGCGCCGATCTCCTCGCGCATCTTCTTGATGGCCACCCGGCGCTCGAGGTTGACGTCCAGCGCCTCGAAGACCAGGCCCATCCCCCCGGAACCGATGCGCCGGCCGAGCCGGTAGGTCCCGGCCAAGAGGCCGTTCGCGGCGGGCGCCGGCGCGGCGGGGACGGGCTCGGTCGCGGCCGCCCGGGATGAGAGGGCGGAGCGCACCAGCCCGAAGGCGATGAGGCCGCCGCCCAATAGGCTGAACACGAGGATCAGCATCGTCCGCCGCGGCCCGAGCAGCTCGCCGAGGCTCTGAGCCTTCTCCGGCTCGCCCCCGCGGGACGGGACGCTCTCCTGCGCCAGCCAGTCGGAAGCGAAGACGAGGGTCAGGTCCTGCTCCTCGGGCTGGGACTTGGCTTCCTGGTAGAAGGGCACGTAGCGCTGGTTGAGGCGGGCGGCCTGGGCCAGGGTCTTCATGGCCCCGCGGCGGTCCCCGGTCCCGGCCAGGCCCCAAGCCTTCTGGAACATCGCCCCGGACACCGAGCGGTCGCTTCCGGGATTGAGGGTCAGGGCCCTCTCGGCGGCGGCCAGGCCCTCCGCCGAGCGCCCCAGGCGGTTGAGGATGCCGGCGTGCAGGGTCAGCAGGATGGGGCTGGGCGCGGGACCCATGAGCTCCAGGGCCCGTGCCGTGTCGCTATAGGCCTCGTCGAGCTGCTCCCGGCGCATCCGGGCGCGGGCGCGCCGGAAGAGCGCGGCGACGCTGTTGGGGTCCTTCTCCAGGGCCTTGGTGGCGAGCTCGTCGGCGCGCTCGAAGTCCCCGCCCCGCAAAGACGCGCGGGCCTCCTCGGCCAGGTCCCGCGCGGCGGCGGCGGCTCCGGGGAGCGGCGGGGCGATGGCGCCGCCCACGGCGTCTCGGCGGGTACCGCCCGTATCGTCGGCCAGGTCCAGCGGGCTGCTCTCGGCGGCCTTGCGCGCGGCCGGCAGGCGGTCCTGCGTCAGGGTGACGATGGCGTAGGCCACCTTGTCGCCGGGGTCGCGCGACAGGGCCTCGTTGGCGGCGGCGTTGGCGCCGGGGAAGTCCTTGAGCTGGTACTTCGCGCTGGCCAAGGCGGTGCGGGCGCGGGGAGAATCGGAGGAGACGGCGATGGCCTTCTCCGCCGCTTCGACGGAGCCCTGCAGGTCGCCGGTGTCGGCCAGGTCCATCGAAAGGCGCGTCAAGACGGAGGCGTTGCCGGGGTCGGCGTCGGCCAGGCGGCGGGACAGCTCGAGGCCGGCCGCCCCGGGGCCGGCCAGGGCGCGCACCCGGGCGAAGAGCTTCCCCGCGGAGGCGCCGCCGTTCTCCCTCAGCCGGCTCGACAGGATGGCGAAGTCCCGGAGCCGGTCGGAAAAGCGCTCCTCATGGCGCTGGCGCAGGGCCTCGACCAAAGTCCCGTCCTCCATCCCGTCGTAATGGTGCGTGGCCGCGAGGAAGAGGCGCATGACGGCCAGCCTCTCCTCGGCCTTGAGGCCGGCGACCTCGATGCGCATGGCGTCGGCCAGTGGGTCGGCCTCGGTGGAGCCGGTCTGGCGCCGCTCCAGGCGGTAGACGACCTCCCAGAAGGACCGCTCGATGTCGGCGTCGTCCGGGGGGATGAAGGCGGCCGGGTCGGCCAGTACAGCCCGGGCCGGCGCAGGCTTGCGCCGGGCCTTGGCCGCCGACACCGGAGGGGCGGCCATGGCTGCCAGGACGGCCAGAATGACGATCCCCCTCATCCCAGAGATAATATAAGGGAAGCGGCCCTGGGACAGGGGTCTTTGGAGGGAGCAGGGACCTAGGCCCAAAGGCCTATGCCTTGCCGGCGGGTCCTTGGCGGCTCAGGGATAGTTCTCCCTGACCTCGGCCTCGATGAGGGCTTGCAGCGGCTCGAAGCCGAAGGGTTCGAGCGGCCTGCCGTTGACGAAGAAGCCCGGGGTCTTCTGCACGTTCAGCGTCCGGGCGTCGGCCAGGTCCTGCTCGATGACCTTGGCGATTCCGGGGTCATCCATGTCCTTGCGGGCCCGCGCCGCGTCGACCCCCGCTTTCGGGAGCAGCGGCCAGATGCGCGAAAGGTCGGCGTGGTGGTGCTGCGTCCATTCCTCCTGGGTCGCGTACAGGAGCTCCAGCGTCTCCCAGAACCGCCCCTGCCGCCTGGCCGCCTCGAGGACCTTGACCGCGTCCGAAGCGCCCGAGTGGAACGCCGCATACCGGACGACGAGCTTGAGCTTCCCGGGGTTGGCCGCCATGCCCTGCTTGACGAATTCCGAGAAGGCGGCGCAGGTCTCGCAGGCCGGGTCGGTGAATTCGACGACGTAGACCTTCGCGTCGTCGGCGCCCAGGACGGGGGAATGCGGCCGCACGAAGACGGCCGCGTTCTCCCGGGCCATGAAGCCCAGCCCCCTGGCCCGCCGCGCCTTGTAGGCGGAGGCGGCCAGCAGGAAGCCGCCGACCAGTGCTGCGCAAGCGACGCCGAACAGGACCTTCTTCATCCGGGGTTCCTCCTCTTAAGAACGACCAGCAGGGCCGTGATGGCCGCAAACGAGAGCAAGGAGAGCATCGGGATCGACAGGAAGCCGAAGAGCTCGATGTACTTCTCGGTGCAGGAGACGCCCTGGGAGCAGGGTTGGACCCCCTTCGGGAGCAGCCCCGCGTAGAGCAGGTTATGGTAGCCCGCCGTCAGCAGCCCCGCGACGGACAGGGGCAGGGCGAACTTCGCCGCCTTCACATCCAGCGGGAAGAGGCCCCAGGGCAAGATGACGACGAGCGGGAACAGGAATATCCTCTGGTACCAGCACAGCACGCAGGGCGCGAAGCCCATCACATGGCTGAAGAACACGCTCCCCGCGGCCGAGACGGCCGCCACACCCCAGCATAGGAACAGGATGTACCAGTCGAGGTCGGGCTCCGCCGCTCTGATCGCGTTTCGAATCATCATCACTCCTCTGAGGCCTTGGTGCCCATGTTGTGCTCGTAGACTAGTTCGCCCCCGTGTTGGGCCGTGGAAATCAGGAACGCCAACCCGACAACCCATAGCCCAGCCGCCCAGCGCGGCCAGCGAAGGACGGCCAGCGACACCCCCGTGAAGACCCCGCAGGTCCACCAAGCCAAGGCCTCATGCTCGGCCAGGACCTGCCAGGCCGAGGGCACGTGAGGCGCCGTCTTCTCCGCCAATAGCCCCAGCCCCAAGGCCGTCCAGGCCCCCGCCGTGCCCAGCCAGAGCAGCCAGCGCGCCGCGGGGGCGGTCCACTCCCCGCCGCCCTTCCACAGGGCCCGCGCATGCAGCGCGAATCCCATGAGGAGGAGGGCGACGGGGAAGTGGACGGCCAGCGGATGAAGCAGCCAGAGCTTCATCCCCGGCCTCAGCCCTTCTTCACCGCGGAGACGACCACGGCGGTCAGCCCGCCGCGCGTGTACCTCTTGCCCGTCACCTCGGCCTTCTGGCCGGCCAGCTCGAGCAGGGCCTTGTAGGGCTTCTTCATGTTGTGGTCCTCGACGAGCAAGGTCACGCTGCCGTCGGCTCCGAGAATTCCCGCCGGCGCGCCGCCCAGAAGGCAGGTCTTCGCGCACTTAGCATGCTTCTCCCCCATCCCCTCGTGGGCCATGTAGCAGGCCATGTCCAGCACCTCGCCCTTGAGCGTCACCGTCTCGCCAGCAGCGGCACCGCCCTTGTGCTCCATGCCCATCTTGGAGTGGTCGCCGCCCTTCTCCATCTTGCCATGGTCGTGCTGCGCGTAAGCCGCGCCCGCCAACCCCACCACCGTCGACAGCACGACTCCCGCCATCGCCTTTGTCATCAACTCCTCCGTTCCCGAATCAGTGCGCGTGCTCGTGCGGGGCCGCTTCCGACCCCTGAGCCGTCGCCGTGGACGACACGACGGGCTTATCGGCGCCGCCGTGCTTTCCCTTATGCTTGCGATGCATCCCGAACATCATCCCGACCATCATGACGCCCATGACGACCGCCATGACCACCGTCATCTCGCCTCCTTCGCCGGCGCCGGCTGCGTGCGCCGCTTGCCCGACCAATGCAGATGGCGGATGCGCCAGACCCCGCTCTTCTTCCCCAACACGAACGTCTCCGACACATCGAGCGTCAACGGCTTGCCGCCCGAGACGATGGTTACCGTGGCCTGGGTCACCGCCCAGGCCAACTCTCCTTTCGCCTCCGCATCCACGACGACCGGGTCGCCGTAGGTCAAGCTCTCCCACTCCTTCATCTCGGGGCCGATGTGGTTGTCCCGATAATCGGCCCAACCCACGTTCTTCCCGGTGCCTTCCAGTACCAGGAGTTCCGGGTCGACCACATCCGCCAGTTTTTCGGTGCTGCGCGCCTCGAAGGCGGCGCGGTAGGCGGCCAGGGTCTTGGCCACTCCCGGGTCTACGGCCGCCGCCCGCGCTCGGTCCTTGTCCGCCTCGTGGGCCCGGGCCCCAGCGGCGACGGCCAACGCCGCCGCCGCTGCCATCAACGCCTTCCTCATGATTCCCGCCTCCTGTCTGCCGAGCCGGCACAGAGCGCCCTGAACTTCTCAGGGCTCAAAGCCGAAAGATGGTGCTTGAAGAGGATGTCCCGCTCCGGCCCCACCAGGAAGAAATTATGGATGGGGCAGGTCCCGGGGGGATGGGCCAGGCCCAGGCGCTTCGCGACGACGTCATCGGGGTCGAGCAGGACGGGGAAGCGGCAGCCCGGCGCCGTGCGGGCCGGCAGCGGGTCCTCCACGGGCAGGATGCTGACGGCGAGGACGCGCAGCCCGCCCTCGGCCGCCGAGTTGAGGAGCGGGATCTTGGCGCGGCAGTCCTCGCATAGGTTCGTGAACCACAGCGCGGTCCGCCCGCCCCCCGAGAGCCGGTGCTCGACTCCGGCGCCGTCCTTCAGCGCGAAGTCCGGGAAGCGCTGGCCGACGGCCAGCCCTCCGGCCAGGCGCGAGCGCACCGGCCACAGCCAACGCCAAAGGGTCAGCATGTCCATCAGTGCTCCGAGAGCTCCGGGACCGGTATGCTGCCCGGGTCGCGGCGCCCTTCCTCAAGCTCCCCGTGCCACTTCCATAGGAAATAGACGGCCGGATACACCACCAACTCCATCGTGAAGCTGGTCGCCAGGCCGCCGACGAGCGGCGCCGCGATGCGCTTCATCATGTCCGAGCCGGCCCCCGCCGACCACATGATGGGCGCCATGGCCGCGAAGTCCACGGCCACCGTCATCAGCTTCGGGCGGATGCGCTTGACCGCTCCCTCCACGACGGCCTCGACGAGGTTTTCGCGGCTGCGCAGCATGCCCGTCCTCAGGCGCTCGTAGTAGGCCAGATCGAGGTACAGCAGCATGAAGGTGCCCGTCTCCGCGTCGAGGCCCAGCAGGGCAATGATGCCGACCCAGACGGCGATGGACATGTTGTAGCCCAGGAGCCATAGGATGGCGAAGCAGCCCACGGCCGAGAACGGGACTGCCAACAGGACGATGCCGGCTTTGGCCCAGGAGCCCGTGTTCATGTAGAGCAGGATGATGATGATTCCCAAGGTCAGCGGGACCACGACCCTGAGCCGCTCCTTGACCCGCGCCATGTTCTCGTACTGTCCGCTCCACTGGACGGCGTAGCCCGCGGGGAGCCGTACGGAACCCCCTACGGCCTTCTTGGCCTCCTCGACGAAGGAACCCAGGTCCCGACCCGCCACGTCCACATAGACGTAGCCGGCCAGCAGGCCGTTCTCATTGCGGATCATGGACGGCCCGGTGCGGCGGACGATCTCGGCGAGCTGCCCGAGGGGGACCTGCGCCCCCCCGGCGGCGGGGATGAGGACGCGCTTGAGCTGGTCCAGGTCCTCGCGCAGTTCGCGCGGATAGCGGACGTTGACCGTATAGCGTTCCCGGCCTTCTACCGTCGTCGTCACCGGCTCGCCGCCGATGGCCGCGCCGATGACCGTCTGCACCTCGCGCACCGAGAGACCGTAGCGGGCGAGCTGGTCGCGCTTCAAGTCGAAGTCCACGAAGTAGCCGCCGGCGGTGCGCTCGGCGAAGACGCTGCGCGCCCCGCGCACGCCGCGCACGGCGGCCTCGATTTCGCCTCCGAGCCGTTCGATTTCCTTCAGGTCCGCGCCGAAGACCTTGATGCCGATGGGGGTGCGCACGCCGCTCGAGAGCATGTCGATGCGCGCCTTGATGGGCATCGTCCAGGCGTTGGTGACGCCGGCGAGCTTCAGGTGCGAGTCGAACTCGGAGACGAGCTCCTCGTAGGTCAGGCGGTCCGTCCAGATGTGCCGGAGCGGGACCTTGAGGAATTCGGGCAAGTCCGAGAACCAGCGGCGCTTCTCGCGCCATTCCCCCTTGGGTTTCAGGACGATGACCGTCTCCATCATCGAGAAGGGCGCGGGGTCGGTGGAGGTGCCGGCGCGGCCGGCCTTGCCATGGACGCGCTCCACCTCCGGGAAGGACTTGAGGATGCGGTCCTGGGTCTGCAGGATGCGCTCCGCCTCCGTCACCGAGACGCCCGGCAGGGTCGTCGGCATGTAGAGGATGGTCCCTTCCTCGAGAGGAGGCATGAACTCGGAGCCCAGTCCCAGGTAGAGCGGCACGCTCAGAGACGCGAACAGGACGGCGGCCGCGACGACCTGGCGCGGCCGTTCCAGCGTCCAGCGGCAAACGGGCTCATAGAGCCGGAAGAGCATGCGGCTCACGGGGTGCTGCTCCTCGGGACGGTAGGTCCCCACCAGGACGGCGTTCGCGGCGCGCGAGAACCAGCGCGGCTTGAGCGCGAAGGGCTCGTGGCGGCTGAAGAGCATCCGGACCGCAGGGTCGAGGGTGACGGCGAGGAACGCCGCCATCGCCATGGCCAGGGTCTTGGTGTAGGCCAGCGGCTTGAAGAGGCGACCCTCCTGGTCCACCAAGGTGAAGATGGGCAGGAAGGCCACCGCCACGACCAAGAGCGAGTAGAAGACCCCCGGGCCGACCTCCTGCAGGGCCGAGAGGCGCACGTCATGGAAGGTCCCCGGCCGTCCGGCGGCGAACCAGCGTTCGATCTTCTTGTAGGCGTTCTCCACCTCGATGATGGCGCCGTCCACCAGCACGCCGATTGAGATCATGATGCCGGTCAGCGACATGATGTTCAGGGTCACGCCCATGAAGTAGAGCGGCACGAAGGTCAGCAGGGCCGCGATGGGGATGGTGATGATGGGCACGAGCGCCGAGGGAATGTGCCACAGGAAGAGCATGATGACGAGGCTGACGAGGAGGAGCTCCACCTTCAGGTCGTGGACCAAGGTGGCGATGGCCTCCTTAATGAGGCCGGAGCGGTCATAGGTCGTCACGACCTCCACCCCCTCGGGCAGGCCCGCCTTGAGCTCTTCGAGGCGTTCCTTGACCCGCCCGATGACGTTGAGGGCGTTCTCGCCGTGGCGCATCACGACGACAGCCCCCACCGCGTCGCCTTCCCCGTCCAGGTCCCCGATGCCCCGCCGCAGCTCCGGACCCACCGCGACCTTCGCCACGTTGCGCAGCAGGACCGGCGTCCCCCGCGCGTCGCGGGCCACCACGATGGCCTCGATGTCGGCGACGGAGCGGACATAGCCGCGCCCGCGGACCATGAACTCGGTGCCGGCGAATTCGATGAGGCGTCCGCCCGACTCCTCGTTGCCCTCCCGCACCGCATCCACCACATCCGTGATGGGGATGCCGTAGGCCGAGAGGGCGTTGGGGTCCACCGTGACCTGGTACTGCTTCTGGAAGCCTCCGAAGGCCGCCACCTCGGCGACGCCGGGCACGGACTGCAGCTGGTAGCGCAGATACCAGTCCTGCAGGCTCCGCAGCTGCTGGAGGTCGTGGCGTCCCGTCTTGTCCACCAGGGCGTATTGGAACACCCAGCCGACGGCCGTGGCGTCGGGCCCGATCTCGGTCTTGACGCCTTCCGGCAGGGTCGGCAGGACCTTCGACAGGTATTCCAGCGCGCGCGAACGGGCCCAATAGATGTCGGTGCCGTCCTCGAAGATGACGTAGACGAAGGAGAATCCGAAGTCGGAGAACCCGCGCACCGCCTTCACCTTGGGCGCGCCCAGGAGCGCCGAGACGATAGGGTAGGTCACCTGGTCTTCTATGAGGTCGGGCGAACGGTCCCAGCGCGAGTAGACGATGACCTGGGTGTCCGAGAGGTCGGGGATGGCGTCGAGCGGGGAGACCTTCGCCAGATACCAGGAGCCCGCCAGCGCCGCCGCCGTCAGCAGGATGACGGCCAGCTTGTTGTCAGCGCTCCAGCGGATGATCCGGTTTATCATGGCCGCCTCCTAACGCCGGTGCCCGGCATGCGGGTCGGAGGGCTCGGCCTCCGTCTTGCCCTTCTTGGCCGCCGCCCCGACGGCCGCCTTCAGGCGGGACTCCGAGTCCACCAGGAAGTTGGCCGAGGTCACCACCTTTTCCCCCTCCGCCACCCCGGCACGCAGCTCGTAGTACCCCTCCGCCCTGGTGCCCACCTCTACGACCCGGGGCTCGATGCGGCCGTCGCCTAGGTCGACGAAGGCCACGCGGCGCTCTCCCGTGTCGATGAGGGCCGACTCGGGCAGAGACAGGCGCTCGCCCAGAGCCACGAGGACCTGCACGTCGGCGTACATCTCCAGCTTGAGCGCGCCGTCGGGATTGGGAACGAAGATGCGCGCCTTCAGCGAGCGCGTGGCCGCGTCCAGGATTGGGTCGAGCGAACGCACCGTCCCCTTGAAGGTCCGGCCGGGGAACGCGGGGGTCGTCAGCGTCGCCGCCTGCCCGGCCTTGACCAGTCCCGCCTCCTGTTCGTAGACCTGGGCATAGACCCAGACCGCCGCGCCGCCGACGAGCAGGGTCGTCGCGGTCTCATCTTCCGCCGCCTGCTCGACCTGCGCGGCGGAGAGCCCCATCGGCTGGAGCTTGAGCCCGGAGGCGCGCAGCAGGGCGTCGGCCCGCTCCTTGGCCTCGGGCAGGGCGCTGCCCTCGAGGCGCTTGCGCGCGCGCACGGCCTCGCGGTACTCGACCATGGAGTTGTAGAGGTCGGGGTCGTAGGCCACCCGTCCGCTGGCCCGGACGGTGCGCGTCAGAGGCCGGCGCGCCACCGCCTCGGACTTGAGGCCGATGAGCCGCCGCCGCTCGTCGGAGAGCGTCACCGCCGCCTGCCCTCCGGCCCCGCCCGGCATCTGCGCTTCGTAGACCGGGATGTAGTCCCTCCCGTCCTCGGTCTTGGCCGGCGTCACGGACTTGTGTTCGGGATGGTCCGGATGGCGGTAATAGACCGGCTTGCCGTCCGGCGCCTCGGCCACATGCGTGCCGCAGACCGGACAGTCCACCTTCTCGCCGGGCTTCTGCGGCAGCTCCATCTTGCAGCCGGCCATCTTG
>JACRDU010000153.1 GCA_016218495.1 Elusimicrobiota bacterium
GCCCAGGAGGCGCGCCGCGCTCAGGGCGCCCGGGCCGCGCTCCTCGACGAGGGCGTCCAGGAGGACGTCCATCTGCGCGCGCGTGGGGGAGAAGGCGCGCCGCTCGGCGCGCCGGCGCGCCAAAGACGCGAGGCAGCGCGCCCGGGGCGGCGCCCCCCGGCGGTAGAAGCCCACGAGGCCGACGAGGGCCGCGTCCGCCGCGGAGTCCGGGGAGGCTCCCAGGGCGTCGGCGGCCCCCCCGGCGGCCAGGGCCGCGCTTCCCTGGGGCATCGGGCCGAAGGAACGCGCGGCGGCCTCGGTCTGGGCGACCCTGTCCGTCCCCACCGCCGCCAGTTGGGCCAGCGCCTCGCGCAGCACCGGGGCGGGGGCCCCGGGGGCGGCCAGCGGGTCGAGCAGGGAGCGCTTCTCGTGGGGGAGCAGGCGCAGGCTGCCCAGGGCCTGCACCGCGGCCGAGCGAAGCCCCGCGTCCTCCTTCTGGTCCTCCGCGGCCCTCTTGAGCGGCGGCAGGGCCGAGGGGTCGCCGATGAGCCCGAGGGCGGCGGCCGCGCGCAGCCTCACCTTCATGGGCCGGTCCTCGCGGGCGACGTACCAGGAGAGCAGGGGGACGGCCTTCACGCCCAGGGCCTTCAGGCGCGCCAGATAGGGGTCGAGCCGCACGTCGATGTCCCGCGCCGCCAGGGGGTGGAGCCCGTCCTCGGCGCGCACCAGGATCTCCATCTCGCGCACCAGGTCCTGCGCCGCCGGCGCGGCGGGGACGGCCAGGGGCGTGCTCTCCGGGAGGCCTTCGACCCGCGCGGAATCCGCCGCGGCCGCCGGGACGGCGGCTAGGAGCGCTGCGAGCGCTCCTGCTAACACGCCAGGCCGCGGAGCGCGGCCTCGGCGGAGGTCGGTCCGACGGCGAAGTAGCGCGCCTGGGGATGGTGGAAGACCAGGGCCGACACGCTGGCCTCGGGGTCCATCATGAAGCCGTCGGTCAGCTCCACGCCGATCTCCTCGGGCTTGAGCAGGCGGAAGAACGTCTCCTGGGCCTCGAGGTCGGGGCAGGCGGGATAGCCCGGGCTGACGCGGATGCCGCGGTAGCGGCCCTGGAACTTCTCCTTGACCGTCAGCCCGGGGGCGTCCGGGATGCCCCACATGGAGCGCAGGCGCTCATGGAGCAGCTCGGCGAAGCCTTCGGCGCATTCGATGGCCAGGGCCTGAAGGGCGTGCGACTTCAGGTATTCCCCCTTGTCGCGCAGCTCGGTGGAGAGCTCGCGGACGCCCGCCCCGCACGTCACCACGAAGAGGGCGGCATAGTCCACCCCGGCCTCGCAGGGTCGCGCGAAGTCGGCCAGGCAGAGGCGCTGCCCGCCGCTCTGGCGCGGGAAGCGCAGGGTCTCCAGCGCGGCCTCCCGCCGGGCGGAGTCCCAGAGCACGAGCTCGTCGCCGCGGCCGTTGGCGGCGAAGAAACGGACCACGGCGCGCGGGTGGATGAGCTTCTTGTCGAGGACCTCGTCCTCGAGGGCCTTCACCCGGGCCCGGAGCTCGGCGGCCTTGGGGTCGCCCTTTGCGAGCAGGGCCGAGACGTCCCCCTTGAGCCCGAGGTGGCGCCCGTAGAGCATGACCGGGTTCACATAGCCCAGGATGCGCTCCAGGTCGAAGTCCTCGAGGACATGGCGCTTGAGGTCGGGGGGCGAGGGGACGGGATGGTCGTAGGACAGCCCCGGTCCGGCCGGCGCCGCGGCCTCGTCCGGCGCGGGCGCCGGGGCGGCGGCCGGCGCGGCGAGCTCGGCCTGCCTGGCCCGGTTGGCGGCGACGAGGGCCTCCTTGCGGGCGGGGTCGAGCAGCTGGTTGGCGAGGTCCAGCCCCGTCATGGCGTCCTTGGAGTAGAACACCGGGGCGCCGTACTCGGGCGCGATGCGGTTGGCGGTGAAGCGCGCCGAGAGCGCCGCCCCGCCGACGAGGATGGGCGACTCGAGCCCGGCGGCGCGCAGGTCCTCGGCGGTGGCGACCATCTGCTGGGCGGACTTGACCAGCAGGCCGGAGAGGCCGATGAGGTCGGGCTTGAGCCTCCGGGCCGCCTCAATCAGGGCCTCGGGAGCCACCTTGATGCCGAGGTCGTGGACGGCGATGCCGTTGTTCTTGAGGATGATGTGCACCAGGTTCTTGCCGATGTCGTGCACGTCCCCTTTGACGGTGGCCAGCATGATGCTGCCGCGCGCGGCCGCGTCGGCGTGGTCCATCTTCGGCTCAAGGTGGGCGACCGCGGCCTTCATGACCTCGGCCGACTGCAGGACCTCGGCGACGATCATCTTGTTGTCGCCGAAGAGCCGCCCGACCTCGTCCATCCCCTTCATCAGGGGCCCGTTGATGATGGCCAGCGGCTTCATCGTCGCGAGCAGCTCGTCGAGGTCGCCGGCCAAGCCCTCTTTGGAGCCCTCGACGACCATGCGCGCCAGGCGTTCTCCGACGGGGAGCTTCAAGCGCGCCTCGCGAGCCGCTTCGGCGGCGTCCGGCCGGGCGTGGCGGAAATGGGCGGTGAACTCGGCGACCGGGTCGGCTCCGGCGGGGAGGTCGGGGTCGCCGGGGCCCTTCCAGAGGAGGACCCGCTCGGCGAGGACGCGCTCCTCCTCGGGCAGCGTCGCGTAGCGCGCCAGCTTCTCGGCGTTGACGATGGCCATGTCGAGGCCCGCATCCACGCACAGGTGCAGGAACACCGAGTTCAGGACCTCGCGCCCGGCGGCGGGCAGGCCGAAGGAGACGTTGGAGACCCCGAGGACGGTCTTGGCGCGGGGGAAGGCGCGCTTGATGAGGCGCACGCCCTCGATGGTCTCCACGGCGGAGCCGTAGTAGCCCTTGTCCCCGGTGGCGCAGGGGAAGACCAGGGGGTCGAAGACGATGTCTTCGGGGAGCACCCCGTACTTCTCAGTGAGCAGGGCGTAGCTGCGCGCGGCGATGGCGAGCTTGCGCCCGCGCGTGACGCCCATCCCGGCCGCCTTGTCCTCGTCGATGGTGCCCACGACCAGGGCAGCGCCGTAGCGCTTGGCCAGCGGCACGACGGCCTCGAAGCGCTCCTCCCCGTCCTCGAGGTTGACCGAGTTGATCACGCATTTGCCGGCGCAGCGCTCGAGCGCGGACTCCAGCACCGCGGCATCGGTGGTGTCGATCATCAGCGGCGCCTTGACCTTCTTGGTGAGGATGTCGAGGAAGGCCTCCATGTCGGACTTCTCGTCGCGGTCGGGGTTGGCCAGGCAGACGTCGATGATGTGGGCCCCGGAGCGGGCCTGCCGGCGCCCGATCTCGGCGGCCGTCTCGAGCTCGCCGGCGGCGACGAGCTCCCGGAACTTCTTGGAGCCGATGACGTTGGTGCGCTCGCCGACCAGGATGGGGCGCCGGTCCTCGGAGAGGGCCAGGGCCTCCAGCCCGCTGACGGCCGCGCGCGGCGCGGAGGCGGGGACGCGCGGCGCGCGGGCGCCCATCGCCGCCGCGATGGCGCGGATGTGCGCCGGGGTGGTGCCGCAGCAGCCGCCGGCCAGGTTCAGCCAGCCGTGGTCGGCGAAGCGCGCCATCTTGGCGGCCACCATCTCGGGGGATTCGTTGTAGAGCCCGTGCTCGTCCGGGAGGCCGGCGTTCGGGTAGCAGACGACGGCGCAGCGCGCCAGCTCGGAGAGGGTGCGCAGGTGGTCGGTCATGAAGTCCGGCCCCGTGGCGCAGTTGAGGCCGAGGGCCAGCAGGCCGAAGTGCTCCACCGAGGCGCACAGGGCCTCGGCGGTCTGCCCGCCCAGCATCGTCCCCATCGTCTCGATGGAGACCGAGAGGACGATGGGCACCGAGCGGCCCAGCGCGTCGAAGGCGTCCCGGCAGCCGAGGACGGAGGCCTTCACGTTCAGCGTGTCCTGCTGGGTCTCGAGGAGGAGCAGGTCGCTGCCGCCCTCGATGAGCCCGCGCGAGGCCTCGGCGTAGTTGCGCCGCACCTCGGCGAAGGTGATGCCGCCCGTCACCGAGATGGTCTTGGTGCCGGGGCCCAGGGCCCCCGCCGTGAAGCGGGGCTTGTCGGGCGTGGAGAAGCGCTTGGCCTCGGCCGCCGCGATGCGGGCGGCGGCGCGGGCGATCTCGACGGTCCTGTCCTGGAGGCCGTACTCGGCCAGCACGTGCCGGACTGCGCCGAAGGAGTTGGTCTCTATGATGTCCGCGCCGGCTTCCAGGTAGGCCGCGTGGACCTTGGCGATGGCGTCGGGGCGGGTGAGGACCAGGTTCTCGTTGCAGCCCTCGAGCTCATGGCCGCCGAAGTCCTCGGCCGTGAGGCGCATGTCCTGGAGCTGGGTGCCCATGGCCCCGTCCAGGATGAGGATGCGCTCCGCGAGGAGCTTCTTCAAGTCGCTCATAATAAGGAAAGCCGCGCTCGGCGCGGCTCGCTTGGAAGGACCCTCTTAGCTCCCTGTCAGCCGGGGCAAAAGGGCGGAAATCCTCGCCGGAACGCCTTCATTATAGCCCTTTGACCCCCTAGGTTCAAGGGAGAGACTTGTCCAATACAGAATGAGCCTGAAATCCGGGCGATTCCAACACAGAATGAGCCTGAAAGAGGCACGGCGGAGGGCCCCCAAAGGATCGAGCGAACCCCGCGGGGGTCCGCTCGGGGTCGGCGCTACCCGCGCCGA
>JACRDU010000156.1 GCA_016218495.1 Elusimicrobiota bacterium
CAGCGGAGCCGCCGCGCGGGCGGCCGGCGCGGCGAGGGCCGCAGGCAGCGCGGCCGCGGCGTGCGCGCGCACCGCCTGAGCGGCGGCGACGGACGGGGCCGCCAGCCCCGGGAGCGAAACCGTCGGGAGGAGAGAAGCCGTCGGGAGCGAGGCCTGCGGCGCCGCGCCCAATCCTACGGGCCGGGCCAACCCGATTCCCGCCGGAGCGACCTGGACTCCGGGCGAGGCGACGACGCGGGCGACGACGGCCTGGGCGGAAGCGGCGGTGGACTGGGAGATGAGGACGACGCACAGCGCAAGTCTTATAAAGAGAGGCGCTCGGTGGCTCATGTTCGGACTATATTACGCGGCGCCCGAATCGCCTTAGGACGAATGGGGAGTCTTCGCGGCGGCAGAAGACCCATGCCCGCGTGGGCCCGAGCGATGGATGTTCTAGAATCCCGGCATGGGTCGGACGCTCGCGCGCACCGCTCTGCTCGGGCTCCTGGCGGGAGGAGCGTCCGTTTGCCTCCCGGAGACCGCCCGTGCCGACGGAATCATGTGGGACGCCCCGAATGCCCGCGAGCTCGTCCTGGAAACCGCGCAGAAGGCCTGGGTGGAGTGGGAAGGGGGCCGGGAGAAGCTGACCATCGCGGCTCGCCCGGAGGGGGCCTCGCCGCATCTGGCCTGGTTCGTCCCGATTCCCGTCCCGACCCGCCAAGCGCGCCTCGCCTTGGTCGATTCCCTGCCGGATTGGCCGGGCACGGAACTCCGCGTGGCCGCCCACCTGGCCAGCCATCCGGTCATGCTGTGCTTCTTCTTCTTCGTCCTCCTCCTTCTGAACGCATCGTTGACCGAAGGGGCTATCGTCATCTTCATCATCGCGGTCTTGAGCGCCATCTCCATCGGTCCGGGGCCGAGCGTCCCGCACTACGCCGACACGCAGGTCCAGGCCCTGAGCCATCTGGAGCTCGGCGGCTTGGCTTCGGAACTGGTCGATGCCCCGTCAATAGACGCCTTCGAGCGGTATTTGAAGAGCAAGTCCTGCGTGCTGCCGGCGGCGGCCCGCAGCGGCGTCGAGGAGCACATCCGCGCCGGCTCCGCCTTCGTGGTCTCCTGGGCGAAGGGACCGCAAGTGTCCAAATCCCTCGCGCTGGCGGTCGAGTTCCCGGCGCCCAAGCCCTGGTACCCGGTCCGACTCACGTCGGCCTACGGAGACAATCGTCTCGCCATCGACCTCTATCTGTCGGGCTGGCTGGCCCCGGACTCGTCCACGCTCCCGCCGTCGGCCCTCGTGGGCTACTACCTCGGTGCCGGAGTCGACGGCCGGCGGTTCACCCGGATCCTCTACCAGGGCCGTGCCTCGGTTCTGAAGGAGGACTGGCTGTTCGGGCCCCGACCGCGGAGCACGGATCTTCAACTGGCCGCCTGGGTCGCCGCTCACCCGCTCATAGCCAACATCCTGCTGCTCCTGCTGGCGGCGATGGTCGGCGGGATGCCTGTGGGCTGGCTGCTCTTCCCCGATTGGCGCGGCGCCGCCGGCCTTAGGCCCCTGCTCCTCCTGAGCGCCAGCGGAGTCCTGCCCTTCTTGGGACCGAGGCTGGCGCTCCGACGGTTACGCCCCCAGGAACGGCCTCCCGAGCCCGTCCCCGAAGTAAAAACGGTCGCACCAGCCCCGCCCGTCCCCTGGCGGCATTGGGCGATTCCGGTCGTCCTCGTCGGAGTCGCCTGCCAGGTCGCCGGCATCGTGACGGAGGGCGCGGCGGGGGTGATCGGCCTCCTCCTCGGCTTCGTCCTTTGCTCCGCCGGGCTCTCCGCCTTCCACATCCTGCGAGGGTACGGCAAGAAGGTCTCCATCATCAGCTCCTGCGCCCTGAGCGCCTTGGTCCCCGTCGTCGGCCCCATCCTCGGAATGTTCTCCAGCCCCGAGCCCACCAAGGCTCCCGCCAAGGCGCTCCCTGCCGCCCTCCCCGTCCGATGGCAGGCCTTCATCTTCGGCGCGGCCGCCGCCTCCCTTTTCCTCAACCTGTTCGCCGGGTCTTGGCTCCTCGGACTCTGGCCTCTCCAGGGCGCCACGGCGAGCATCGAGCATTCGAGCCACGGCTTCTCGAACCTCATCCGAAAATCCAACGAGGGGGCTACGCGGGGGAATCTCGGGCAAATCCGCGGCGCCCTCAGCATTTATTATGGGGACAAGGACGGCCTGTATCCCGCCGAACTCGACGCGCTGACCAAGACCGGGAAGTCCGGATTGCCTTACCTCGAGAAGATCCACGCCGCCAAGACGCCGCCGCATCATCCGGACTCATCTCAGGTGCGCTACGGCAAGGACATCGACGACTCGGGCGGCTGGCTTTACAACAACCTGAAGGGTGACGGCGACTTCGGAGAGCTCCGGGTCAACTGCACGCATACCGACACGAAGGGCAGCGCGTGGGACTCCTACTAAGGTTCCGGCAGGCTAGTACGCCGTCCAGACGCTGCTGCGGCTGTCGGTGTGGGTGCAGTCGATGAAGACCATGCCGTAATTGCCGTCCTTGGGATTGTCCACATAGCCCCAGTTCCCCGAATCGCCGGGCGTGAACGATGAGAAATGCTTGACCCTGCGGGTGACCGCGTGCGGAACGTCGGGACGCCCCGGAGGCAGGGCGTGGTCGATGAAGACCGCCCAGACCGCCGGGAGGCTCTGAAGATATCGCCCATCCTTCGTCAGCCGCCACAAGTGCGTCGGGTAGCGGCCCTTATTGTCGCCATAGTAGACGCTCAGCGCTGAGCGCAGCGGACCCAAACCCGAACGCGCGTCGTGTTCGCCCACCCGGACATTGGACACGAGGGGGAAGGACAGCAGGCACAGGCCCACGAGGACCAGCGGGGAGGCGACGACCACCCCCAGACATCCCGCGTGGAGGAGGCGCGAAAACCCGAACGCCGCTAACAGGAGCAGGGCCCCGAAGAGCGGGGGTCCAAGACGGCCGAATCCTCTGCCCGCCGTTTCGGAGGTTTCTCCCTCGCGGGTTTCCTGCGCGTCCCGCTCCACGTCTGCGGCGGCGGCGAAGGAGGACGCCGCCGCCTCGGCGTTGCCGGGGCCGACGGCGATGCTCGCCTCCTGCGCGGCGGCGGGGGAAAGGAGGAGCAAGAGCAGCCAGGCCATGGCGTGGAGTATAGCTCTTGAACGGGACGGGTCCCTCGAGGACCTCCATCCCTTGGCGGATTGAAGCGCCGAACCGCTTGCACCCGGGCCTCCCGTCATTGTACGTTCCCAGTCAGGACCCCTTAAGGAGGGACATGCCCATGGATATCTTCAGGATGCTGGCGGCGGCGGTGCTGTTCTGCGCGGCCTCGGCGGCGGCCGAGCCCAAGCCCGCCCCGGAAGGCGCGGGCAAGGACGCCTGCAAGGCCGACATGGAGAAGTTCTGCAAGGACGTCACCCCGGGCGAAGGGCGCCTCAAGTTCTGCCTCAAGGCTTACGAAGACAAGGTCTCCGCCGAGTGCCGCGAGCAGATGGGGAAGGCCGGCGAGAAGATCCGCGAGAAGATGCAGGAAGGGAAGGAAGCCTGCAAGGCCGACGTGGAGAAGTTCTGCAAGGACGTCGAGCCGGGCAAAGGCGGGGTCGTACAGTGCCTCAAGAAGCACGAAGGCGAGCTCTCCGAGGCCTGCGGCAAGTTCCACGCGAAGATGGCCGAGCACCACAGAGGGATGAAGGAAGGGCTCAACAAGAAGAAGGAAGCCTGCCGGGGCGACGTCGAGAAGTTCTGCAAGGGCGTCGAACCCGGGGAAGGCCGCCTCATCAAGTGCCTGCAGGAGCACAAGGCCGAGCTCTCCAAGGACTGCGCCCAGACGCACGAAGACGAGGGGAAGAAGGAGCCCAAGCCCGAAGGGAAGAAGTAGCGGCCCTTCGGACCCTGGCGGAGGGGGGACAATCCGTCTATAGAGGAAGTACCCTCGGAGGCCTTTATGCCGCGCTCTAACCGTGTCCTTGCCCTGACCTTGGTCGCCGGGCTGGCGTCGTCGTCGGCCATCGGAGCGGAGAAGGCCGACGTCGCCGCCAAGGCCACCGCCGCCGCGAAGGCCGCCAAGGCCGTCACCCAATCCCCCGAGGCCGCCGCGATGAAGGCCAAGGCCTCCGCGGCCCTGTCGAACATGTCTGCCGAGGCGGCCAAAGCCCGGCAGGGCATGCCCCAGCAGGGCCAGGCCTTCACGCCGGAACAGATGAGCAAGATCCAGTCCCAGGCCGTGCAGGCCTTCACGAACCTGACCAGCGACCCGCAGGCGGCCGCGGCGGCCGCGAAGGGCGGCGTCACGACGCAGAAGCTCAACGCCCTGCAGACCCAGACCTCGGCCGTCGTGGCGGGGATGAAGGGCCCCGACGGGAAGCTCTCTCCGGAGGCCGCTGCCCAGCAGATGCAGCAGCTCCAGCAGCTGATGAAATCGGACCAGGCGACGGCACTTAAGGGACAGGCGAGCCAGGCCGTCTCCAACCTGAAGGCCGACCCCAAGTTCAACCAATCCGCGGCACAGTTCAAGGAGGGCGCCCAGGCCCTGACGCAGTCGCCGGGGTTCCAGAAGGGTGTCCAGGGCCTGAAGGAATCCGCGGGGAAGGCCGGCCAGGCCCTCAAGGACGACAAGACCTACCGAGACCGCGGCACGGACCCCACGCCGGGCTACCTCAAGTCCGGAGCCACCTCGGCCAAGGTGGCCGCCGACAAGGCGCTGACCCAGTTCTGCAAGAAGTTCGAGGGCCAGACCGAGGTCGAGGCCCCCGCGAAATGCAAGAAGCCGAAGCTGGTGCCGGTCAAGCAATGACCTCGGTCCTCCCCAGACCGCTATAATCACCGCCTGTCCATCTTCCTAAGCTGTCAGAACCTGGCGAAGAGCTACGGCCTGCGCCCGCTCTTCGAGAACCTCTCCTTCGGGCTCTTCGAGGGAGAGCGCACCGGTCTGATCGGCCCCAACGGCATGGGGAAGTCGACCTTGCTCAAAATCCTGGCCGGGCTGGAAACGCCCGACGGCGGCCTGCTCTCGCCCCGCCGCGGCCTGCGGGTGGGTTATCTGCCCCAACAGGACCGCTTCGAGGCGGCCCCGGCAGGGGCCACCGTCCGCGGCGAGCTGTCCGCAGCGCTGCAGGACCTGGGGCTGCAGGACTACGAGCTCGACATGCGCGTGGAGGAGGGGCTGGCGCAGGCCGGCTTCCGCGACCCCGGCCAGGCTGTGGCCGCGCTTTCCGGGGGCTGGCGCAAACGCCTAGCCATCCTGGGCCAGGTCCTGCGCGAGCCGGACCTCCTGCTCCTCGACGAGCCGACCAACCACCTGGACCTGGACGGCGTGCTCTGGCTCGAGGGCTTCCTATCGACCCAGACCTTCTCTTTCTTGACGGTCACCCATGACCGCCTCTTCCTCGAGCGCGTGACGAACCGCATCATCGAGCTCGACAAACGCTACAAGGACGGCCACTTCAGCAGCGCGGGGAACTACAGCGCCTTCCTCGAGAAGCGCGCGGCCCTGGCCAGCGCCCAGGAGGCGCGCCAGGATTCGGTGGCGAACATCGTGCGAAACGAGATCGAATGGCTGCGCCGGGGGCCCAAGGCCCGCACCACCAAGGCCGCCGCCCGCATCGAGCGCGCCGGCGAGCTCATCAGCGAGCTGGCGGAGCTCAAGTTCCGCAACAGCCAGGACAAGACCGTCGACATCGACTTCTCCGGGAGCGAACGCCAGACCCGGCGCATGGTCGAGGCGGTGAAGGTCGAGAAGAGCCTCGGGGGACGCAGGCTCTTCGGGCCGCTGGACCTGGCCCTCGGTCCGGGAGACAAGCTGGGGCTCCTGGGCGAGAACGGCAGCGGCAAGAGCACCTTGCTCAAGCTCCTGGCGGGGACGCTCAAGCCGGATGCCGGGACCCTGCGCCAGGCCGAAAACCTGAGGGTCGTGACCTTCGACCAGCACCGCGACCAGCTGGACCTGGACCGGACCCTGCGCCAGACGCTGTGTCCCAACGGCGAACATGTCTATTACCGAGGCCGCCCCATGCATGTGGCCGGCTGGGCGGACCACTTCCTCTTCCGCAACGAACAGCTGAACATGCCCCTGCGCGAGCTCTCCGGCGGGGAACAGTCCCGCGTCCTCATCGCCCGGCTGATGCTGCAGTCGGCCGACCTCCTGCTCCTCGACGAGCCGACTAACGACCTCGACATCCGCTCGCTAGAGACCCTGGAAGAGGCGATGGCGGAGTTCCCCGGAGCCCTGGTCCTCGTCACCCACGACCGCTACCTCCTCGAACGGGTCTGCCCGCGCATCCTGGCCCTGGACGGGAAGGGGGGGGGCGAGCTATTTCGCGGACCTCTCGCAATGGGAGAGATGGAAGGCCGCGGGAGACGCCTCCTCGGCCGAGGCCGCCCCCGCCAAGAAACCCGCGCTGTCCCCTGGGGAATCGAAGGAGCTCAAAGGGATGGAGGCCGCCATCCACGCGGCCGAGAAGGCCCTGGAGAAGTCACGGAGCGCCCTTGAGGACCCGGCCGTGGCCGCCGATGCCGCCGAGCTGCTCAAACGCCACGCGGCGCAGGACGCGGCCCAGGCCAAGGTCGACGCCCTCTTCGCGCGTTGGGCCGAACTCGAGGACAGGGCACGGTCCTAATACAAGACTTTTACTAGGCGGGGGGGCCGATAAGAGTGATACTGGCCCATGAGGCGTTCCGCCCGAGCCCAGCCCCCTTTCCGCGACGAACTGCTGAGCATCGAGCTCCTTGAAGAACGCGCCCGCGCCCTGGGGGCGCGCTTCACGGTCGACCCGTCCCGGCGCGCGTCGCGGAGCATGTTCCCGCGCTTCGAAGACAACGCGCGCCTCCTGCACGACGCCTACCGGACGCTGGCCGACGACGTCCACCGAGGCGAGTTCGTCACCCCGGGGGCGGAATGGCTCCTCGACAACTTCCCGCTGGCGGCCTCGGAGATCCGCGCGGTCAGGCTGAACCTCCCCCCGGGATATTACCGCGCGCTGCCCGCCTTGGCCTCTCCCGAACAGCAGGGCAGCGCACGCGTCTACGCTCTGGCCGTCGAGCTCATCCGCCACAGCGACAGCCGCCTCGACCGCCACCAGCTCGTGCGCTTCCTCAACGGCTTTCAGACCGTCGCCGCGCTGACCATCGGCGAGCTCTGGGCCTGGCCGAGCATGCTCAAGCTCGCCCTCATCGAAAACCTGCGCCGGCTCGCCGAGGAGATGCTCGCCGCCCGCGCGGCGCGGCGCGCCGCGGACGCGTATGTGGCCAAGGTCGACGCTTCAGGCAGAGGCGTCCCGCCCCCGCTGCCGGGCGAGCTGCATTTCGCGCAGGTCGTGCAGATCCTGCAGCGCGTGCGCGAGTATGGCCCCCGGCTCGAAGCCGTACGGGACAGCGTCGACGCCCATCTGGCCGACGCGAAGACGACGACGGAGGACGCCATCCGCGACGAGCACAAGCGGGAAGCCGTCTCCCAGGTATCCACCGCCAACGTCGTCACCAGCCTGCGCCTGGTCTCCGCCCTGGATTGGAGCGAGTATGTCGAGGCCGTGAGCCTGGTCGAGAAGATCCTCCGGCGCGACCCGGCCGGCGTCCACCAGCGCATGGACTTCCTGAGCCGCGACCGCTGCCGCCAGGCGGTCGAGGAGCTCGCCGAGGCCACGGCCGAGGCACAGGTGCGGGCGGCCCTGCGGGCCGTCGAGAGCGCGCGCCTTGCGGCGGGGACCGAGGGAACGGCGGCCCGCGCGGCGCACGTGGGCTACCACCTCATCGGGAAGGGACGCCCCGCGCTCGAGGTGGACCTGGCCTGGCGCCCCGGTCCGCTGCGGCGGCTGCGACGAGCCCTGTTCGCGCGCGCGGACGCCGCATATCTGGGATCCATCGTCCTGGCGACCGGCGGGCTGCTCGCCGCCGCCCTCCATTTCGCCGCCCAAGACGGAGCCGACCCGCTGACGCGCGCCCTCCTGGCGGCCCTCGTCCTGCTGCCGGCCAGCGAGGCGGCCATCGCCTTCGTCCAGCGCGCGGCCGCCCACATCGTGCCGCCCCGACGCCTGCCCCGCATCGACCTCTCGGCCGGAGTCCCCGACGATGCCCGGACCCTGGTCGTGGTCCCCACCCTGCTGACGAGCGCGGCGGGAGCCAAAGACCTCGTCAAGCACATCGAGGTCCTGGCCCTGGGGAACCTCGACCCTCTCATCCATTTCGCCATCCTGGGGGATTTCGCCGACGCCGCGGCGCAAGAGCAGCCCGGCGACGCCCCTGTCCTGGAGGCCGCCAGGGCCGGCATCGCGGAGCTCAACGCGCGCCTGAGCGAGGGACGGGGGGACCGCTTCTTCCTTTTCAACCGCGAGCGCAGATGGAATCCGAAGCAAGGCTCCTGGATGGGCTGGGAACGCAAGCGCGGCAAGCTCACGGAGCTCAACCGCCTCCTGCGGGGGGCGGCGGACACGAGCTTCACCGTCAAGGACGGGGACCTGTCCGTGCTCGGACGCGTGCGCTACTGCATCACCCTGGACTCCGACACGCGCCTTCCGCGCGACGCGGCGAAGAAGCTCATAGGCATCATCTCGCACCCGCTCAACCGTCCGCACTACGACCCGGCGCTCGGCCGTGTGACCGAGGGCTACGCCATCCTCCAACCGCGCGTCAGCGTCACGGCCTCCAGCGCCGCCGGTTCGCCCTTCGCCCGCCTTTACGCCGGCCACACCGGAGTCGACCCTTACACCACCGCCGTCTCCGACACCTACCAGGACCTCTTCGCGGAAGGGACGTTCTCGGGGAAGGGCCTCTACGACGTGGACGCCTTCATGGCGGCTATGGAGCACCGCGTCCCCGAGAACGCCCTGCTCTCGCATGACCTCTTCGAAGGAATCCATGCGCGCGCCGCGCTGGTGACCGACGTGGAGCTCGTCGACGACTATCCCGCCAGCTACCTCGCCTACGCGCGCCGGGCCCGACGCTGGACGCGCGGCGACTGGCAGCTCCTGGCCTGGCTGTCCCCGTTCCGGAACAACGGCCGGGGGCTCAGGGCCGACAGGCTCTCTCTGCTCTCCTGGTGGAAGGTCTTCGACAACCTCCGGCGCAGCCTGGTCGCGCCCGCCACGCTGGCGCTGCTCGGGTTCATCTGGACGCTCAATCCCGGAAGCCCCGCCCTCTGGACCGCCGCCGTCGTGGCCGCGGTGGCATTCCCGTTCTACCCTCTTCTCTTCGGGACGCTCGCCGGCCCGAGGGCGCGCCAATCGTGGCGGGTCTTCCTGCGCCTGTTCTGGGACGACGCGGGCTGCGTCCTGGCGCGGGTCGCGCTCCAATTGGTCCTGCTGGCCGCCCAATCGTGCGAGGCCGTCCAGGCCGTCGCCGTGACGCTGGCCCGGGTCTGGGTCACGCGCCGGCGGCTGCTGGAGTGGGAGACCGCCGCCGCCAGCAGCGCCCGCGACGAGGGGGGGGGGCCTCTCGGCACGCCTGTTCCTCACGCAGATGGCGGCCAGCCCGGCCATCGCGCTGGGCCTCGCCGCCTTGACCGCGCTGCTGAGGCCCTCCGCCCTGCCCGCCGCCGCGCCGCTGCTCGCCTTGTGGGCCGCCGCGCCGTTCATCGCCTGGGCCTTGAGCAGACCGATCGCCGCGACCGTGGCGGAGCTCGACGCCGGAGACCGGGAGTTCCTGCTCGCGCTGGCGCGCAAGACCTGGGGCTTTTTTTCCGCATTCATGGGCCCCGAGGACCACGGCCTGCCTCCGGACAACATCCAGGTCTTCCCCGAGGGGAGGACGGCCCACCGGACCTCCCCCACGAACATCGGCTTCGGCCTCCTGGCCACGCTGGCGGCCCGCGACCTCGGCTTCATCGGGGTCCCCGAGCTCCTGGAAAGGACCGACGCGGCCCTGACGACGATGGAGGGCCTCGAGCGCCTCGAGGGGCACCTATTCAACTGGTACGACACGAGGAACCTGGCCCCGCTCCTGCCGCGCTACGTCTCCAGCGTCGACAGCGGAAACCTCTACGGGGCCCTCATCACCGTCGCCCAGGGCCTGAGGGAGCTAGCCCGGGCCGAGCCGGAATCCGAGCCGCGCGAGAGGCTGCTCGCCCTGGCAGCGCGCGCCGCCGTCTTCGGCGACGCGATGGATTTCCGCTTCCTCGACGATGCCAAGCGCCGCCTGCTCTCGGTCGGCTACCGCGCGGCGGACGCGGAGGGCCCCGGGAGGCTCGACGGGTCCGATTACGACCTGCTCGCCTCGGAGGCCCGCCTGGCCAGCTTCCTCGCCATAGCCAAGGGAGACCTCCCCGAAGCGCACTGGTTCCATCTGGGACGCTCCGTTACCAACGTGCACGGGATGCCGACGCTGCTCTCGTGGAGCGCCACGATGTTCGAATACCTGATGCCGCTCTTGCTGATGCGGCGCTATCCCGGGACCCTCCTCGACGAGTCATACCGGATGGCCGTACGTCGCCAGCGGGATTACGGCAGGGCCCGCGGCGTCCCCTGGGGGATCTCTGAGAGCGCCTATTCCATCGTCGACCGGCACGACAACTTCCAGTACAAGGCCTTCGGCGTCCCCGGGCTGGGGCTCAAGCGCGGCCTCGGCGACGAGTTGGTGGTGGCTCCCTACGCGACGGCCTTGGCGGCCCTGATCGACCCCGCGCCGGCGACGGCCAACCTGCGGCGCCTGAGCGCGGCCGGGCTGGAGGGGGATTTCGGCTATTTCGACGCCGTCGACTACACGCCCCGCGAAGAAGGGGGCGCCCAAGCCCAGCCGACGGAGCCCGGAGGCTTGCCGGGAGTCGTCGTGAAGACGTACATGGCGCACCACCAAGGCATGATTCTGACCGCCATCGCCGACGTCATCGGCCAAGGACGCATGGTGGAGCGCTTCCACGCCGACCCGCGCGTGCAGGCCACGGAGCTGCTGCTCCAAGAACGCGCGCCCCGGCATGCCGAGATCATCCTCCCGCGGCCCGACGACGGCACGCGCCTCACCGCCCCGGTCATGCCGGCGGCGGTACGGCGGTTCCGTTCCGCCTTCACGACGTTCCCCCATGCGCAATTCCTCTCCAACGGCCGGTACACCGTCGTCACCACCAACGCGGGGGGAGGGGCCAGCTTCTGCGCGGGCCGGGCGGTCACACGCACGCGCTCGGACGCGACGCGCGACCCCGGCAGCCAGTTCGTCTACCTTCGCGACGTGCGCAGCGGGCGCGTCTGGTCGGCCGCCCACCATCCGGTGGGAACGGAGGGGGAGGACCTGCTCGTGACGTTCACCGCCGACAAGGCGGTCTACCGGCGCCGCGACGACGGCATCGTCACGCAGCTCGAGGTAGCCGTCTCGCCCGACGACGATGTTGAGGTGCGCCGCCTGACCGTCACGAACCACGGCGAACGCCCCAGGGAGCTCGAGGTCACCAGCTACGCCGAGGTCGTCCTGGCTCCCCCGGCCGACGACCTGGCCCATCCCTCCTTCGGGAAGCTCTTCGTCGAGACGGAATACCCGCCTCCCGGGGGGGCGCTGCTGGCCCATCGCCGCCCGCGCTCCCCCGAGGAGGCCCCGGCCTGGGCCGTCCATGTCCTGAGCCTGGAAGGCCGCGCCCAAGGACCCGTCGAGTGGGAGACCGACCGCGCCCGCTTTTTGGGGCGCGGCCGGGGTCCGGAATCCCCCGCCGCCCTCGACGGCCGTCCGCTGAGCGGCACGACCGGGGTCCTCCTCGACCCCATCGTGAGCCTGCGCCAGCGCATCCTGCTCGCTCCCGGGGCCGTCGTGAGGCTGGCGTTCACCACGGGCTCGGCCTCGAGCCGGGAGACGGCCCTGGCCCTGGCCCAACGCTACCGCGACCCCAGCGCCGCCGCGCGCACCTTCGCCATGGCCTTCGCCCATGCCCAGAGCAACCGCCGCTATCTCGGCCTTTCCGTCGAGGAGACCCTTCTGTTCGACCGCCTGGCCTCCCGCGTCCTCTATCACGACGGCTCCCTGCGCGCCTCCCCCGCGGTCCTGGCCCGCAACGCCCTGGGGCAGGCCGGCCTCTGGCCCCACGGGATTTCGGGCGACCTGCCTATCGTCCTGGTCCGCGTCCTCGGGCCGGACGGCCGCGCTCTGGCGCGCCAGGTCCTCCAAGCCCAGGAATACTGGCGCCTCAAGGGGCTGAGCGCCGACGTCGTCATCCTGAACGAACACCCCGCCGGCTACCTCGACGAGATCCATTCCGAGCTGACGGCGCTGCTCGACAACGGGCCGTGGAGGACGTGGAAGCATAAGCCCGGAGGCGCCTATCTCCTGCGCGCGGACATGATGCCCGAGGCGGAGAAGCTCCTGCTCGCGGCGGTGGCGCGGGCCATCGTCGCCGACGACGCCGGGACCCTGGCTCAGCATCTCGACCGCCCGACGCCGGCCTGGGCCGAAAGCGCCGCCCGCGAGGTTCCGGACGCCCGCGTCGCGCCCCCCGCGCCCGGGGCCCCCTCTTCGGGCCCGACCCCCCCGGCCATGGCCATGCCCAACGGCATCGGCGGCTTCACGGAAGGGGGGCGCGAGTACGCTGTCGTCCTGGAGGGGGACCAGGAGACGCCGCTGCCCTGGGTCAACGTCCTGGCCGGCCCTTCCTTCGGGAGCGTCGTCACCGCCTCGGGCCCCTCCTTCACCTGGTCCGAGAACAGCCGCGAAAACCGCCTGACGCCTTTCGCCAACGACCCGGTCTGCGACCCGCCCTCGGAGGCGCTGTTCCTGCGCGACGAGGAGTCCGGCGCGCAGTGGTGCCCGACCCCGGGCCCGCTGCCCCGCTCGCCCGATGCGGGCCGCTTCGTGATCCGCCACGGGGCGGGCTTCACCCGCTTCGACCGGGTCACCCACGGGATCCGCCACCGGCTCGAGGTCTTCGTGGATGCTCAGGACCCGGTCAAATTCTCCGTGCTGCGGCTGAGCAACGAGAGCGGCGCCCCCCGAGCCTTGAGCGTCTACTCCTACAACGAATGGGCGCTCGGACCGCCCCAGGAAGGCCAGCACCTCCATGTGGTGACCAGCCACTCCCCGGGCACCGCGGCGGTGCTGGCCTCGAACCCCTGGAACAACGACTTCCCGGGCCGCACCGCGTTCCTGTGCTCCAGCGACCCCGTGCGTTCGGCCACGGGAGACCGCGCCGCCTTCCTGGGCCGCAACGGCTCCCTGACCCGGCCGGCGGCGCTCTCACGCAAGATGCTCTCAGGCCGCTTCGGAGCGGGCCTCGACCCGTGCGCGGCGCTGCAGGTCGCGGTGCATCTCGCCCCCGGCGAGACGCGCATGGTGGCGTTCGTCCTCGGCCAAGGCCGGGACGCCGAGCACGCCGCGGAACTGATGGGCCGGCACGGCGGCGTCCCCGCGGCCCTCGAGGCCCTGGAGAGGTCGCGCGCGGGCTGGGAGGAGACGCTGGGGACGGTCCAGGTCCGCACGCCGGACGACTCCTTCGACCTTCTGATGAACCGCTGGCTGGTCTATCAGACCCTGGCCTGCCGCCTCTGGGGCCGGACCGGCTATCACCAGCCGGGCGGCGCTTTCGGATTCCGCGACCAGCTCCAGGACGCGATGGCCCTGGTCCCGTCCCGCCCGGACCTCGCCCGCGCCCACCTCCTGCGCGCGGCGAGCCGCCAGTTCGGGGAGGGGGACGTCCAGCATTGGTGGCATCCGCCCAGCGGCCGGGGCACCCGCACCCGCTGCTCCGACGACCTGCTCTGGCTCCCCTATGCGGTCGCTCATTACGTCCGCAGCACCGGAGACGCCGCCGTCCTCGAGGAGGCCGTCCCGTTCCTCGAGGCCCCGGTCCTCGAGCCCGCCGAGCAGGAGAGCTATTCCCAGCCTAAGGCCTCCTCCGAGGGCGCCTCGCTCTACGAACACTGCACGCGGGCCCTGGACCGCGGGCTCACCTCCGGCGCCCACGGACTGCCCCTGATGCGCTCGGGGGACTGGAACGACGGGATGGACCGGGTCGGCCGCGACGGCCGGGGGGAGAGCGTGTGGCTGGGCTTCTTCCTCCATGCGGTCTTCAACGATTTCGCCCCGCTGTGCGATGCGCGCGGGGAAGGAGCCCGGGCCGCCCGCTGCCGCTCGGAGGCGGGCCGCCTGGCCGCGGTGCTCGAGCAGTCCTGGGACGGAGAATGGTACCGGCGCGCCTACGACGACGAAGGCGTCCCATACGGCTCGGCGCAGAGCGCGGAGTGCCGGATCGATTCGATCGCCCAGGCCTGGGCCGTGCTCTCCGGCGCCGCGCCGCCGCGGCGGGCGGAACGCGCGATGGACGCGGTCCGCGCCCACCTGGTCCGCCGCGGCCCGGGGCTCATCCTCCTGCTCGCCCCGCCCTTCGACCGTTCCGAGCAGTCGCCGGGCTATATCAAGGGCTATCCGCCGGGAGCCCGCGAGAACGGAGGCCAGTACACGCATGCGGCCGCCTGGATCGTGATGGCCCTGGCCAAGCAGGGCTGCGGCGACGAGGCCGCCGAGCTCTTCCATATGATAAACCCCGTGAACCGCACGCGCAGCGCCGCCGATGCGGCGCGCTACGGGGGAGAACCCTATGTCCTGGCCGGGGACGTCCTGGCGCATCCCGACCATGCCGGCCGGGCCGGCTGGACCTGGTACACCGGGTCGGCCGGCTGGATGTACCGGGCGGGGCTGGAGAGCATCCTCGGGCTGCGCCGCCACGGCGCCTCGTTCGAAGTGAGCCCCTGCATCCCGTCCTCATGGCCCGGCTTCGAGGTCTCCTGGCGGGTGGGCTCGACGCGCTATGAGATCTCGCTGGCCAACCCCGCGCATCTATGCCGGGGGGTGGCGTCCGCCGCGCTCGACGGCCGACCGGTCGACGCCAAGGCGGTCCCGCTGATAGAAGACGGCGGGACCCACGTATTGACCGTGATGATGGGAACGAGCGCCTAGGCCAGGAGCCGGCGGGCGCTCTCGACGGCGAAGACGTGGGCCTCGAAGATGATGGCCGCGGCTTCCAGGGCGCCGTTCTTGAGGAAATCCAGCCCCAGCGGATGCCGGCGGGCTCTCGAGATGAGGGCATCCACTTCAGCCGGGCTCGGCGAATAGCCCGTGACTGCATCTTTCAAGTTTGGCACAGGCTTCTCCAGGGTTTCGAGGGCCATATGTGCACATTATATCACAGGAGAGTCGTTTTCAGCCCGCGCAGCCGGCGCGCGCCGGCTGCATCTTTAAAGTCCGGCCCGCGCCCGGCATCCGACCTGGGCTCTCGGAATGCTAGGATTGCCTAGCGGAGGAGATTCCCATGCCCCTGAAGAAATCCGTCACCGTCTGCGAATGCTGGATGCGCGACGGGCTGCAGTCGATGTCGAAGGTCGTCCCTACCGCCGAAAAGATCGAGATGGCCAACCGCATCATGGCCGCCGGCGTGCGCAAGATGGAAGTGACCTCTTTTTCGCATCCCAAGCTCCTCCCGCAGTTCGCCGACTGCGTGGAGGTCCTCAAGGGCATCGAGCGCCGCCCGGGCGTCACCTACGTCGTGCTGATGCCCAACGAGAAGGGCTTCGACCGCTTCGAGACCTGCGTGAAGGAGGGCTACGGCGCCGACGAGGTCATCCTGATGATCTCCTCGAGCGAGGCCCACAACATGGCCAACTTCCGCATGCCGCACGCCGAGGCCAAGCGCTCCCACGCCGCCGTCATGGAGCGCGCCCGACGCCTGGGCGTGCGCGTCATCGGCTGCCCCGGCACCGTCTACGGCTGCCCGATAGCCGGGGACGTGCCGATGAGCGCCGTCATCGACATCACGCGCTTCTATGTCGAGGCGGGCGCGCACACCATCATGCTCGGCGACACGACGGGCGCCGCCAACCCGCTGATCGTCCGGGAACGCATCGGCGAGCTGCTCTCGCTGTTCCCGAAGGCCAAGTTCATCGCGCACTTCCACGACACGCGGGGCAACGGGGTCCTGAACACCTACGCCGCGCTGGAGCTGGGGCTGGAGTTCGTCGACACCTCCATCGGGGCCATCGGCGGCCAGCCCGCCAGCGGCGCGAAGAAGTACCAGGACGGCTTCACCGGCAACACCTGCACGGAGGACCTGGTCGCCCTGCTTCACGAGGTCGGCGTGGACACGGGCATCGACCTCGACAAGCTCATCGAGACCGGACACCGCGCCGAAGAGATCCTCGAGCAGCGCCTGCGCGCCAACGTCATCCGCAGCGGACCGGTCAACCACCGCGGCAAGGCCTTCGTCCCGCACTAGGCCGGTGCGGCCATGACGACCGATTTCGAGGCCTTCAAGGACGACTACAAGGAGACCCTCGACCGCTCCACCGCCTTCGTCGGCCAAGACGGGGACTTCTTCGCCAAGCGCAAGGCCGACCTCCTCCTCGACCTGGCCGGGCGCCGCCTGGGCCCGCCGGCGGGGCTCAAGGTCCTGGACCTCGGCAGCGGGCTGGGCCTGACCGACCGCTTCCTGTCGCCGCGCATGCCGGGGCTCTGCGGCGTCGACGTCGCTCCGGGCGTCGTCGCCGCCGCCGCGAAGGCCAACCCCGGCGCGGCCTATCGCGTCTACGACGGCCGTACTCTGCCCTACCCGGACGGCGGCTTCGACCTCGTGTTCACGGTCTGCGTGGCCCACCATGTCCCGCCCGCCCGGCGCGGGGAGTTCTTCGCCGAGATGCGGCGGGTCACCCGGCGCGGAGGGCTCAACGTCGTCTTCGAGCACAACCCCTACAACCCGCTGACCCGCCATGTCGTCAACAACTGCCCGTTCGACGCCGACGCCGTCCTGCTGGAGCCGCGGGAATCCCGCGCGCGGCTGAGCGGCGCCGGCCTCACTCCCGTCGAGCAGCGCTACTTCCTCTTCTTCCCATGGGAAGGACGCCTGACGGCGCGGCTGGAGGCCGGGCTGGGCTGGCTGCCGCTAGGGGCGCAGTACTTCGTCGCCGCGCGGCTCTGAGGCGCTGGGCTTCGTCCGCCGGAAGCGGTAGCGCCACAGGTTCCCGACGAACTCCAGGATGGCGCCGGGCTTCACGAACGAAGTGCGTTGGTCGATGGCGTAGAAATGGATCGGCACCTCCGCCATCTTCAAACCCAGCTCCTTGGCGCGGATGACGATTTCGGCGTCGGTGAACCAGTCGTCGGTCCTGAGGTCCAGCAGCCGGAGCTTGTCCCGGCGGAAGATCTTGGGTTTGGAGTTGACGTCGCGCAGGCCGCCCCCGAAGAGGAGCCGGAACAGCGCGTTGTACGCCACCGAGACCAAAGTCCGGTACAGCCCGTCGTCGCGCCTGACCCGATAGGTCTTCACCAGGTCCAGGTCCTCGGTCTCGATGCGCAGCAGGCAGGAGAAGATGGACTCGAAGGGGAACTGCCCGTCGCCGTCGATGACGCAGATGTACTTCCCGACGGCGGCGTCGATGCCCGCCCGCATGTCCCAGCCCATCATGCCCTTCTTGGGCAGGGCGATCGCCCTGGTGTTGGGCAGCCGCGCCGCCAGGGCGGCGACGATCTGGGGGGTCCTGTCCCGGGCCCCCTCGATGTAGTTGCCGACCAGGATGAGCTCGTAGGGGAAGTTGAAATACGAGAACATCCGGTGCAGCTTGTCCACGACGGGGACGATGGCCTCCTCGCTCCGGTAGCAGAGCACCACCAGCGACAGGTGCAGAGCGGGCCCTGCGGGCTTTGGGGGGGCGTCCATTTCATGGCATTATAATGCATCGCGACAGAGAACATCCTATTCACGGGAGCGTCGTCGAAGCTCGGAACGCGGCTCCTGCGCGCGCTCCTCGACGGCCCGGAGGCCCCGTCCGTCTGGGCCGGTGCCTGCCGGCGCCCTTCGGGCTTCGCCGACGCACGGGTCCGCGACTTCCCGCTCGACCTGCGCTCCCCGCTCGACCTGGCTCCGGTGCCGGGCCCCATCGGCCTCACCGTGCACCTCGCCGGCCTCACCCACTCCGATGCGGGGGCGGCCTATGAGCAGGTCAACCATCAGGGGACGCTCCGGCTGGCCCAGGCCGTCTACGCCCGGGGCTGCCGCCGCTTCGTCTATGTCAGCACGCGCTGCGTCGGCCCGGGCTGCGGCGCCTACGGGGAGTCGAAGCGGCGCGCCGAAGAGGCGCTGCGCGGCTTCGCCTGGGAGAGCCTGCTCATCCTTCGCCCCGCCGAGGTCTACGGGGCCGGCGGCGCGGAGGGCATCGACGGGCTGCTCCGCCTGGCGGCGACCCGGCACGTCGTTCCCCTGCTGTTCGGGCACCCCGGGGTGCGCTTCGCCCCGCTGCACTGCGACGATTTCGTCCGGGCCGGCGCGGCCGCCATCGCGCGCCCCCGCCCCGGCGTGACCGTGCTGGAGCTCTGCGGCCCGGAATCGCTCTCCGGCGCGGCCCTCGCCATGCGGATCGCCCGCCGGCACGCCGCCCTGCCGGTCCCGGTCTGGCTCCCCGCCGTCGGGGCCCTCGGACGCGCCTCGCGGGCCCTGGGGCTCCGGCTCTTCAGCCCGGACCAGCTCGAGCGGCTGACGGGCGCCAAGAGCGCCGAGCGGCCCAGCGACGACCCCGCGCTGGACTTCGAGCTGTCCCGCTTCCCGGCCTAGGCCGGACGCTTCTCCAGCCGCCAGCGCCGGAGCAGCGCGGACAGGCGCTCCTCGAAGACCGTATCGGACCGGCCGTCGCGGAAGTTGCGCAGCGAACGCAGCACGCGCCACGGACGCAGCGCGTAGCTGAGGAAATAGAAGGCTCCCATCCCGGCCAGGCGGTAGAACCCGATCTCCGCCGGCCCCACCGCGGCGCAGAAATGCGTGGAGTGGCCGACCCCCATGATAGACATGAGGCCGGCGAAGTAGGCCTCGTCGAGCTCCCGGATCCGGCCCTCCCGGCGCAGCCTCTCGAAGAGCTCCGAACCCGGATAGGGGGAGAACGGGTAGAGGCCCGTGTCGTCCACGCCGATGAATGCGAACCAGACGGCGGCCCATACCGTCTTCCACAGGTCGACGCGCGTCTCGTCGGGGAAGCCCAGGATGAGGTTGCATTTGACGAAGATGCCCCGCCGCTTCGCGGCCCGTATCGAGTCGTAGAGGCGCGGGAGCTTGACCTTCTTCTTGATGAGCTCCAGCGTCCGCACCGAGCCGCTCTCCGGGGCGTAGGTCATGTTCATGCAGCCGGTGGAGGACATCAGCCCGAGGACCTCGTCGTCGATGGCCTCCGAACGGGTCCCGCTCGGCAGCTGCCAGGCGATACGGCGCCCGCGCCGCCGCAGCTCGCGGCAGAAGGCCACGACCCAGTCCTTCTTCACGATGGCGGTCAGGTCGTAGAAGTCGATGTTCTCGACCTTGTAGCGGTCCGCGTAGGATTCGATCTCGTCGACGACGTCGCCCACGTCGCGCATCACATAGCGGGTGGTCCACATCACCGGATTCGAGCAGAAGGTGCACTGGTAGGGACAGCCGCGCGTGGCGAGGATCGGCATGCTGCGACCGCGCTCCACGCCGTGGCCTTCGCCGACCCGGAAGTACGCCTCGAGGTCGAAGAGCTCCCAGGCCGGCCAGGGGATCTCGGAGAGGTCCCGGAAGCGCGCGCGGGCCGGGGTCTTCACCACCCCGCCGCCCGCCCGGTAGGCGATTCCGGCTACGGAGTCCAGCGCCCTGCGCCCCTCGAGGTGTTCGGCGAAGTCGAGGATGGTACCCTCTCCCTCCCCCATGGCGACGAAGTCGGCCTGCGGGCAGGTCTGCAGGACATGCTCGGGCAGGGCCGTCGGGTGCTCGCCGCCGACGATGATGGGGACTCCCGGACAGCGCGCCTTGAGCCGCACCACCAGGTCGCGGATGTGCGGCCAGTCCTGGGAGAACATGGCCGTCACGCCGATGGCGTCCGGCGTCTCCCGGACCCGGGAGACGATCTCGTCGTTGGACAGGCCCCGGTAGCGGACCCCGGGGTGGTAGGAGGTCCGGATGCGGTCGATGGCCGAGCCGAGCGCGTCGATGCAGTCGACCCGGTGGCCGGCCTTGAGCAGGCAGGCCGCCATGTAGGCGAGGCCGATGGGCATCGTCACCGGGGCGCTGTAGCTCGACGCGGAGAAGACGATGGCGGGTCGGACCAGGAGGATGCGGCTCACGAGGATATTCTAGTATCTTGCATGCGTCATCGCCCGCCCTGGGCCGTCGGGGGCCTGCTCGCGCTGGCGGTCCTGGTCTGCTACGGCGGGGCGGGGTTCCTCCGCCTGGGCTTCTACCACGACGACTGGCCGCTGCTGGGCTACCTGCTCCAGCACGGCGGGGGGTTCCTCGCCTCCGTGGCCGGACAGCTCGCCGGCACCACGCACCTCTATAGGCCGCTCTCTCCCGTCATCTGGGCGGCGGCCTACCACCTCTTCGGGTTCACGGCCCCGGGCTGGCATGCGGCCGCCATGCTCCTCACCTGGGGCGGCGGGCTGACGCTCTGGAGCATCCTGCGCGCCCACCGTGCCCCGCCGGCGGCCGCTTTCCTCGCGGCCGTCGCCTTCATCGCCTTCCCGAACAAGGACGCCACCCTGTATTGGCCGGTGACGAGCCTGCAGAATTCCACCTCGCTGCTGCTGTTCCTGCTCTCCTACCGGTCCCACGCCGCGCACCTTGAGACCGGGTCGCGGGCGGCGCTGGCCGCCGTCCCCGTCTTCCTCCTCGGCGCCATGGCCGCCTACGACCAAGCCTTCTTCATGCTCCCGGTCTGGCTCTTGGCTCCCGGAGCCCTGGCCCCGGCCTCGCGCTCCCGCCTGAAGGCCAGCCTCGCCCTGGCCGGCGGAGCCCTCGTCCTCTACTCGCTCTACAGGTTCGTGCTGGTGCCCCACTTCATCGCGCCCCCTCGGTCGGTGCAGTTCTCGGTCAAGCACGCGCTGTTCGTCTACTACATGGCGCTGCGCGCCGTCCTCGACCCGCGCTGGATCCTCTACCTCCTGCGCTGCGCCGGGCAGGCCCTGGTCTGGCACCCGCTGCTCTCCCTCGCCGCGCTGTCCTTGCCTCCGCTGGCCCTGCGCCTGCTGCGCGGCGGCACGGAGCCCGAGCGCGCCCCGGCATCCTCCCTGCTCCTGTGGGGGGGGGCCGTCTACCTGCTGGGCTACCTGCCCTTCTGCCTCTCGGCCTATGCGCCTACGGCCTACGACCAGATGAACCGCACGAACCACCTCTCCGCGGTGGGCGCCGCCGCCCTGCTCTGCGGCCTGAGCATGCTCCCGGCGCTGCGCCGGGCGGGGACCGCGGCGCTGTGCGCCCTGGCCGCGTTCTTCCTGACGGTCCATGTGGCGTTCTCGGAGATCTGGGTGGAGTCGTACCGGCGCCAGCTGGCCGTGCGCGACGCCGTCCTGGCGCACCTGCCCGACTGGCCGGTAGAGAAGACCCTTCTGGTGCGCCTGAGCGACCTCTATGTCGCGCGCAAGGCGCCGGTCTTCCTCACCGACTACGACGTCACCTACGCCGTGCGCGTCTGGACCGGGGACTGGGAGCGCAAGGCCATCGCCCTCAGCCACTGGGTGCGCTTCGAGCCCGATGGCGCGAAGACGCAGGAGCGCGCGATGCCCTACGGCTCCGTGCTGCTCCTCGACATGACCGACGGCGGCTTCAAGACGCTGGATTACCGGCAGGCCCGCATGCTGCCGCCCTCCCTCGAGCCCTGGGAATACCCGCTGCGCTTCTGGTGAGGCCGGGCGAAGGAGGCCGGATTGAATTGTTGCTGGAATCGTGGACACGTCCCCGTAGCTCAATGGATTGAGCGCCTGTAACTGCTACAGGAAGGCGAAAAAGGGAGAGCAGGTAATCCTTTTTTTGAACCCGGAACAGGCGCTACCAGCGGGAGAGGTGGATTGGTGAGGAGTCCTGTAGATCCGGGCCACGATCTCCTTCCTCCTAGCCGACCAAGATTGCGAGAATGATGTAGTAAAGATTTGACCATATGTAGTAGGCTCTCTCCTATGCCGAGAAGAGTCTCAGTCCCTATCGAAATCACATCCGGCGAGAGGCGGGCGCTCCAGGATCTCCGAGCCCGCGATGCCGGCAAGCGGTCGTGGGTCCGGGCGGAAATCGTGCTTCGCGCCGCTGGCGGGCAGCCCAATTACTCCATCGCCAAGGAACTGGACATCAGTAGAAACACCGTCAAGCACTGGCGTTTTCGCTTCGCACGGGAAAGGCTTGTCGGCCTGAATACCCGCCCGATTCCAGGCCGGCCGAAGCTCTGCGCATGAAGCTGCTGGACTGCCTCTCCGAACAAGGGCCGCTCCAGGACATCTTGCCGGGATTCTCACCCCGCCCGCAACAGACACAGATGGCGCAAGCTGTCGAGGACGGGCTGGCGAATGCCCAGAAGGTAATCATCGAAGCCGGCACCAGGGTCGGAAAATCGTTGGCTTATCTCCTACCGAGGGCTATCTGGGCTGCAGAAAACAAGAAAAAGGTCGTCGTGGCGACCGCCAGTATTTGGGCGAGGGTTTCGATTGCCCCCAACTCGACGCCTTGTTCCTGACCTTCCCGGGCTCCTTCAAGGGGAAACTGGTTCAATACACTGGGCGCGTCCTGCGGGAGTTCCCAGGGAAGGCGGAGGCGGAAGTCTACGACTACGCGGACGTTCGAGTCCCGATTCTCAGAGGCATGTATTTAAAACGACGCAAGACCTACAAGGCGCTCGGCTTCGATATCGGGACGGTACGGGAAATTATCTACGGCGGCAGGCTCCAATGAACATCTCAAAGAGGGCGATCCGGGCCTCGGACGATGCGCGCGGGAGCGGCGGCGTGGGCGGAGCCGCGCGCGCACCGGACCCGTTCTATGTGGAGCGAAACCTCCGCGCCTGGGCCTCGTCACGCGTCATTTCCAAGGGCCGCGATTATTACCGCCAAGGGCGAGTGTCGAGCTTGGACTCTGACGAAGAGGGCGGCATCGTCGCGCAGGTCGGGGGAAGCACGGAACAGCCTTACCGCGTCGAGCTGCGCTTCGCGCGCTCCGGGCCGCCGGCCTCGCGCTGCAGTTGCCCCTACAACTGGGAGCCCCTGTGCAAGCACGCGGTTGCGGCATTGATCGCCTGGCAGCAAGCGGAGACGGGCTCGGAGCCGGAGTTGGGCGCATCCTCGAACGTGCCCGCGCCAGACGAAGCGGAGGGTCGCAAAGACACTCTGCGGGAACTTGCCGCCATCGAGCGCGAAGACCGCCGCCGGAGATTGAGAGAGCCTGCGGCGCGCCGACCGAGATCGTCGCCGGCGGCGCCCGCGAGCGCGCCGAACAATACCGGACGACGCGCGCCTTCTTCGTCATGATCAACTATGAGCTGCTGCACCGCGACCTTGAGGGCATTCGCTCGCTCCAACCCGGCCTTATCATTCTCGATGAAGCTCAGCGCATAAAGAATTGGCAGACCAAGACATCGCGGACCTTGAAGCGGCTCGAGAGCCCCTTCAAACTTGCATTGACCGGCACGCCGCTGGAAAACCGCCTGGCCGAGTTGCAATCCGTGGCCGAGTTCCTGGACCCGCGCGCGCTAGGCGCGCCCTGGAAGCTCATGCCGACCTACGCCCGGCTCGACGATGACGGGAAAGTCATCGGCTACACGAACCTCGACCAGTTGCGCCGGCGCATGGGCCGTTTCCTGATCCGCCGCACCCGGCAGGAGGTGCTCTCGCAACTGCCGCGCCGCACCGATAACAATTTCTGGACGCGGTTGACGGCCGAACAGAAGGAAGTCCACGATGAGCTTGCCTCCCAGGTACTGCGGCTCGTCAACAAGTGGCGCAAGTTCAAGCACCTGAGCACGGAGGACCTGCAGCGGCTGATGATACTGCTGACCTCGATGCGCATCGTCTGCAACGCCTCCGGCCAGCGGGACTGGAAACCCATCGAGACTGAAGTTCTCACCGCCCGCCGCATGACTCTGGAACTCAAGCGCAAGATAGGCTCGCCGAAGCTCGATGAGTTCCGCGACGTGCTTTCCGACCTCCTCGCGGTGCCCGGGCAAAAGGTCGTGGTCTTCAGCCAGTGGGAGCGCATGCTTCGTCTGGCCGACCTCTACGTCCGCGACGTGATCGAGGCCGCGGGAGCGAGCTCACTGGTGTTTTGCGGCGGCCTCTCCCTTAAGAAGCGCGAGGAGATCGTCAAGCGCTTCAATACGGACCCGTCCGCGCGCGTCTTCTTCTCGACCGATGCAGGAGGGGTGGGCCTCAACCTGCAACACGCGGCTAACTGCGTCGTCAACCTCGAGATCCCTTGGAACCCGGCCGTGCTCGAACAGCGCGTCGGCCGCGTGCTGCGCATGGGACAGAGGAAGTCCGTAGAGGTCGTCAACTTGATCTCCTCGGAGTGCGTAGAAGAACGCATCTTCAACCTGGTCGCGCAGAAGAAGGCGCTGTTCGCGGGGGTCTTCGACCCGGGAGTCAAGGACGTGCGATTCAATGCCGACCAAGCCGCGTCCTTCCTCGACAAGATGAAGCGGCTCGTCCCCGACGGCAGCGTTCCCGCGGCCGCCGAGCCGATGGTGCCGGCCGCGCTCCCGGCGAACTTGGACTGCGTGGCGGCGGTAAAACCGCCGGCTCTCCCAACACCGCCAGCAGCGAAAATCGAGCTATCGCCCGGACTCTCCGTGCGCGTCTCGGAGAACGCGGACGGAGTCCACCTGACCTTGCCCAGGCAGGCTCTGGCCGCGCTTCAAGGCTTGCGTCCCGTGCTCGAAGCCCTGCTCAAGCTCAGCGGGACGGCAATTCCATGAAGACGGCGCCGGAGCTGTTCGTCATCGCCGGCCCCAATGGGGCCGGGAAGACGACTTTCGCCCGGGAGTTCCTTCCCCGCTTCGCGAAGTGCCGGGAGTTCGTGAACGCCGATCTGATTGCAGGAGGGCTTTCGCCGTTTTCTCCCGGAACGGCGGCGATGGAGGCCGGCCGCATCATGCTCGGAAAGATCGGCGAGCTGGCCGCGCATCGGCACACCTTCGCGTTCGAGACGACGCTTTCGGGCAGAGGCTACCTGGCGCTCTTCAGAAGGTTGAAGAAGGAGGGCTACCGGATCCACGTGCTGTACCTCTGGCTGCCCCGCGTCGAGCTCGCCATTGGCCGGGTGAAGGAGCGGGTCCGCCGGGGCGGGCATTCCGTGCCGGAGCACGACATACGCAGAAGGTTCGACCGCGGAGTGCGGAACCTACTGACGGAGTATCACCCCTTGGTGGACACGTGGGGTCTTTTCGATAACTCAGGGAGCGACCCTCAACTCATCGCGCGAGCGGATGGCGGCGAGATTGTCGTGGTGGACGCACCCCTGTTCCTGAAGATCAAAGGAGGACTGCAATGAGCGAGAAACGAAAACGCGCGCGACGGATTCCCACCGTCGTGCAGAATGCCGGGAAGGCCCTCCGGATCGCCGTCGCAAAGACGATCGAGGAGCATCGCCTGAGCGGCGATCCGATCGTGGTCTGGAAGAACGGCCGCGTGGTCAAGATTCCGGCGAGCAGGATTCCCCGCAGGAAGGCGAGCTCAACTCGTTAAGGCCGTGCGATCGAGGCTTTATGAAGACAAATCGCACGAAGGAATCCGGCTTCAATGAATATCTTTAGAAGAGCCTTCGAGCAGATCCAGCCGCGCGAACGCTGTTTCTGGGTGAACTGAAAAAGGCGCCGCTGGCGACACGTCGCCGGGTGCTCAAGCACTTCCCGTTCCTCAACGAGCGGCCTCACTAGATTGCGGTTGCGCGGGAACTATTTTCCGCTCCATTCGTAATTCGTATGATTGCTTAGAAGATGATTGACTGCTATTTTTGGCCGGGTTTTTTATAGAATTATCTATATAAATTAAAACTATTTCGTCCCCGTAGCTCAATGGATAGAGCACCTGCCTTCTAAGCAGGGGATCCAGGTTCGATTCCTGGCGGGGATACCCTTCTTCAGGGCGGCGGCGGCAGGGTGACCGTGAAGGTGGTGCCCTCGCCGGGGCGGCACTCCACCTCGACGACGCCGCGGTGGGCCTCGACCAGGCGCTTCACGATGGCCAGCCCCAGCCCCGTGCTCTTCTCGGACGCCGTGGGACGCACGCTCGTGCGGCTGAAGTCCTTGAAGAGCTTCTGCCGCTCGGACTCCGGAATCCCCGGCCCCTGGTCGCGCACGCTGAAGACCAGGCCGCCGGAGGCCCCGGCGCCGGCCTCGACGAGCACGCGCGAACCCGGAGGGGAGAACTTCACGGCGTTGGAGACCAGGTTCGACAGCGCCTGCTCCATGCGCTCCGGGTCCATCACGAAGGTCGCCGGCAGCGACGGCGCGGCCCGCACCTCCACCGCCGTGGACTTCTTGCGCGCCAGCAGTTCGCAGAGGTGCGCCGTCCGCTCGAGGAAGGGGGCCACGGGCGTGGGCCTCGGCTCGACGCGGAGGTGGCCCGACTCGATGGCCGACACGTCGAGCAGGGTCTCCAGCATGTTCAGGCACGACTCCCCGATGCGCCGGATGTCGGCCAGGGCCGCGCGCCGCCCCTTCTCGTCTGAGATCAGGTCCAGGCTGAGCAGCTCCGCGTAGTTCATCATGTTCCCGATCGGGCCGCGCAGGTCGTGCGCCGCCATGCCCAGGAAGGCGTTCTTCGTGCGGTCGAGCGCCACCAGCCGGCCATAGAGCCGGCTCTTCTCCAGCAGGGCCGCGACCGTCGCCGCCACCTGCAGGAAGACGTCCACATGCTCGTCGGCGTAGGTGTTCGGGAACCGGCTCGAGAAGAACAGGAAGCCCACCGCGCGCCCTTTCGAGACCACCGGGCAGGTCAGGCTGGATTGGACGCCCTCCTCCACCACGAGGGCGGTCGACTGGGACGCGGGATGTTCGGCCAGGTAGGCGGGCAGGTCGTTGAGGATCCGGGGACGGCCCGTCTCCAGGACGCGCTCGAGCGAAGACCCCTGCATCGGCGCGGCATAGCCGACCTTCAAGAAGACCTCGGACGCCTCGCTCTTGGCCCAATGCGCCCTCAAGGTCCGGCCGTCGTCCTCCAGCAAGGCGAATCCGATGCGGTCGTAGGGGATGACGCCCTTGAACGAGACATAGAGGTTCTCGAGGACCTCCTCGAGCATGAGCCCGGAAGTGATCGATTCGGTCAAGCGCGTCAGGCGGAACTGACGCTCGAACCGCCGTTCCAGGCCGTGCGCCAGTTCGCTGAGCGCCGCGCCCAGCTCGCCGACCGCATCCCGCTCTCCCACGGGGATGGGCAGGTCGAAACGCCCGCGGACCATCGCCCGCGCGGCCTCACGGTAGGACGGAAGTCGGCTGTCGCTCATCGGAACCCCCGCCCCCTTCAATAGCACGAACGGGCGGCCCGGCGCCAGGATAGATGACGCCTCAGAGGCAGAGGACCAGCAGCGTCATCGCCCCGAAGACGGCCGCCCACATGAGGCGTCCCGGGGAGTTCTCGCGCCGGCCTGTGTGGAGGTAGTAGAAGGAGACCGCCGCGAAGACCAGGGAGACGACGGCCTTCGTCGCCACCGCCTCGGTGAGGTTGAACGAGACCTTGACGTCGGGCCCCGTCAGGTCCGCCTCCGTCATGCGGTGGACCACCGGAGCCCCCGCCAGGAGCCCGAGTCGCCTCAGTCCTTGGAGCCCTTTCGAATCTCGCTCTGGCGCGCGCGCCACAGCCACTTGTCCCAGGCCTCGTTGTCCTCGGCCTTATGCGACTCCCCGGAGAGGAGGGTCAGAAGGGTGTGGGCCATCTGCCGGACCCCCGGATGCTTGGAGCGCAGGAGGCGCAGGACCTGGTCGGCCGGGGGGCCGAAGATCAGGGGCCGGAACTCCGCGTTGTCGGCCAGGCTCAGCAGCAGCGCCAGCGCGCGCTGGCGGTCGGCGGGGTCGGGATAGTCGAGCATTCGGGCCAGGTCCCGGAACGGGACCGCCACGTCCTTGCGGTGGATGGCCAGGTCGTTGAAGATCGTGACGGCCGCCTCGCGCACGCGGACGTCGGGGTCGGTCAGCCCGAAGGAGACCAGGGCCGTGACGTCCGCGGCGTCGGGCAGGTAGGTCAGGAGGAACAGGGCGCGGGAGCGGTCGGCGCCGTCGGCGTCCTCGCGCAGGATCTGCAGCAGGAGCTGCTTATAGCCCGGGACCGCCTCCACGAAGGACGCCTCGGCGCGGTTCATCTCCGCGTTGCCGCTCCCCTCGGGGCAGTAGAAGGCCGGGCAGACGGTGCGCTTGAGGTCCACCACGCCGGACAGCACGCGGCTGCGCCCCAGCGCCTCGTAGGAGGTCCATTTGTCGAGGAGGCCGGAGACGTCCTTCACATCGCTGGTCGGGAAGGGACGGAAGGGGTAGCGGCGCTCCATGTCCTCTTTGTCTATCGCGTCGAGGAGGAGCAGGGTCTGGACCGCCCCGCCGGCGGAACGGCCGGCGTCGACGATGCTGACCTTGAGGTAGGAGAGGCCCGTCTCGGCCTTGATCGACTTCTCGAGCGCCGCGAGCATCTCCGCGGCCTGCGCCTGGGCCGCCTTGCTCGCCGAGCCCTGGCGCGCCAGCATGTGGCGGATGGCGTCGCCATGGCGTTTGACGACCTCCGCGCCCGACACGCGGCCCGAGCCGTAGACCTCGACTTCGGAGAACTCGTAGCGCAGGCGCGCCCCCCAGGCGGGCGCGGTGGGGGAGACGACGAGGGCCAGCAGCAGCAGGGCCTTCATTCCGGTGATTTATAGTATATTCCGGCCGGTGAATCCATTCTCGGTGTCGGGAATCTCCGTCGAGAGACGCCGCATCGGGCTGAAGACCCCTTTCATCACCGCGCTGGGACGGAAAGACGCGACCGAGAACGTCTTCATTCGCCTGCGCCTGGCCAACGGGGCCGAGGGGTGGGGCGAAGCGTCCGGTTCCGTGGTGATGGCCCACCTGAGCGCCCCGCGCCTGGAACGGACGGTCCGGAGCCTGGCCGCGCCGCTGAAGGGCCGCGACGCCCGCCGGCTGGCGGCTCTGGCTCCCCCGCTCTTCGCGCGCGCCGCGGCCGCCCCGGCCGCCGCGGCCGCGGTCGAATGCGCGCTGACGGACTGCCTGCGCACCGCGCTGGGCCTGGGCTGGGGGGCCTGGTTCGGCGGCCGCCTCGGGCGCTTGGAGACCGACGCCACCCTCTCCGCCGCGGGACCCGACGAGACGCGCCGCGCCGCCGCCCGCGCCGCCGGCGAGGGCTTCCGGGTCCTCAAGGTCAAGGTCGGCACCGGCTTCGCGGCCGACCTGGAACGGGCGGCGGCCGCCGACGCCGCCGGCCGGCGGAGGGGACGCAGGCCGAGCCTCATCCTGGACGGCAACCAGCGGCTGGGCCGGGCCGGGGCGGTACGCCTGAGCGAGGCCTGCCTGGCCCGGGGCTTGCGCCCGGTGCTGATCGAGCAACCGCTGCCCGCCGACGACCTGGCGGGGATGGCCTGGGTCTCGCGCCGCGCCCCGGTCCCCGTGGCGGCCGACGAGAGCGTCCAGCGCCCGGCCGACGCGCGCGCCGTCCTCGAAGCGGGGGCCGCCGCGGTCGTCAACATCAAGGTGGCGAAGATGGGGCTCCAAGCGGCGCTCGAGACCATCGCCGTCGTCCGGGCCGCCGGCGCCGGCCTGATGATAGGCTGCATGCAGGAATCCGCCCTCGGCCTGTCGCCGAGCGTCGGGCTGGCGCTCGGGACCGGGGCCTTCGCCTGGTGCGACCTGGATTCGGACTGGCTGCTGGCCGACTCGCAGCCGCGCGGGTGGTTCTCGCGCGCCGGGGCCTGGCTGAGCGCGCCGTGACTAAGACCCTCTGGCTCGAGTGCGGGCTGCTCTATTGCTCCGCGGTCTGGGGCACGACCTTCGTGCTGGTGAAGGACACCATCGGCGACGTGTCTCCCGCCGCTCTGGTCGGCTGGCGCTTCGCCATCTCGGCGGCCTGCCTGCTGCCCTGGGTGCTGCGCCGCCAGCGCCCGTCCGCGCACCTGGGGGAAGGGCTGCTGCTGGGCGCCATCCTCCTGGTCCTCTACGTCGCTCAGACGGCGGGCCTCGCCTACACCTCCGCCTCCAACTCCGCCTTCATCACCGGGCTCTTCGTCGTTTTCGTCCCGCTGTTCCTCCTCCTGTTCTCCGGGCGCCCTCCGACGCGCGTGCAGTGGGCGGCGACGGGCGTCGCGCTGGCGGGGCTGTGGCTGCTGACCGGCGGCGCCTCCGGCTTCAACCGGGGCGACGCGATGACCCTGCTGGCCGCCGTGACCTACGCCGCGCACCTGCTGGCCACCGACGCGTACGTGCGGGGGGACGCCGACGCCGTCCTGCTGGCCTTCCACCAGTTCTGGAGCTGCGCCGCCGGCGCGCTGCTCGTCGCGCTGGCCCAAGGCGCGCCTCTAGGTGTACGCAGCCCCCGGGCCTGGGGAGCCGTCTGGTTCCTGGCCCTGATCCCGAACCTGTCGGCGTTCTTCATCCAGATGAAGGCGCAGAAATCCGTGCCGCCCCTGAAGGTCTCGCTCATCTTCTCGCTGGAGCCGGTCTTCGCCGCGCTGTTCGCCTGGACCGTCGGGGGGGAGGACTTCTCGGGCCGCAAGGCCCTGGGCGGCGCGCTCATCCTCGCCGCGATGGTGGCCGGGGAGCTCTCCAAACTGCCGGCGCTCAAGGGAAGGTCGAAAGAAGTCCTGCCCGCCTGAGCCTCAAGCGCGGGAGAGGACGATGCGGGCCTGCGGGATGCTCAGCGAGCGTCCGTCCGCGCAGCGCACCGTCTCGCGGATGCCGTCGGGGCCCGCCTCCACCACCAGGTAGTGATGGAACACGTCCTTCACCCCGCAGGGGAACAGCGGCGAGCCGCCCCCGCCGCTGAGGACGTAGCGCACGCCCTTGTAGTCCTGGACCCCGAAGGCGTGGATGTGCCCGAGGTAGACCCGGGCCACGCCCCGGCGCGAGAGCAGGTCCGTAAGTTCCAGGGCCCCTTCCTTGAAGCCGCCGACGCCGCGCGCGCCCCCGTAGTCCGTCCACTCCCTCAGCACGGCGGGGGGGATGTGGGTGAAGACCGCCGTGCGCTGCGGCGTGTCCAGGACCCGGTCGAGCCAGCGCAGCTGGCTGGCGGTGACCCGATGGGCGCTGGTGTCCAGCGAGACGAAGCGCCACCCGCCCCGGTCGAAGGCGTAGTTGACCGGGCCGAAGCAGGAGCGGTAGGTCTGGCTGTCCGTGGTCCCGTGCGGAAAGCGGCGGTCGTGGTTGCCGATGACCGACAGATACGGGGTGGAGACCTCCCAGGAGGACAGGGCCTCGAAGAAGGCGAGGTAGTTCTCCTCGGTCCCGCGGCTCACCATGTCCCCGAGCTGGACGGTGAAGTCACAGGCCTCGGACTGGGCCCGCCGCACCTGGGTCTCGAACACGCCCGGCTGGTTGAAGAGCTTGCGCCAGACCCAGAAGCGCCCCGGCTCCGCGTCGCCGAGGACGGCGAAGCGGAACGACTCGTGGGGATAGCGCTTGACGGCCCCGAGGCGCGCCAGCTGGCGCTTGGTGCGCCAGGGGGCCGAGAGGTCGGCCAGGTCGCGCGCAGCGGCCCGCCGGCGGGACGCGGAAGGGGCGAGGAGGCGGTCGGCTACGACGGAGATAGGGGGGACCACGGGCCCCCTAAGTGTAAGCGGATGGCCCCGCCCCGTCAAGGGTCGGGTCTCTCCAAGTTCACACACTTTGCGAAGTAGGCCCCCGACGGATCGCTCAGGCCCCGCAGGGGCCATCGCGGGCTCGGGGCTACCCGCCCCGAGCGGGGGGCTTGAACGCCTCACGTAAGCACCTCGAACCGCCCGGGACTGGG
>JACRDU010000155.1 GCA_016218495.1 Elusimicrobiota bacterium
AGAAATCCCCTCGCAGGCGCGTTCGCCTGCGAGGCCGTGAGGCCCTCCCCGCGGGAGGGCCGAGCGATCCGTTGGAGGGGAACAACCACGCCCTTAAAAGTGTGTGAACTTGGAGACCTAGGACGAACCCGGGCCTAAAGGCCCAGGAAGCTCAGGCGGGCTGGTCGGGCGGCGCGAACGGCGGACGCGAGGCCGGAGCCTGCGCGGGCGGCAGCGATGCTCCGCCCGGCCCGGACGGCGGCAGGGCGGGCGGCGCCTCCCCCCCCAACGGACGGGGCGGATGCTTGCCGTGCTCTGCGAAGACCCGGGCGATTTCATCGTAATCGAGCTCGTCCTTGCGCAGGAGCTCGGTGACGAAGCGCTCGACGATGGGCCACTCCGCCTTCAAGGTCTTCTCGACCTCGCCCAGCGCCATGCGCAGGATCTGCTGCGACTCGAGGTTGAGCTGTCCTTTCAGGCTCTCGGAGAGCTGGCTCTCCGGGATGGCCGTGAAGTCCCCGATCAGCCCGCTCGTGCCCATGCCGAAGCGCCACGCCATCGCATGGGCGTAGCGCGTGGCCGCCGCGAAGTCCGAGCTCACGCCGTCGGTGGTGACGCCGTACTTGAATTTCTCGGCGACGTAGCCGCCGAGGGCCACCTTGATGTGCGCGAATATGGTGTTGCGGTCGGAGCTGTAGAGCTCCTCGCGCGGGGTCGAGTGGACCACGCCCAAGGTCCCGCCGCGCTGGATGATCGAGGCCTTGAACACGTCGCTGGTGGGATGGCTCAGGTAGAGCACGACCAGATGCCCGGCCTCGTGGTAGGCGGTCATCTCCCGCTCATGCGGGGTCAAGGAGAGCCGGTGCGCCACGCCGAGCTGGATGCGCTCGATGGCCTCCGAAATCTCCTTATAGCCGACCGCGGTCTTCTTGTTCCGGGTCGCGATCAGGGCCCCTTCCTTCAGGATGTTCTCGATCTCGGCGGGGGTGTGGTAGACGGACTTGCGCGCCAGGCGCGCATAGTCTATGCCGGGCTCCATCTTGATCTTGCGGGCGTAGTACTCGAAGATCTCCTCGCGCTCCTGGAGGTTGGGGCGGGTGATCTGCACCTTGCGGTCGAACCGGCCGGGGCGCAGCAGGGCGGGGTCGAGGACGTCCTCGGCCGCGTTCATCGCGCCCATCACGATGACGTTAGCGTCGTTGTCGACGATGCCGTCCATCTCCACGAGCAGCTGGTTCAGGGTGGAGTTGCCCTCCGAGGACCCGCCGAACGCGTCGTAGAAGACGCGCTTCTTGCCCAGCACCTCGAGCTCGTCGATGAAGATGATGCAGCCGCCGTAGGCCTGGGCGTATTGCCGCGCCTGCTTGAAGAGCTTGCGCACGCGCGCCGCGCCCACGCCGACGAAGATCTCCACGAACTCCGAGCCGGCCACGGACAGGAACGGGATGCCGGCCTCCGTCGCGATGGCCTTCGCCAGCAGGGTCTTCCCGCAGCCGGGGGGGCCCATCAGCATCAGGCCCCGGATGATGCGCCCGCCGACCTGGGAGAGCCTCTGGCGGTCCTTGATGAGCTGCACGACCTCCCAGGCCTCCTTCTTGGCCTCGGTCTGGCCGATGACGTCGGAGAAGTGGACGTTGACGGCGGTGGCGTCGGTGCGCGCCTTCTTGAAGGTGGCGAAGCCTCCGCCGTACTGCAGCAGGTAGAGGAAGGCCACGAAGACCAGGGTCTGCAGGATGCCCCAGGGCAGCGAGGCCACGTTGATGCCGACGATATAGCGCCGGACGCTCTCCTCCATCCCCGACAGGTACCAGATGGGGAGCAGGATGCAGACGGCCAGCCCCACGATGATGGCGACGGGCAGCCAGAAGCGCTGCATGAAGAGTTTCAGTCTAGCCCAGAGCATGTTTTTCTCTCACCATTCCCGAATGACACCGAAGGATAGCTGTTTGTTCCCCGCTCCGCTAGGCCGGGCATCTAGGGCTGCAGGCCGGGCAGCACGAAGGCGATGGGGCGGTCGCGGTTCGGGACGTACTTCACCACCTCGAACTTGTAGCCCGGGATGTTGAGCTGGGGCAGGCCCTTGATGCCCATCGGGTTCGTCTGCACGGTCAGCGTCACCACGTTCCAGACTTGGGTGCGGGTGACGGGGCAGATGCGGGCGCTCGAGAGCCCCAGGAAGCCGCGCGTCTTCTCGTCCTTGAAGCCCAGGTACTCCTTCACCCTGTCCTCGATGTCGGGGCAGAGCGTCGTATTGTCGAAGCTCTCGTACTGCACGTTGCGGTGGGATTCCAGCTGCCATCGGCGCGCGGCGTAGAAGGACGCCACCTCCATCTTCTGCACCAGGATGAGCAGGGCGAACACCTTGGAAAATGCGAACAGGAAGAACATGAAGAGCGGCAGCAGGAGCACGACCTCGGTCGTGGCCTGGCCCCCTTCGCGCAGGCGGCGCGGGACGCACAGTCGTATCATGGGTAGAGCCTCGTCTGGAACTTCGGCGTCGGATTGGGCCACAGGTGGCCGCCGGAAAGCGAGATGGTCGCATGCACGCAGGGGCCGGTCCCTCCGGTGGCCCCGGGGCAGTCGACTGTGTTCATGAAATTAACATTGAAGTAGTTCTTGTCGATGATGCCGCGCCCCCAATTCTGGAACACCGGCAGCCCGGGCAGGACCAGACCGAACCGTGAGCCGGGAGCGTGGGGGGTGGCCAGGTTGCTGAGCTGGGTCTGCGGGATGGCCTCCGCCTGGAAGAGGCCCGAGGTCGGCTGGCAGCCCGCTATGCTCGAGTCCATTGGGACCGGGTGCGACGGGCCCCATTGGACGTAGGGCTGGAAGGGGTTGTTCGTCGGCTTGTTGCCGACGATCATGATCTCCTGGATGCAGTAGGGCTTGGGCTCGAATTGATAGGAGGACGGCGGGAAATAGGACGCCCCCTGCTCGCCCGCGTCGATGGCGTCGTTGGTGTTCAGCCAGTACGACTTGCGGAAGAAGTTGTGGTCCGAAGTCAGACGCTTGAAGACGGAGAACTGCGCGTCCTCGACCGAGCCCAGCAGCAGGTAGATCTGCACATAGAGCTTGTAGATGTCCTCGGCGTCGTCCCAGGAGAGCCAGTAGTCGAGCGCATCCTGCATCGTGATCAGGTCCAAGCGCCCGCTGCCCACGTCGGGCGGGTTGTTGTTCTTGCCGGAGCCGGCTCCGCCGAACTGGAGGAACCAATGGGGCTGCTCGTCGAGCGACTGGTCGGGCGCGGCCTGGTCGGTCCGCGGGAAGGCCCCGTTCTTGTAGAGGATGTTGTAGAGGCGGTCGCCCTGCGTGCCGCAGTCGCCCTGGGTGTTGTTCTTCTTCTCGATGCAGGTGTTGTAGAAGCCCTCGTAGAAGATGCGCTGCGGAAAGGCCCCGTTGACGTAAGCCGAACGGTTCAGGAAGTCGGAATAGTTCGTCATCTCGATGAAGGTCGCGGAGTCCACCGCGAACTGGTGGCGGATCTTCTCGCGGGAGAGCTTGGCCGTCTCGAAGATGAGGTAGACGAACAAGAAGAGCGAAGGGAGGACGAAGAGGGCCGGAATGGCGATCTGGCCGCGGCGTCCTCGCAGGAAGCGCATACCCCTTTATAGCCGGACCGTGTTACGAATTCAAGGGACCTTATTAAGGGAAAGTTAAGCGCCCGGAACGGGGGCTACTGCCCGTAGGAGAGGCGCAGCGCGAGGAATTCCGGCAGGCCGGCGGCGATGATCTTCTTCTGCACCGCCTCGATGTCGTATTTCACGCGGTGCAGCGTGAAGGTGCGTTTCTCGTCGTCGAGCAAGCCGCAGGAGGCCCGCGGCTCATGGTCCCGGGGCTGGCCGACCGACCCCGGGTTGATGACGATCTTGGTGTGGTGCGGGAGGTTGAGGACCTGCCCCGGCGCCATGGGCCCGTGGTCCACATAGCTGACCGGCTCGGTCATCAGGAACGCCAGCGGCATATGGCTGTGGCCCACGAAGCACGGCGAGGCCTTGAAGTAGGTGCAGTTGTCGTGGAACTGCTGGACGGTGACCAGATACTCCTCGGCCGGGTTGCGCGGCGACCCGTGGACCACGGAGAAGGTGTCGGCGTCGACGCGGGGCGGCAGGTCCTTGAGCCAGGCCATGTTCTCCGGCGTGATGGTGCTCTGCGTGTACTCGACGGCGGCCCGGGCGGCCTCGTTGAACCAGGCGATGTCCATGCGGCCCAGCACGGCCAGGTCGTGGTTGCCGCGCACCGCGCGCAGGCCCTTCAGGCCGCGCAGGGTCTCGATGACCGGGTTCGGGTCGGCGCCGTAGCCGACGATGTCGCCGCAGCAGATCCAGCCCTCGGCCCCCTGGCCCCTGAGGCGCTCGACGGAGGCCTCCAAGGCTTCGCGGTTGGAGTGGATGTCGCTGAGGACGCCCCAGAGCATGGCTTAGCCCGCCGCCGCCTCGGGAGCCTTCTCGAAGGGCCCGTCGGTGGCCGGCGCCGCCCCGAAGGCCGGCGCCTCGGCCCGGGCGCCCGCGTCGGGCGCGGACCCGGAAGCCTTGCGGAACTCGACCGACATCATCTGGGTGACGCCGGACTCCTCCATCGTCACGCCGTAGATGGCGTCGCAGGCCTCCATCGTCTTCTTGTTGTGGCTGACGAGCAGGAACTGGGTGCGCCCCCCGAACTCCCGCAGCATCGAGACGAAGCGGTCCACGTTCGCGTCGTCGAGGGCCGCGTCGGCCTCGTCGAGCATGCAGATCGGGGAGGGCTTCACCATGAAGAACGCGAAGAGCAGCGCGATGGCGGTGAGGGTCTTCTCGCCGCCCGAGAGCTGCGAGAGGTTCTGCAGCTTCTTGCCCGGCGGCTGTGCGACGATGTCGACGCCGGACTCGAGCAGGTTCTCCTGGTCGGTCAGTATGAGGTCGGCCTCGCCGCCCTCGAAGAGGACCGCGTAGAGCTTGCGGAAGTGCTCGCGCACCTCGGAGAAGGTCTGCCGGAAGTTCTCGCGGGTGGTGGCGTTGATCTTCGCGATGACGTTGTGCAGGTCCTGCTTGGCCTGCCCGAGGTCGTCGACCTGCCCCTGCATGTGGTCGCGGCGCTTGGTCAGCTCCTCGTACTCCTCGGGGGCGGCCATATTGATGTTGCCCAGCGACGCGATGCGCCGACGCAGGAACTCGAGGCGTTCGGCGTCGACCTCGGCCTCGGCGAACTTCGCCTTCGCGTCCTCATAGCTGAGCTGCCACTCGTCCGTCAGCCGCTGGGTCAGGAAGCCCCGGCGGGACTCCGCCTGCGAGAGCGCCATCTCGCCCTGATGGATGTCGTTCTGCAGGGCGTCCGCCTCGTTCTTGCGGGCATGGACGGACTGGCCGAGCTCCTCGGCCTCGAGGCCGGTCTTCTGGCTCTTCTCGTGCAGCGCGCTCGCCTCGTTCTCCATGACGGCGAGCTCCGAGCGGAGCTCGTCGACGCGCGCCAGCGATTCCTGGCGCTGCCGGGCCAGCTCGTCGAGCCGCGCCTCCCAGCCGTCGTGGCGTTCCTTCCGCTCGGCGCTCTGGCCCTCGAGGGCCGTGCGGGAGCTTACGAGCTCGGAGAGCTGCCGCTCGGCGAAGCCGGCCTGCCCCTTGAGCCCTTCCACCGAGCTCTCGAGGTGCTCCTTCTCGGCCCGCCGCGCGGCCAGGCGCTCGCCGGCGGCCTGCATCACGGCCACGGCCTCGGCCTCCGCCCCGCGCCGGGAGGACTCCTCGGCCTGCGCGGCCTCATGGGCCGCCGCCGCCGCTGTGCGCTCGTCGGAGAGGGTCTGGAGGTCGCCGCGCAGGCGCTCTTCCTGGGCGGCCAGCGCGGAGAGCTCGTCCTGATAGGTCTGCGCCGTGCTGCGGGCATGGCGCAGCAGCTCCTCGAGCCGGTGCACCGAGTTGTCCGCGGCGCGCATCGAGGCCTGGGCGTCGCGCGTCGCCTGCTCGCGCCCCTTGCGTTCGCCCTCGAGCGAATTCCGGCGCTCGGTCACGGCGTCGAGGTCGGCCGCCAGCGACGCGGCCTTGGCCCGCAGGCCTCCGACGTCGGCCAGGCCGGCGGCCGGGGCCTCGGCCCCGGCGGCCCCGCCGAACAGCCACGCCCCGTCGCGCAGGCCCCCGTCCTCCAGGCTGGCGCCGCCGAGGAGGTGGCGGACCACGGCCTCATGGGCGGGATCGAAGCGCACGGAGGCCGCCAGCCCGCCGCCGTCCCCGTTCGGGGCCAGCGCGGAGGCGATCAGGAAGCGGGCGCGCCCGCGGCCGAGGCCCTTGAGGAGCTCGAGCCCGGTCCGGGCCGCGGCGCGGTCCGCGCAGACGACGGCGAAGAGCCGCTCGCCGAGGGCGTCCTCGACGGCCCGCCGCGCGGCCTCGTCGTATTCGATCATGGAGCGCACGGTCCCCAGCACGCCGGGGATGCCGGCGGCGGTGACCGCCTGCGCGCCGACCCAATAGGGGTCCCGCTCGCCCTGGGCCTCGAGGGCCTCCAGACGGGCCGTGACGCCGGCATTCTCCGAGTGGAGCTCCATCGCGCGCTGGTGCAGCGCCTCGATCTCGGCCCGGGCCGCCGCCGCCGAGGCCTCGGCCTCTTCCACGGCCGTCTTGGCCTTGGCCAGCTCGGCCTGGGCGGTCTCGAGCGCGCCCTGCGCCTGCCCGGCCTGGGCGAGGGCCGCCTGGTGGCGCCCGCCGAACTTCTCCGATTCCCGGCGCGTGCTCTCGAGGTCGTACTGACGCTTGCCGATGCGGCTGTCGGCGTCGGAGACCCGGCGCACGGCGGCGACCGACGCCTCCGCGGCCTCGGTCACGGCGCGGCGGGCGTCCTCGAGGGCGCGGACGGCGGCCTCGCGCTCGGCGTTCAAGGTCTCGAACTCCCGCGAGAAGCGCTCCAGGTCCTCCACGGCGCGCGCGGCGCGGGCCGCGGCCTCGTCGTAGGAGCTCCGGGCCTCGGCGATGACGGGCTCCATCTCCCCGAGGCGCCTGAGCTCCGCCGAGAGGTGTTCCGCGCCGTCCTTGAGCTGGGCGCGCAGCTCTTCGGTCAGGGCCTGCGCGTTCTGGGCGTGCCCGTCCTGCGTCGCAGCCTCGACCTTCGCGTCCGAGATGCGCTGGTTGACGGCGAGGATCTCGCCCTGCTGGGACGCCCGCTCGAGGTTGAGCGCGGCGAGGCGGGCCTCGTCGCCGCCCATCCTCGTGCGCAGGTCGGCGAGCTTCTCGGCCATCGGGGTGAGCCGGGCCCGCTCCTCGGCCAGGCGCCCGTCGAGGCCGCCGAGCTCCTTGAGGATGGAGCCCGCCTCCAAGGCCGCCAGCTCCTCCTTGTACTTCTTGTAGAGCTGGGCCTTGCGCGCGTCGGCGTCGAGCTTCTTGATCTGCTCGTTGATGAGGGAGACGGAGTCCTGCAGGCGCCCCAGGTCGATCTCGACCCGGTCGAGCTTGCGCAGGGCCTCGGTCCGCTTGGCCTTGTACTTGGCGACGCCGGCGGCCTCTTCGAACAGGCTGCGGCGCTCCTCGGGCTTGGACTTCACCATGAAGTCGACCTGGCCCTGGTCGATGATGGCGTAGCCGTCGTTGCCGATGCCGGTGTCGAGGAAGAGCTCTCGGATGTCCTTGAGGCGGCACTGGGTCTTGTTGAGCCAGTACTCGGACTCGCCGGACCGGAACAGGCGGCGGGCGACCTGGACCTCGGAGTACTGGACGGGCAGGAGGCTCTGCGCGTTGTCGAAGGTGAGCGTGACCTCGCAGAGGTTCATCGGGTTGCGCCGCGCCGTGCCCGCGAAGATGACGCTGACCATGGACTCCGAGCGCAGGGACTTCCAGCTCATCTCGCCGATGCACCAGCGGATGGACTCCATGATGTTGGACTTGCCGCAGCCGTTGGGGCCGATGACGCCGGTGATGCCCGGCTTGAGCTCGATGCGGGTTCGGTCCGCGAAGGACTTGAAGCCGACGATCTCGATGCTCTTAAGGTACATGCAACCTGCCTAAGATGGCTGTGTCCATCTTTTGCTATCTTTTATATATTCCGCGGCGTTCAACGGCCTTATTTTAGCAGGTCACGACGAGAAAATCAAGGTTCTGCCGCGCTGACGGGGAGTTTACCGACGGGAGACAGCCCGCCCGCCAGAGCGTCGGCGGCGGCTTCCAGCATGGCCGCCGTGGGGCCGTAGACGGCCAGGACGACCTTGGCCCGCGGGAAGCCCGCGGCATCGTAGGGGTTCATCAGGCTGACCTGGGCCGTGGGCTTGTCGGCTTTCAGCAGCTCGGCGGCCAGCTCGACCTGCTCCCGGGGCGCCGCGCCTCCCCAGAGGTAGGTCCCCACCACCAGCGCTCCCGCCCCGGCCGCGGCCTCCCGGGCCTGCGCGGCCGCCTCCGGGGACGGTTTGGGGTCGAGGAATACGGTCCGGACGCCCGGCCAATGCCGGTCCAGGGCCTGGGCGAAGCCCTCGACTTCCTTTGATAGTGACCTGGAGCGGAAAGCGACCAGCACCACCGGCCCCTTGCCCGCCCTCAGCGGCAGTTCTCCGCGCACCAGGGTCAGCGCGGCCCGGGCGACGGCGCGGGCGACGGCCGGCCCGCCGCTGGACGGGGGAAGCGGCGCCTTGGGGAGCCGGGACTTGAGCTCTCGGATGCGCGCGACGGACGCCTCGAGCCTTTCCATCGGCACCCGGCCGGAGCGGACCGCTTCCAGGAAATACGCGAAGGTCTTCCGGTAGTCGGTCTTCCCCGTCAACAGCAGGTCGCAGCCGGCCAGGAAGGCCAGCACCGAGCCCTCGGCCACGTCGGTGGACTTCGCCACCGCGCCCATGTCGAGGCTGTCGGAGACTATGACGCCCTTGAATCCGAGCTCCCCGCGCAGCACGCCTTCCAGCGCGGCGCGCGAAAAGGTCACCGGGACGCCGTCGGCCCCCAGGGCCGGCGCCAGCACGTGGGCCGGCATCACCATCGGCGTTCCGGCCGCGACGGCGGCCTTGAACGGAGGCAGTTCCACGGCGTCGAAGGCGGCGCGCCCGCGCTCGACGGACGGCAGGCCGACGTGGGAATCCACCTCCGTGTCGCCATGTCCGGGGAAATGCTTGACCACCGGCAGCAGGCCTCCGGCCAGGTAGCCGCGGACCTGGGCCGCGCCCAGGCGCGAGACCAGCCCAGGGTCCTCGCCGTAGGAGCGCACTCCGATGATGGGGTTGCGCGGGTTGCTGTTCACGTCGACGGCCGGGGCGAAGTCCGAGTGCACTCCGAGCGCGGCCAGCTCGGCCGCCGAGGCTTTCGCGGCCGACTCGGCCAGTTCCTCGGAACCGGCGGCGCCCAACGCCATGTTCCCGGGCATGATGGTGGCGCCGAAGGACTTCTGGGTGAACAGCGGCCCGCCCTCGTGGTCGGCGAACACCAGGAAGGGGAGTCCCTCGGGCGAACGCGCGCGCAGCCAGGCCGTGAAGGACGAGAGCTCCTCCGCCGTGAAGCGGTCCCAGCGCAGCAGGCCGCCCGAGACCAGCCCGCCCCGGACAAGGTCTTCGTCCCGCCTCGCCTGCTCGGTGTCCGTCACGACGACGAAGAGCTGTCCGACCTTCTGCTCCAGGCTCAAGGATGGCACCGGTTCCCTCCCAAAGGCCGTTGAAACGAGGAGAAACGACGCGAGGACGGCGGCTGACATGCGTCCCATGATAGCACGGTCACAATTGTTATACTCGGTCCCATGAAATCGGCGTTCCGTGCGGTGCCTTTGCTCGTCTTAGCCGGCTGCCTGCCCCCCTCCCACCCTGTTTCCCTGCCTCCGCCCCCCCCTCCCCCGCCGCCCGCGCTGGTCCCGTTCGAAGCGGTGGCGCCCGAGGACTGGCCCGAGCTCTCCGACGACCTCGACGCCGAGACCTTCGCCCGCGCGGCCGCGCGCAGCAAGGCTTATCTCGACGGCCAGGACGACAAGCTCTGGAGCATCGGGCCCGTGCAGGTCGGGACCCAGACCCTCATCGAGACCCTCGACGCCCTCGCGCAGGCGCGCAAGGACTCCGCCGGCCCGAAGGAATTCACGGACCGCCTCAAGGCCGGCTTCGAGCTCTACCGCGTGCGCGGTTCGACGACGGGACCGGGCGCCCATTATTCCTCCTATTATCCGCCCACCCTGGCCGCCAGCCGTAAGCAGACCCCCGAGTTCAAATACCCGCTTTTCGGCCGTCCGAAGGACCTCGTCGAGGTGGACCTCGGGTCCTTTGACCCCAAGTGGAAGGGCGAGAAGCTCTTCGGCCGCATCGCCTCCTCGGGCAGCTTCGTGCCGTATTTCGACCGGCGCGACTTCGACGTGCGCGGACAGCTGGCGGGGCGCGGCCTCGAGGCGGCCTGGCTGAAGGACCCTTTCGACCGGCTCAACATCCACATCCAGGGCTCGGGGCTGCTCTCCTTCCAGGACGGGACGATGGCGATGGCCCGCTTCGCCGCCACCAACGGCCGCCCGTACCAGAGCGTCGGCCTGGCCGTGGTGGGAGCGGGGGCGATGACACGGGACCAGATCACCGCGGCGACCCTCAAGCAGTATCTGGCCGAGCACCCGGAAGGAGAGGCCTGGCTGCTGGCGCGCAACCCCCGCTACACCTTCTTCGAGCTCGTCGACCTGCCCGCCGACGGAGAGCCTCCGGGCACCATCGGACAGGCCCTGGTCGCGGGCCGCTCCATCGCCGTCGACCCGTCGGTCGTCCCCCTCGGGGCCGCCTGCTGGGTCTCGGTCCCGGTCCCCCAGGCCGATGCGCAGGGCCGGCTGCTGGCGCGGGAGCCGATGCGGCGGCTCATGCTCGCCCAGGATACCGGGGGGGCGATCAAGGGTCCCGGCCGGGTGGACCTCTATATGGGCCACGGGCCCGAAGCGGAGACGGTCGCCCACCGGGTCTGGGACGCGGGCGAGCTCTTCGTCCTCGTCTTGAAGCGTCCCGCGAGGTCGCGTTGAACGGCGCGGCCGCGGCCCTGCTCGGGCTGCTCGCGCTGGCCGGACCCGCGCGGGCCGAAGGGCCCGCCGTGCTCTCAGGCCTCGACGTCCTCGCGGACAAGGGCTTCGCGGACTTCAAGGGCAAGCGCGTGGGCCTCATCACGAACCAGACCGGCCGCGACCGGTCGGGCAGGACCACGGTCCAGGTCCTCGCCAACGCGACGGACGTGACCCTCTCGGCGATGTTCTCGCCCGAGCATGGATTCACCGGCGTCGTCGAGGACACCGCCGTCGTCTCCGGGACCTTCGCCCTCCCCGACGGCCGCACCATCCCCCTCTACAGCCTCTACGGCGCGACCCGGGCCCCGACGGCGGCCATGCTCAAGGACCTCGACGTCCTGGTCTTCGACATCCAGGACATCGGCGCCCGCTTCTACACCTACTCGACGACGATGGCGATGGCGATGGAGGCGGCGGCCGCCGCCGGCATCGACTTCGTCGTGCTCGACCGCCCGAATCCCATCAACGGGGAGACGGTCGAAGGCCCCGTCCTGTCCACGGGCATCCGCTCCTTCATCGCATATCTCCCGGTCCCGGTGCGCCACGGCATGACGATGGGGGAGCTCGCCCGTCTGCACAACATCACCTCCAGCCTCGGCGCCAAGCTCACCGTCGTGCCGCTCAAGGGCTGGCGGCGCGCGATGTGGTACGACCAGACCGGCCTGCCCTGGACCCGGCCCTCGCCCAACATGCCGGACCTGGCCTCCGCCGCCCTCTATCCCGGCATCGCCTGCTTCGAGGCCTCCAGCCTGTCGGTCGGCCGGGGGACCGAAGCCCCGTTCCAATGGGTCGGCGCGCCGGGGCTGAAGGCCGAGGCGGTCGTCGCCAAGCTCAACGCCGCCCGCCTGCCTGGCATCGAGTTCCGGGCTGAACAGGCGAGTCCGTCCAAACCCCCCTTCGCGGGAGAGAAGGTCCCCGGGGTCCGCATGCGGGTGAACGACCGCGACGCCGTGCGCCCTCTGGCCGTCTTCGCCCACCTGGCCGCCGCCCTGCGCGACCAGGGGGGACCGGCCTTCTCCTTCGACATGGAGCGCCTGCTCCTCTTCGTCGGCATGCCGCGCTTCGCCGAACTCTATCTTTCGGGAGCCGCCGCCCCCGAGCTGGAAAAATCCCTCCAAGAGGGAGCCGCAGCCTTCAAGACGGGGCGGGCTGTGTTCCTCCTCTATTGACCCTGCTCCTCTCGTCGACGTTCCTGGCCGGGGCCGCCGCCCTGGTCTACGAGGTCCTGTGGGTCCGCCTCGTCACCATCTCGCTCGGCCACACGGCTCCGGCGGTCGCCTCGGTCCTGACCGCCTTCATGGGCGGCCTGGCCGCCGGAGGCTGGCTGGGGGGCCGCGCCGCCGACCGCCGCTCCGCCGCCGGGGCCCTGCGTCTGTACGCCGTCCTCGAACTGTGCGCCGGCGCCGCGGCCCTGGCCTCACGGCCCCTGCTGGCCGCCGCCGGCGCTTGGGCGGTCTCGGTCGGGGCGGCCGGGCTGGAGCCGAAGAGCCAGGCCGCCTGCGCCTTCGCCATCGCCGTCGCCATCCTCTTCGTCCCGTCCGCCTTGCTCGGAGCCAGCCTGCCTCTGCTGGTCCGGGCCGCCAAGGCCGACGGCAAGCCCGACGCCCCGCTGGGCCGCATCTACGGCTTCAACACGCTGGGAGCGGTCGCCGGCTGCCTGGCGGGCGGGCTGTGGCTGCTGCCCGCCTTGGGGCTCAAGGCCGCCCTGGCCTGGGCCGCCGGAGCCGACGCGCTGGCCGCCGCCCTGGCTTGGCGCGCCGCCCGGGGTTGCGACGGCTCCGCGCCCCTCCCTTCTCCGGCCCGCGGCACCATCCCCCCGGGCCCCGCCGCCCTGCTCTTGGCCACGGGCGCGGCCGCCATGGCCTGCGAGACGGCCTGGACGCGCGCATTGGCGCTCCTGGTCGGCTCCACGACCTACGCCTTCTCCGCCGTGCTCTCGGTCATCCTCGTCGGGCTGGCGCTGGGCAGCCTCGCCTACGGACGTTGGCGCGACGAAGGCTCCTCCGGGTTGGCGCGCCTGCTGCTTCTGCTCTCCCTGCTCGTCGTCGCGGGCCTGGCCGCCTACGACAGGCTCCCGTGGCTGCTCGTCACCGCCACGGGCGGCAGGCATCCGGTCCTCTCCGCCTTCGCTTTCTCCGCCCTGCTCGCCGGGCCTCCGGCGCTGCTGATGGGGGCCCTCCTTCCTTGGTCGGTCGCTCTGGCGGCGCCCGCGCGCGAACGCATCGGCCGCGCGGTCGGGGCGCTCTACGCCGCGAACACGGCGGGGGCCATCTTCGGCTCCGCCGCCGCCGGGCTGGTCCTGCTCCCCGCGCTGGGCTGGCGCGGCACGCTGTGCTGCGCGGCCCTCGCCTACGCCGCCGCCGCGGCCGCCCAGCTGAGAGGACGCTCCCGCGCGCTGGCCCTCGCCCCCGCCGCCCTGGCCCTCCTCTGCCTGCGCGGGAACCCGCGGCTCGAGGCCAGCGGGATGTTCCTCTACGCCCCCTATTACGCCTCCGGCTCCGGATTCGCGGAATTCACCGAGGACCTGTCGCGGGACAAGGTCATCTTCCACGAGACCGGCCGCAACGCGACGGCGACCGTCCTCGAATCGCCCCACGGCGAGCGCTTCCTGCGCGTCAACGGGAAGACCGACGCCTCCGAGGGCGGCGACATGGCCACCCAGCTCCTGCTGGGTTATCTCCCGCGGCTTTGGGGCCCCGAGGCTCCGAGGTCGGCGCTCGTCGTGGGGCTTGGCGCCGGCTTGACCGCGGCCGCCTTGGCCGACGACGCGGGGCTGGAGCGGCTCGACGTCGTGGAGATCGAGCCCGCCGTGGCCCGCGCCGCCCGCCTGTTCTCCCGCTCCAACCGCGCCGTGCTCGACGACCCGCGCCTGCGCCTGGTCCTCGCCGACGCCCGGCAGCTCCTCGCCGCCCCCGGGCCGCGCTACGACCTCATCGTCTCGGAGCCGTCGAACCCCTGGATCGCCGGGGTCGCCTACCTCTTCACCCGGGAGGCCTTCGCCCTCTCGCGCGACCGGCTCGCGCCCGGAGGCGTGGCAACCCAATGGTTCCACAGCTATCACATGCGCGTCGAGGATTTCCAGCTCGTGGTCCGGACCTTCGTCTCCGTCTTCCCCCATGCCGTGCTGCTCTCCAACGGGGAGGCCGACTATTTCCTGCTCGGGTCCCAAGAGCCCCTCGCGCCGGACTTCCGGCGCTTCGAGGCCGTCTTCGGCGACGGGGAGCGGGCGGGGCGCGACCTGTCCCGGATGGCCCGCGGCCTCGACACCCCTTTCACCCTCCTGACCGGCACCTTCGTCCTCGGCGACGCCGACCTCCGGCGCTGGGCCGGCGCGGGACCCCTCCACGAGGACGACCGCCCGACCCTCGAGACCGATGCGCCGCTGAGCTTCCACCGCGCCAGCGCCGGCGCGGCCCTGGCCTCGCTCAACGCGGCCAAGACCTCGTGGCTGCCGCCCGGGACCAAGAACATCCTCGTGCGCAACCGGGACCTCGCCCAGCTCTTCGCCAAGGCCGCCGAGGCGGCCCTCGACGTGGAGAAAGCCCCCTCCGCCGCCGAGCCTATCTCCCGGGCCATGAAGCTCGACCCGCGCTCGTCCCGGGCCTGGACCGCCTACGGCCGATTCCTCGACGCGACCGGACGCGACGACGAGGCCGAGGCGGCCCTGCGCAACGGGGTGCTCTTCGGCCCCGCTTCCCCCGACGCCCACGCGCGGCTGGGCATCTTCCTGTACGCCGCCGGGGACCCCGCGCGGGGCTGGCCCGAGCTCGAAGCCGCGCGCCGGCTCATGCCCGGGCACCCGCTGGCCTGCCTGGGCCTGGGCTGGATGGCGCTGGAGTCCGGCGACAAGGCCGGCGCGCGCGCCGTGCTCTCCGAGGCCCTGGCCCAGCCCGTGCCCGAGGTGCGCCTGCGCGCGGACCTGGCCAATGCGCTCAGGATTGCTTCGGACTAGGTCCGGCAATTCCGTTGCTATTGAGAGAAGCATGCGCCGCCTTTGCTCGGCCTTGGCTGCAGCCGTGCTGGCCTCCGGCTGCGGCGGACGCCCTCCGGAAATATCGCTCAGCGACCCCGCCCCCGAGCTCAAGGAGCAGCGGCCTCGACGCGGCCTGCGCATCGCCATCTCGGCGATGGAATCCCCGGAATTGAGCTTCGCCCGTTACACCGAGCTCTTCAACCACATCGGAGGCGTCATCGGAGAGCCCGTCGAACTCCTGCACCGCCCCACCTACTCCGAGGTGCTCGCTTTGGTCCAGCATCGGCGGGTGGATGCCGCCCTCGTCTGCAGCGGCCCGTACGTCCAGGCCAGGGCCGACTACGGGGCCGAAAGCCTCGCCGTGCCGCGCCTCTCCGGGTCGACGTCCTATCGCGCGCTCATCATCGTGCGGCGCGACAGCCCGTTCAAATCGCTGGCCGACCTGAAGGGGCGGTCGTTCGCGCTGACCGACCCCCTCTCCAGCTCGGGGATGATGTTCCCGGCCTTCCTCCTGCGCAGGCAGGGTTCGACCACGGAGACCTTCTTCGGGAAGCTGATCTTCACGAAGGGGCACGACAACTCCATGACGGCCGTGGCCGACGGGCTCGTCGACGGGGCCTCGGTCTCGGGCCTGGTCTACGATGAGGTCGCCCGTGCCCGCCCCCAGCTCGTGAAGAAGCTCCGCGTGGTCGGGAAGTCCCCCCCCTTCGGCAACCCTCCCGTCATCGTCCATCCGGAGACCGACCCCAGCCTCAAGCGGCGGCTCCGGATGGCCCTGCTCCATCTGCACGAGACGGAGGAGGGCCGCCGCATCCTCAAGGCCATGAGGATCGACGCCTTCGTGCCCGGCGACCCCAAGGCCTACGAGGAGGTCGAGCACATGAGGACGGTCGTGCTGGCCAAACCAAGGCGATGAGCCCGCTGCGCTGGCCGCTAGGCCGTTCGGTCAAAGGCGACATAATGACCGGGGCCACTGTCCTGGTGGTCGCCATGGGTTTGATGGCCATGGGGCACATCCACCACGGCCTGGCCGTACTGCTGCGCGGCGAGCTGACCAGCCGGGGCGCGGCCGTCGCCGAGATGGTGTCGGAGGCCGGCTCCCGGCTGACCCTCGAAGGGGACGAATTCGGCCTGCACAGGCTGCTGCAGGAGACCGTGCACAAGAACCAGGACGTCTCCTACGCCTATGTGCTCGACGCGTCCGGGGCTCCCCGCGCCCACTCATTTCCCGGCGGCTTCCCGAGGGGCCTGGCCGACATGCACGACCGCTCCCTCGCGCGCGGGATGCGTCTCATCGACACCCCCGAGGAGGGGCGCATACAGGACGTCTTCGTCCCCTTCACCCATTTCGGCCTCGGCACCGTGCACATCGGCATGCGCGAGGGCAGGGTGCGCGGACGGATCGCCGCCCTCGTCATCGCGTGGGGCACCGGGGCGCTGCTGCTGTTCGCGGCGGGCCTGGGCGCCGCCTACTGGCTGACGGGACAGTTCACCGAGAGGATAGCGCGCCTCATCGCGGCGACCCACCGGGTCGGGGCCGGCGACCTATCCGCGACGGCCGCCGACGGGTCGCGCGACGAAATCGGCCGTCTGGCGGAAGCCTTCGACCGCATGACCGCCGACCTGCGCCTCTCCCAGGAAGAGCTGCTGCGCGCCGGGAAGCTCGCGGCCGTGGGAGAGCTGGCCAGCGGAGTCGCCCACGAGATCAACAACCCGCTCAACATCATCGGCGTCTGCTGCCGCTCCCTGCTCGAGCGCGCGCGCGGTCCGGCCGCATTGTCGAAGGCCGACCTCGCGGAATTCCCGGAGTACCTGAGCGCCATCGAAGAGGAGATCCGGCGCTGCAAGAAGATCACCTCGTCGCTGCTCGACTTCGCCCGCAAGCGCGACCCGGTCCTGGGCGAGGTCGACCTCAACGCGCTCGTGCTCGAAACCCTGCCGCTGGCCGAGCTCCGTCGGGGCGGGGCGGCGTTCGAGCCGCGCTTGGCCAAGGCCCCCGCCCGCGTCACCGGCGACGGGGACCAGTTGCGCCAGGTCTTGATGAACCTCCTGCTCAATGCCGTCGACCAGTGCCCCTCCGGAGGTTCCGTCCGCGTGACGACCGCCCGCAGCAACGGCTCCGTGACCCTGTCGGTCTCCGACGAGGGCCCCGGTATCCCCGCCGCCCTGCGCGCGCGCCTCTTCGAGCCGTTCTTCTCCACCAAGCCCCCGGGCCAAGGCACCGGCCTCGGGCTGGCCATCTGCCGGCGCATCGTCGACTCGCACGGCGGGAGCATCGCCGCGGAGAACCTCCCGGGCCGCGGTGCCGTGTTCACCGTGACCCTGCCCGCCGCGGGAGGGCGCGATGCCTGAGCGGCGGCCCACCGTCCTCATCGTCGACGACGAGGAGAAGCTCCGGCGCTTCCTGCGCCGTGAGTTCGAGCGCAAAGGCTACCCCGTCCGCGCGGCCGGGGACCGCGCCGCCGCCCTGGCCGCCCTGGCCGACGGGCAGGTCGACGTGGTCCTGCTCGACATCGTGATGCCCGGCGCCGACGGCATGGCGCTGCTCGAGGAGGTCCGGCGCGAGCACCCCGACGCCGCCGTCATCATGCTCACCGGGAACGCCTCGGTGGAGACCGCGGTGCGCGCGCTCAAGCTCGGCGCCCGGGACTACCTCTCCAAGCCCTACGACATGGCCGAACTCGAGCTGGCCGTGATGCGGGCCTATGCCGAGTCCTGCCTGCGCCAGGAGAACGAGGCGCTCAGGCTCGAGCACGCCGTCCCCGCCGACGGGCCCGAGCTGACCGGAGCCAGCGCGGCCATCGCGGCCGTGCGGCGGCAGCTCGCCCTGTTGGCCGGCTCCGACGGGCCGGTGCTCTTCGAAGGCGAGGGCGGCAGCGGCAAGGAGCGGGCCGCCCGGGTCCTGCACGCCCTGGGCCCGGGTCCGCGCGCCCCCTTCCTGGTCCTGGACTGCGCGCTCCTGGGACCCTCCGAGGCCGAAGCACGCCTCTTCGGACAAGGGCCGGGGAAGGGCCTGCTCGAGCTGGCCGCTCGCGGCACGGTCTTCTTCGACGACATCGGCAAGCTGCCCCTCCCCGCCCAGGGCCGGGTCCTGCGCCTGCTGGAGAACGGCGAGTTCAGGCGCGACGGGGAGGCCTCTCCCAAGCGCCTGCGCTGCCGGCTGACGGGCGCCGCCTGCGAGGACCTGGAGGCGGCCGTGCGGCAGCGGCGCTTCAGCCGCGACCTGCTTTCGCGCCTGAGCCCGCGAACGGTCCGCGTCCCTCCTCTGCGCGAGCGCCCCGAGGACATCCCGGTCCTGGCGGAGCGCTACCTCTCCTCCTTCGCAGGGTCCCCCGGGCGTACTCTGGCCCCGGAGGCCGCGGCCCTGCTGATGCGCTACCCTTGGCCGGGCAACGTGCGCCAGTTGCAAAGCGTCCTGGAGCGCGCCCGCCTGAAGTCCGAGGGCCCCCGAATCGACGCGGGACACCTGTTCCTGCCCCGGACCGGCGACGGCCCCGCCGAGGCGCCGGAATCCCTGTCCGCCGTCGAACGCTCCCACATCCTCAAGGTCCTGGCCGATTGCGATGGGAACCGCACCCGCGCGGCCGGCGTCCTCGGCGTCGACCCAAAGACGCTCTACAACAAGCTCAAGGAATACCGCTCCCGGCCGTAAATGAGGGAGCCCCCCGGGGGAGATGCGGACCCGGGGGGCTCCGTACAGAGGGAGGGCTGCTGGGGCCCCCCTAGAACCTCATCGCCACCCGCGCCCCGACGATGTGCGCCGTGTAATCGTACTTGTCCGCCCCGTTGAGCACGAACCGGGTGCTGTTCTCGTTGACGTTGCTCCCCGCCACGTACTCGCCGACGTTGGCGAAGTCGTTGAGCATGTACTTGGCGAAGGCGTAGTCCAGCCCGAAGCTGACGTCCTTGGTCAGCTTGTAGGCCCCGCCCAGGCGCAACTCGTGCAGACGGCTCGTCACCGACGGCAGCGACCCCGGCGCCGCGTTGTCGAGCTTCACGCCCGAGACGTAGCCGGCCGCCACCCCGGCCGCCGCATTCGGGTTGGTTGTAATCTGGCTGACCCGGCCGTAGGAGAACGAGTAGCCGGTGGTGAACTCCCAGGCGTCCGCGGGCCGGTAGGCGGCCTCCAGGGCCACGGTGTCGGTCTTGTCGACCAGCTCCGTGTTCCAGTAGTTGAGCGGGTTGAAGGCGTTGTTCGCCCAGGTGTCGTCGATGGAGGTGGCCGTGTTGTTGAAGCCGTTGTCCTTGGCCGCGTTGGCGACCTCGGAGCGCCGGACCTCCTTGCCCAGGCTGAGCGAGACCTCGAAGGCCTCGCTGGGCGACGCCGCCACCTCCAAGTCCACTCCCAGCGTCTCCTGCCCCTTGAGCCCGAAACGCTGGGCGCCCAGGGTGTCGTCGACGTAGCGCCCGTCCAGCCCGATGTTCAGGCCGTCGGTGGGCTCCAACGACAGTCCGGCCTGCAGGGAGTGCCTTTTGCGGTCGGACCAGTTGAAGTTCTCCAGCCCCACCGCCTCCGGGTTGACCGCCGTGGCGCCGAGCTTGTAGCCCTGCACCGCGCGGCGCGAGTAGCGGTATTTCCCGTGGGCGTGCAGGCCGTGCCCCAGGCGGTACTTGAGGCTGCCGCCGGCCCCCAGCTCCGAGGTGTTGTCGACGCGGTTATTCTTGTAGGCCCATTTGTCCCAGAAGGCCTCCACCCCGGCCGTCAGGGAATCCAGCAGGTCGTAGTCGGCCCCCAGCTCGGCCGTCTGCCTGTTGTAGGAGACGAGCTCGTTGGTGATTCCCGAACCCTGCGCCGCGCTGTCGTTGCGTCGCGTTCGCCAGTGCGACTCGCTGTAGGCCGCGTACCCAGGGAAGCGGATGGTCGGCGACTGGTTGTCGTAGGTGTAGCTGCGGTATTTGGCCCGCGTGGCCAGCCCGTCGGCGGGCTTGAGCGTCACCAGCAGGCTCTGGGTCAGCGTTCGCGCCTTCCCATTGAAGCGCTGGGTGGGCAGGGCCGCCGTGGTCGTGACGCCGGCAGGAGCCCCGATGGCCGCCGTGATGTCCGTGTTGGTGGTATAGGGCAGCAGCTCGGTGTCCTGGGACACCGTGCCGAACCCCAGCGCCGCCGTGGCCCGGCCGTTGAGCGGCAGCTCCACCGAGCCCGACGCCGCCACGTCGTGGGAACGGCTGGTGGGCGGAAGGGCCATCCGGCCCGTAGCCCCGCGGAAGCGGCCGTGGGCGCTGCCGGGGACCCCGGCGCTGTCCAAGGCGTCGGCGTCTCCCGTCGTCGTCGCAGACAGGTCCACGGCCCGGAACGGGTTGTGCCAGGTCAAGGACTTGAGCTCGTCGACGAACTCCGTGAAGGTGTACTCCAGGTCGCCCGACCACCTCTTGTCGTAGTAGCCGGCCCCGACGTTGACCGAGTTGATGCGGTAGTCGATGGGCTCGGCCACCTGCTGCCCTTCCACGAGGAAGGTGTCGCTGCGGTGCCCGCCGTCCGTGCCGACGGCCGTGCCGTTCTGGGCGAAGCGCTCGTAGCTCCCCATCCCCATCTGCCGGAAGCCCTTGCGGCGCTCTTCCGAGGCCTTCACCCAGGTCTTGGCCCGCTCGCTCAGGGAATACTCGAACGCCAACGCGCTCTTGCGGCGCTCCAGCCCGAAGGAGGTCGGGCTGGTGTTCGAGATTAGGTCCCGGATGATGTTCTGCTGGCCTAGGTCCTTGTTGGTGGGGTCATTGTTCGGCGACCCGCCGCGCACGCCGCGCGTCTCCTCGGTGGCCTGCAGCGCGTTCTGTATGGCCGACGAGATGCCCAGCACGTCCGAACCCGCACCGTTGAGCACGAACCGGCCCGTGGCGAAGCGGTGCGGCATGCGGTCGAAGGACGCCGCGGCCTTGAACTTGCCGTAGCGGCCGCCCTCCAGCTTATAGGACTCGTCCTTGCGCCCGCCGTTGAGCGCCGTCAGCTCGGCATAGTAGGCCTCGCCGCCCACGCCCAGCTCGAGCTCGTCGACGAAGAGCCCGTCGCGCAGGTCCCGGTACTCGTTGAACTTGTCCGCCGAGCCCGTCAGGACGAGCTTGCGTCCGCCCAGGTCGACGGCGCCCTCTAGGGCGAACGCCGCCTGGCTGCCGGGCAGCAACAGCGCCATGAGCGCCGCCAGAACCGCCTTGAAGTTTTTCGTGTTGGTCATAGGGTCTCCTTCGCCTCTCGGCTTACCTCTGCAGGACCGGCCCGGACGGATGGTTCGAGCCGTGGACCATCGGGTGGCAGTTCAGGCAGGCCTTGCCCACCGCGTAGACCGAGTTCGCCCCCAGCGTGCCGCTCTGGTGGCGTCCCTGCATGTGGCAGGATTGGCACAGGCGCGGCGGCCGCATCACCAGCAGCTTGTCGTTCGAGGAGCCGTGCGGCGTATGGCAGGTGAGGCAGTCCTCCTTGACCGGCCCGTGCTCCCAGAGCATCGGCGACTTCTTCTCGTTGTGGCAGGAGTAGCAGGTGTCGTTGACGGACTTGCCGGCCATCAGCTTCTCGGCCTGCGAGCCGTGCGGGTTATGGCAGTCGGTGCAGGCCATCTTGCCCTGCCCGCCGTGCCTGGACGAGTCGCGCAATGGATGCTTGGAGCGCTTGAGCAGGGAGGACTTCACGTCTCCGTGGCAGGAGGCGCAGGTCTCTAGCTGGGACTCCTTGGCCAGCAGCTTCTTGCCTCCTTTATGGACCGAGTGGCAGGAAGCGCAGCCCTGTCCCTCGTGGGCGCTCCCGGACCAGAACATCCGGGCCTTGTCCCCGGCGTGGCAGGACTTGCAGGCTTCGTCGCCCTTGGCCTTCGCCGGGTTGACGATGCTGGCGAAGCCGGGGTCGTTCTTGTCGCCGCCGGCGGCGGCGTGCTTGGCGCCGGCGCCGTGGCAGGTCTCGCAGCTCTTCTCGAACGCAACGCCCTTCGCCGCGGCCATGCTTTTGGCATGCGGCGCGGTCTTGAACGCCTGCTGCTGCGCGTGGCAGCCGAGACAGGTCTCGGCCCCCACGAACCCGTCGTCGGCCGCCGACGCTCCGGTCGCGAACGCGACGAGGACTGCCAGGGCCATCAGTGCAATTGGAGCGGTTCGCATCTTGGTCGCCTCCTCACAAATCATCAACCGACGGATGCGCAACGCTTCCGCCGAATTTCCCGTCGGAGGCCGGTCGGGAATTATTTCCGGCGCGCCCGGGAAGAATTTCCGGCGCGCGGAGATTGGACGCCCTCAGGCCCGCGGCCGCGCGCCGCCGCGCCCGGGCGGCGCCGCGCGCGCCGCCCCCGGCAACGGCCCGCGGTGTTCCATGCGTGAACAGGCCCAGGGCCCAGACGGCCTTCCCTAAAGTCCGGCACCAAATCGCGGCGTTTCGGGTTATAATCAGGGCCTATGACCAAGCATAGCGCAGGGAATGGTCGACCGTTCGGCCGTAGGGAGCGACTATGAAAACGATCAAGCGCGTCGTCCTCGGTCTTTTCTCCGCCGCCACGCGGCTGACGGCATTGGCCCTGACGGGCACGATGGGCATCTTCCTTGGAGCGATGGTGCTCGAAGGCTGGAAGGAGGCGCTCGATTTCCCCGGCGTGCCCCAGGCCCTGGCCCTTTATAAGGAAGCCCAAGGGCCGCTCATCGACGCGCTGCGCGCCAAGCTCCCCCCGGTTTTCGGCGGCTTCGACGCCGCTCCCTGGATCTTCTTCGCGGGCCTGCTCGCCATGTGGGCCGTGCTGCTGGCCCAGAACGCCCGCATCAACTACCACGTCTTCCTGATGGCCCAGGAGAAGCGCAACGAGCAGCGCGCCCGGGAGCTGGAGGCGGAACGCCTCGAGCGCCAGAGGGAATATAAGGAAAGCGTGGCCCGGATGGAGCGCGAGGCGAAGGAGCGCGCCGACCGCGAGGCCGTGGAGCGGGCGCGCCGGATGGCCGAGCTCGAGATGCAGCATAAGAGCGTGGAGGCCCTGAAGGCCCGCGAGGCCCAGCGCCGCGCCGACGAGGCCCGGATCGCCCACGAAGCCCAGCTGCGCGAGATCGAGGAGGAGCGGCTCGCCCTCGAGGCACGGCGCCAGGCCGAGGCCGAGGCCGCGCAGAAGGCCGCCGCCGAGCAGGCCATGCACGCGCCCCAGCCGCCCGCCCGCGCCCCGGAGCCCGTCACGCTCTCCGGCGGGGTCAACAAGCCGCGCTCCCGCGAGGAGCTCCTCGAGCTGATGGCGCACGCCAAGAAGCAGCTCGAGCTGCAGAAGCGCGCCCTCTCCTTCCTCTCCATCGACGTGGTCGACTCCACGGGGATGAAGGTCGGCGAGGACCCCTCCATCGCCACCCGCGACTTCAAGCACTACCGCAAGCTGGTCGAGAAGGCCATCGCCGACCACAAGGGCCTGAAGGCGGCCTGGACGCCGGACGGCGTGATGATCTGCTTCCCCACCGCCGAGACCGCGGTCGGCGCCGCCAAGCAGGTCATCCGGGACCTCGAGGACTTCAACAAGAACGTCAAGGCGATGCGCCGGGACTTCAAGGTCCGCTGCGGCGTCAACTCCGGCACGGTGCTCTTCGACGACACCGTCCCGATGGAGGAGATGAGCGACCGCTCGATCGACATCGCCGGCCACATGCAGAAATACGCCGAGGCGAACGCCATCTTCCTGGGCAAGCACGTGGTCGCGGAGATGCGGGCCGCCGACGAGTTCGTGCCGGCGTCCCGCGAAGTGGACGGCTGCGAAGTCTACGCCTGGCGTTCCCAGAACAACTAGCAAAGGGCCCAGGAAGAATATTGACCGCCGTCATAGGGCGTGGCGGCGTCGTGCGGTATCGTATAATGGTGCCGGCCACCCAAGAAGCCCGTCCGGGAGCCCTGACCATGGACCCCCACACCCGAGCCGTCCTCGATTTGGCCGTCACCGTCGGCGGCATGGGCGCCGAGATCTCCAGCGTCGAGCTCGTCACCGCGGTGGCCAACCACCCCAGCAAGCGCATGTCGGGGAACCTCTCGTCGGTGGCTTTGGCCGACGTGTACGCCAGGCGCCTGCAGCTCGGCGACGCCGACGGAGCCATCAAGAAGGCTTTCACCGCCTTTGCCCAGAAGGTGCCGTCCCTGCGTGCTGATGTGGAGCGCCTCTATGCCGCCTACCACATCCCCGGCGGGAAGGCCCCCGACGCCGATTTTAAAGCCGTGCCGCTCGGCGGCATGCAGCCGCCGCGCGACGTCCAGATCCTGACCATCGTCGCCACCTTCGCCCATGTCTGGCGCGCCAAGCAGGGCGCTCCGGGGCGGCCCATAGGCATCAACTTCCTGCGCAAGATCGAGCACGGCCTCATCTTCGGCCTTTATGGCGCCGTCCTTGCCGAGGTGGATTGGGTCGTGATGGGCGCCGGTGACCCGTCGGCCATTCCGGCCCTTCTGACCAAGCTCGCGCGCCACGAGCCGGTGGAGCTCCCGATCCATGTCGCCACCGTCCCGCTGGGGCAATACAAGGTTGCGCTCACCCCCCGCGACCTGGCGGGCAGCGACCTGCCCCCCATGCGGCGCCCCCTCTTCTTCGCCATCCTGAGCTCGCACCTGCAGGCCCAGGGACTGGCCGCCAACCCCGTCACGAGGCCGGACGGCTTCGTCATGGAAGCCCCCATCGCGGGCGGGCACAACGCTCCGCCGCAGAAGAAGGTCAAAGACGAGCGCGGATATTACATCTACGGCCCGGAAGACGAAGCGGACATCGACGCGGTGGCCGCCCTGGGTCTGCCCTTCTGGGTCGCGGGCGGACGCGGGAAGCCCGCCAAGCTCGAGACGAGCGACGGCCCGCTTCGCGGCCGGCAGATCGGCACCCTTTTCGCGTTGAGCGCCGAGTCGGGGATGGCCCCTGAAATCCGCAAGAAGGTCCTCACCCTCATCTGGCAGCAGAAGCTCGATGTCGTCAACGACGGGGCCGCCTCGCCCAGCTCCTATCCTTTCAAGGTCGCCCTGATGCCCGGCACGGTGGCCGACCCCGCCGTCTACGGCGAGCGCGAGCGCATCTGCAACATCGGCCACCTGCGCGGCTGGCGCCCCAAGAACGGCGTCGTCATCGGCGCCTGCCCGGCCGACGACGAGGACCGCTACACCGGCTCCGGCGGGGCCGCCTGGCGGATGAAGGGCGCTATGTGCCTGTGCAACGGCCTGCTGGCCACCTGCGGGCTGGGCCAGCCCGGGGAAGCCCCCCTCGTGACGCTCGGCGACATCGCCCCGGTCCGCGAGCTGCAGCGCCACCTGCGCCGCATCGAATACACGGCGGCGGAAGCCGCCGCCTGGCTCATCGGCGAGCTTTAAGGACGCAGACCCCTCGGGTCTCGCCCGCTCCCAGCCGCTTCACGAACGCGTTGTAGCGCGCCTTCACGACGCAGGGCCCCGTCCCGGACTGGTCCGTCAACCGCATCGCGAATGCCTCGGCGATGGGGAACATCGTGATGAGGCGCGGCCGCCCGGCCGCGGATTCCGAGGCCGAGTAGACGAGGAGGTGGGTGTCCGGCACGGCGGGATGCGGGAAACGGACGACGTCGGTGCGCAGCGCCGCCCCGGCCGCCCGTTCCTCCAGCCGCGTGACCTCGAGCGTGCCGTAATCGTAGTCGGCGAGGGCCTTGGCCGTCGCGCCTCCCGCCTCCTTCAGCGCCGCCAGGCTCGGCTCGTCGTCGCGCAGCGCGATGCGCCCGGCCAACATCGTGGCGTTGGCAAAGAGCGTGCCCTCCTTGGGCGCGGGCCCGAGCGTCCCCTCCGGAAGGCCGAGGCCCCGCTCCAATTCCCCCGACACCCAGCGCGCGCGCTTGAACCCATAGGGCGTCTTGAGCGTGCTCAGCACGTAGCCGTAGGTATGCTCGAGCCCGGCGTGGGCCCGGCCTCCGCTCGACGGCGCGCCGAAGGCGCCTTCAAGGACGGCCAGCACCCCTTCCGGAACGATGGTCGATTTCGCCAGCTCGTCGAAGTTGATGCTCTCGCCCCACAGGGCCTTGAGGCCTTCCCGCGCCCGGTCGGCCCTCAGCTGCCTTGCCACGCCCGGGAGCAGCTCTTCGAGCAGCGGAGCCAGGGCGCGCCCCTCCTCCTGCGCGCGCGCGAGCTCGCGCGCCGCACCGGCATAGGGGCAGTCCAGCGGGGTCTCCCCGGAGGGGACATCAGGACAGACGGCGACCGAGGCGGCGAGCAGGAGGGCGAACATGCCCCTATCGTATCACGCCGGGCGGAGCGTCAGCGGGCGGCGAGGAGGGCCGTCTGATGGGATTCGAGCGCGGCCACCATCTCGTCGGTGCCGCCGACGCGGCCCACGCCGCGGCCGAGGAAGGTGTAGCGTACGCCGTTGGAGACGCCGCCCGAGACGCCGCTGGGGTTGATGCCCAGCTGCCTGGCCAGCGCCATGGAGCCTTCGCCGAAACGGTGGGCCGGCCCCTTGTCGCCGACGACGGCCAGCACGGAACGGCCGCCGTATTCGACGACGACGAGGTCGCCGAGCTTGGCCATGTTGCTCTTGAGCGGCACGACGACATAGGGGACCCGGGTCGGGTCCAGCGAGCGTCCGTTGGCGTAGCGCATCGAGGTGCCTGATTGGCGGTAGGGGTCGCGGCGCGCCATGCGCGCCAGCTCCGGGTCCGCGTCGGAGAGGGCGCCGTCGGTGTCGATGGTCATCCCGGCGGTGCGGGTGACGACGCTCCCGCCCTGGTAGGCTCGCGCGGCGGCTCCGAGCAGGTTCGCGGAGCCGGAGGCGGCGGGCAGCGGCGGTTCGGTGGCGGGACGGGTGAAGGAAGGAGGCATGGAGGCTCGGGGACGAGGGTCGGCGCGAGGTGTGGGGACGGCGCCCGACGCCAGCCCGGCCGCCGACGGGGCCTCGGCACCGGGGTCGCGGTCCTTAGAGGAGTCGAAAAAGCGGCCCTGGAGCCCCGCGTCCGAAGGGGCTTTGCGGACAGCGTCGGGGACCGCCTCGACGGCCTTCTTGCCTTCCTTCGCCAGGCGGCTCTCCCCTTCCTTCTCAAGGGCGACCCTGTCGCCGAACTTCTTGAAAATCTTCTCGAGGCGGCGCCGGCAGTCCGCGACGCCCTTGGAGCCCTTCCCCCTCTTCCATGTGATGGCGGCGGACCCGTCCTCCTTCTCGTCCACCTCCGCCCGGCCCTGGAGGAGGCTGTCCGCGCGGGCCGCGTCCGAGGACTCCCCGCGCTCCTCGCGCACGGCCCTCTCCTCGGCCGAGAGCGGGGCGAGCTCGAGGTCCACGGTCGGGCTGATGCAGGCCCTCGCTATGGCCTGCGCGTCGAAACCCTGCGCCGCGGCGGCCGAAGCGGCGACGCTCAGGATGAGTGCTACCGCGGGAAGGAGGTTGGTGACGCTCATGCCCTGGTTATAGGTCCCGAAAGGCCCGGGGGCCAGAACCTATGGGCCTAGGCCTTTCTAGGCCCTTTGGACCTGCCGCCGTTCGGAACGCCTGGGCATCCTTGACCTATGAAGCGCTTCGCCTGGGCCCTGCTCCTGGTCAGCCTGGCCTCCGGCGCCGGCCGCTGCGAAGAAGCCAAGAAGCCGCCGCAGAACGAGCCCGGGAAGGCTTTCAACACCCGCCTCGAACCCAAGCTGACCAAGGACGAGCTGGCCTATATCATGTCGGAGGCCTCGGGAGGGGTCTACCGCCTCTCCGACGACGGCGGAAGCATCGCGAACTTCACCCCGGATTCCGAGTACGGCCCGGTGCTGAAGTTCGAGGACGTCGCCACGCTCATCCAGGCCCACGCGGAAAAGGCCGCGGCCCTGGCCCGCGAGCGCCTGGCCGAAGCGAAGAGGACGGGACGCCCCCCGGTCTTTTCGGAGGCCGAGAAACGCCTGGCCCAGGACGTCCGGCGCAACCGCCACATGTTCCTCTCCGCCGAGGAGATGGCCGTCCTCGACGAGGCCTTCGGCTATCGCTACGGCAGGATCCCGGCCGCCGCCCCTTCCGCCGATTTCGACCGCGCCCCCGGAGCCCCCGGCGCTACCCTGCCCCCGGCGGCCGTGCGGGCGGCCCCCGGCAGGGCCGAGCGGGCCTCCGACCCGGCCCCGTCCGACCCCGAGGCCCGGAAGCTCTACGAGAAAGTCGTGGAGAACGTCTCCTTCTCAGGAACCCCCGAAGAACAGGCCGCGCTGAAGGCCATGCTGGGCAAGGTGCTCGAGACCGATTCCGGGCGCCGGTTCGCCGCGGATTTCCTCAACGGGAGCAACCCCGGCGAGGCTCTCATCGAATTCGAGGACATCCCCAAGTCCAAGGTCATCGACTGGAACGGCAAGAAGATCTTCACCGGCTCGGGCGGACACGCCCACACCTCCGACACGCCCATCCGCATCCACCTCAACCGGAACTACCTGGCCATCGACGACGGCACCCGCGACGGGGCCTCCACCCTCGCCCACGAATTCCTCGGACACTCGCGCCAGGCTCTCAAGGCCCGCCGCGCCGGCGTGGACGGCGCCCTCCACCTCTGGGACCAGGACGAACCCAACGCCGGTGCCGTCGGCTGGACCGCCGGCATGGAGATGGGCCTGCCCGCCACCGAAGGCTGGATGTGGACCTGGATCGGCGACCCGGCCGGCTACCCCGCCGCCCTCAAGACCAACCAGGCGTATTACGCCGGGACCTTCAGCCTCGACGAGATGCGCCGCCGCCGCACGGACGGGACTTCGGCCGTCCCCGGCATCCTCGAGACCCGCCTCCAGAACGCCTGGAAGGAGCTCCAGCAGCAAGACGAGAACGAGCGCTCCTGGAAGCGCTGGGAGCGCGCCTACTCCTTCTTCTCCTCGCAGCCCGAGTACAAGGGCAACCCCGAACGGCTCGAGGGAATCCGCCGCCGCATCGACGGCCAACTGACCGGCTATATTCCGTCCCGGCGGGGCAACCTCGAGGGCATCGTGAGCTACCTGGGCGGGCAGGCGACGCTGGACGCCCTGCGCGGCGGAAAGGATCCGGACACCCGCGGCGGGCTCATCGCCCATTACTCCTCCGCCCAAGGCCAGAAGACCCTGGAGGCCACCGCCACTGCGGCGGATTCCCCCCTATTCAGGACCATCGAGGCGGAGAATACCTGGATGCACGGCCGCCTCACCAAGCTCACCGCGGGCCGCGACCCTTCCTCCGAGGCCCCCAAGCCCCCCGCCGAATGGGTCACCTGGGAGGAATTCGCGCAGATGGTCCGGAAGCAGAAGGCCAAGGACCCGAAGTTCATGGACGGTCCGTGAAAGCCGCGCCCGCCCTCTTCGGCCTGCTGCTCCTGGGAACCCCCGTCCAATCGGCCCAGAAGACCATGAACGCCAGCGACCCCGTCTCAGCTGCGGCCCGCTTCCAAAGCCCCGCCGGCTGGCAGCGCGACACCGGCTCCTTCGGCGTCGACCATTTCGTCACCTTCTCCAAAGGCTCGCTGCGCCTGCGCGTCCAGCTGCTCGGAGAGAAGGGCTCCCGCTACGCCGCGCCCACCGCCTTCCTGGCCGGACCGGAGGCGAAAGGGAAAGACGGGAAGCCGCCTGCCGGCAGCCTCATCAAGGCGGGCAAGCGGACGTTCCGAGTCTACACCCGCTCCAGCGAGGCGGAAATCGGCCCGCAGGGGATGGGCGCGCCGGGGATGCTCCGTATCGTCGACGAAGCCTTCGCCGTCATCCCCGTCGGCAAACGCTTCTTCGTCCTTTCCCTCACAAGGACCCTCGAAGTCCCCCCCGAATCCCCCCTAGACCAAGCCCCTTTCCTTGCCCTCCTCTCCTCCTTCCACCCGAAGTAAACCGGTGTCAGACATTCGGAAATTACGAAAGCGCGAGCTTTCGAAATTTCCGAATGTCTGACACCATGGGCCCAGGCAAAGCGGGACCTTTATCCGGCGTAGGCTAGGCCCGCCGCTCCTCGACGGAGCGGCCCGCCCCCGGTATCCTAGCAGCGTGATACTAAGGAAGGGCGTTGCGGCCCTGCTGGCCTTGCTGCTGGCGGCGCCGCCGGCCTCTGCCCAGCGCATCGCCGCCCCCATCCTCGCCCCCGTCTTGCCGGGCGCCTCCATAGTCCTTCCGGCGCCGGTGCTGACCACTCCATTGGGCGCGGCTGCGACCCTGCCGACGCTGTCCGCCCCGTCCCTGTCCGCACCCCGAGGGGTCGTCGGACCGACGGCCGTCGCCGCTCCCGCCGCCGTGGCCGCCCCGGCGCTAGCGCGGGCCGCAGCCCTGCCCGCGCGGGCCGGGCTACAGGCGCTGGGCGACGGCCTGGCCCGCGCCCAGGCCTCCGGTCGCTCCGCGGCGCCCGTCCTGGCTCAGGTCTTCGACGCCTCGGCCCCGCGCTCGGGCTCCCCGGCCTCGGCCGTCGTCGCCGCCTCCATCGGCGGCCGCACCCTGTCCGGCCTCCCGCGCTCGTTGGCCGCGCTCAAGGAGCTGCGCCTGGGCTCCTACAACGTCCTCAACCTCTTCGAAAAGGTCGGCAAGCACGTGCCGGACCCCGACCATCCCGGGCAAATGAAGCAGGTCTCCGGCCGCACGGCAAAGGAGGAATGGCAGCTGCGCGAACAGGCCCGCGCCATCCTGGAGAGCGGACTCGACGTCGTCGCCCTGCAGGAGGTCGAGAACATCGCGGCGCTCGACGACTTCAACGCGCGCTACCTGGGCGGGGCCTACAAGACCCTGCTCAGCGAGGGCAACGACCCGCGCGGCATCGACGTGGCCTTCCTGGTTAAGCGCGACTTGCCGCTGACGTTGGAGCAGCGCAGCCACAAGGACGAGGAGTGGGAGGACCCCACCCAGGGCGGCGCGCGCGCCAAGCTCTTCTCGCGCGACCTGACGGCGCTGGTCGTCCGGGCCGAGGGCTCGGCGCAGCCGCTCTTCATCCTGCTTGGCACGCACATGAAGTCCAAGCGCGACCGCCCCGGCGACCCGGAGTCGGCCGTCCAGCGCCGCGCCCAGGCCCGCCGCACCGCCGAGGTCGTGCAGCGCTACCGGGCCGAGTTCGGCGCCGACGCCCGCCTGATGCTGGCCGGGGACTTCAACGGCGACCTCAACGCCGAGGACACCTTCGCCCCGCTCTGGGAGGCCGGGCTCACCAACAGCCTGGACCTGGGCGAGCGCCCGGTGCCGCTCGAAGAGCGCGTCACCCACACCTACCACCCTAAGGATGGGCCGCGCCACGCCGCCCAGATGGACGGCATTTTGGTCTCGGACAGCCTGAAGGGCCTGGTCGCCGGCGCTGAGGTCTACCGCTACAAGGACGAGGGCGGGACGCCCAAGCCCATTCCCCAGACCTACGATGAGCGCAGCCGCAACCCTTCCGACCATTTCCCGCTGGTGATGACGCTGCGGGTCGCCCCGCTGCTCAAGGCCGCGCCGGCCCCGCCCGCTCCGGCCGTCCCGGCCCCGGCCGGCGAGCGCCGCCTGGCCGCGCTGGGCCTGGCATGGAGCTTCCTCGCCATCGCGTCGATGTACATCGTCCTGCCGGTGCGCAGCGCCTTCCTGCTCACCCAGTTCGGGCCCTCCGTCATGCCCTGGGTCTTCATGGCCAGCGCCGCCTTCACCGGCGCCGCGGCCTGGGCCTACGCGCGCTTCGCCGGCCTGCCGCGCGCCAAGCTCATCGGCGGCACCTTGGCCGTGCTGGCCGCCAGCCTGACCGGCTGGTGGGCCCTGGCCCCGCTGGCGATGGCCTCGGGCCCGCTGTCCTTCGCCTTCTCGATGTGGGCCGATGCCTTCTCCATCATGTCGGTGACCCTGTTCTGGACCTACGCGAACGACCGCTTCAAAGGCGAGGCCGCGAAGCGCTGGTTCGGCCCTTTCGCCGCGGCCGGAGCGCTGGGCGGGATGGCCGGTTCGGCCGCCACCAAGGCGCTCGTGACCACCCTCGGCACGACGCCGCTGCTCCTCATCGGCGCGGCGGTCTTCGCCGCCATCGGCGGCGTCTTCGCCCTGATGGAGCGCCAGACGCTGCCGGAGGCCTCCGAGCCGGCCCCCGCCCTCCAGGCGCCGGCCAAGCCGGACTCCAGCCCGTGGGCCGTGGCCAAGGCCGTGCTGGCCTCGCCGTTCCTGCTCGCGCTGACCGCCGTGGTCTTCTTCGAGCGCCTGGTCCCGGACTTCTCGTACTACCTCTTCTCCGTCAGCGCCCAGGCCGCCTATCCGACCCGTGAGGCGATGGCGGCCTTCCTGGCCTCCTTCGGCTTCTGGCAGAGCCTGGCCTCCCTCGTCACCAGCGCGGCCCTGACCGGCTGGGTTCTCAAGAAGCTGGGCGTAGGCAAGACCCTGCTCGGCGCGCCGCTGGCCAACCTGCTGGGCTTCGTCGGCTTCGCCCTGTCGCCGACCTTGGGCGCTGCGGTGGCTGCCAACGGCGTGGAGGGCTGGCAGCGATACGGCTGGTTCAAGGCCGCCAAGGAGACCACTTACTCGGCGGCCGACAAGGGCCTGCTCTACCAGGTGAAGGCCTACGTCGAGATGTTCGTCTACCGCTTCGCGCGCGGCGTGGCCGGCCTCATCCTGCTGCTGCTGACCGGCAGCTCGTTTATGGGCTGGAGCCCCTCCGCCGTAGCCTGGGCGGCCGTCCCGCTGGGTCTGGCCTGGGTCTACGCCGCCTGGAAACTCGGCGCCGAGTACAAGAAGCGCGCCGGTTAGAGCCGTTCCCCGGTGTCGGCGTCGAAGCGGTGCAGCTTCTCGGCGGGGAGCCTGAAGAAGACCTCTTCGCGCGAGCCGGGGAAGGTGCCCGGCCAGCAGGCGCGGAATTTGAAGCCCGAGGACTCGATGCTCAACACGGTCTGCGCTCCGGTGGGTTCGGCCAGGAGGACCTTGCCGACCAAGAAGCCGTCCTTCAGCTCCAGGGAAAGCTGGACATCCTCCGGCCTCAGGCCTCCCAGCACCGTCCCGGAGGCTGCGCCGTCCTCGACTGCCCTGGCCTTGTGCGCCTCTTCGAGCGGGAAGACGTTCATCGGCGGCGCCCCCAGGAAGGTGGCGACGAAGGTATTGGCCGGGTGGTGGTAGATGTCGGCGGGCGTGCCCACCTGCTGGATGCGGCCCTTGTCGAGCACGACGACGCGGTCGGAGAGGGTCATGGCTTCGATCTGGTCGTGGGTAACATAGACGGCCGTCCCTTTGAGGCGTTTGAAGAGGAGCTTGAGCTCGCCGCGCGTGCGCTCGCGCAGCACGGCGTCCAGGTTCGAGAGCGGCTCGTCGAGCAAGGTGGCCTTCGGATGGCGCACCAGGGCCCGGCCCAGCGCCACGCGCTGGCGCTGTCCGCCGGAGAGGGCCGCCGGCTTGCGCTCGAGCAGCTCCTCCAAAGACAGCATCCGGGCCGCCTCCTGGATGCGCTCCTCGATGAGGGCGGGTTCGGCTCCCCGCAGCTTGAGGCCCATCGCTATGTTCTCGCGCACCAGCAGGTGCGGATACAGCGCGTAGTTCTGGAAGACGAAGGCGATGTCGCGGTCCTTGGGCGGGGTGTCGGTGACGTCGGCCCCGCCGATGCTGATGGCGCCGGAATCGGCCAGCTCCAGCCCGGCGATGATGCGCAGCAAGGTCGTCTTGCCGCAGCCTGAGGGCCCCAGCAGGCAGACGAACTCGCCGTCCTTGACGGTGAAGGAGATGTCGTCCAAGACCGGGCGCTTGCCCCCCTTGAACTGCTTGCGGATGTTCTTGACTGCCACTTCGGCCATGGGCTTATCCTTTGACGGCTCCCGCCGTAAGACCTTCCACGATGCGCTTCTGGAACGCCAGCACCAATGCGACGACGGGCAGAGTGGTCAGCACCACCGCCGCCGAAATCTGGTCCCAGGGGACCTCGTACATGGTAACGCCCGAGAGCATGGCGATGCCCACCGGCACCGTACGCGCGGCGTCCTGCGACATGAATATGAGGGCCAGCAGGAACTCGTTCCACGAGAAGATGAATACCAGGATGGCCGTCGTCGCCACCGCTGGGGCGGCCAGCGGGAAGACCACCTTCCAAAGGGTCTGCCAGCGCGAGAGCCCGTCGATGGCCGCGGCCTCCTCCAGGTCGCGCGGTATGGCCTTGAAGAAGGTCATCAGCACCCATATCGAGAAGGGGAGGTTCAAGGCGGTATAGGGCAAGATGAGCCCCAGCGGGTTGTTGAGCAGGTGCAGCGCCTGCACCAGCTTGTAGAGCGGCACCACCAGGATGGTGGGCGGGAAGAGGGCCACGAACAAGATGGAGCGCACCGCCCACTCCCCGCCCGGCAGCGGCAGGCGCGAGAACGCGTAGGCCGCCAGGGTACCGACCACGGAGCACAGCGCCGTCGTGGCCAGCGCGACGACGACGCTGTTGAGGATGTAGGTGCCGAACGGGCGCGTCGAGAAGATTTTCACGTAGCTGGCCAAGGTCGGGTGGCTGGGCCAGTAGGTCGGCGGGACCTTCACCACCTCCGCCGTGGGTTTCAGGCTGGTGACGACCTGCCACAGGAACGGCCCCAGGCTCCACAGGACCACGGCCGCCACGGCGAGGACGAAGAGGGCGTTGCCGAGCCGCTTCATGCCTGCTCCTTCTGGCGCGTGAAGTAGAGGATGCCGGCCGACATGACGAGCAGGCAGGCCGCCATCACCAACGTCAGGGTGCAGGCGTAGCCGAGTTCCAGGTAGCGGAAGACGTTGTCATAGACGTAGAGGGCGATCATGCGCGTCGAGCCGCCCGGTCCGCCGCCGGTCAGCACCCAGACCAGGTCGAAGACGCCGAAGGACTGGATGGCGCGAAAGACCATCGCCAGCGCCAGCGTGGGCTTGAGCAGGGGCAGGGTTATCAGGAAGAAACGCCGAACCGGGCCGGCGCCGTCTATGCCGGCGGCTTCATAGAGCTCGTCGGGGATGTTGGCCAACCCGCTCATGAAGAGCAGGGTCATGAACGGCGTGGTCTTCCAGACGTCGGCCAGCACGCAGGCCGCCATCGCGGAGCCTGGCGAGGCCAGCCAGGCCACGCGCGGGGAGGAGACCAGCCCGAATTTGAAGAGGAGATCGCCCAGGATGCCGTATTCCGGGTTGTAGATCCACTGCCAGGCCATCGCCATGATGGCGGTGGGCAGCGCCCAGGGCACCAGCACGGCCGCGCGCACCAGGCCGCGGCCCTTGAACGGGCGGGTCAGCAGCAAAGCGATGGCCAGCCCCAGCACGGTCTCGATGGAGACGGCATAGGCCGTGAACCTGACCGTATTCCACAAGGAGGCGAACATCCGCCCGTCGGCGGATAGTCTGTGGAACCCCGACGCGTAGCGGAATGCGGCGACGACGGGGAGCAGGTTGACCAGCGCCATCAGGAGCAGCGCCGGCACGGCGAAGCTCCAGTTGACGGCGGCTTCCCTAGGGCCGAAGCCGGCGTGAGCCCGGTCGCGGGACATCAGCGCGCCATTGCCGGCCGGATCTCGTCGGCGGCGGCCTTCAGGGCGGCCTCGGGCGTCTTCTGGCCCGACAGAGCGGCGCTCAGATGGACCTGCAGGATGTCCGAGACCCGCGCCCATTGCGGATGCACGGGCCGCGGCTTGGCGGTCTCGAGCACTTCGCGCAGTTCCTTATAATGGGGGCTCTTGGAGACGATGTCGGGGTCGTCGAATAGCGCCTTGCGGGTGGGGATGATGCCGCTCTTCATGTAGGCGACCTTCTGGGCCTCGCGGCTGGAGGCGAACTCGATGAAGGTCCAGGCCGCCTCGGGGTTCTTGGAGAAGCTGGAGATGCCGTAGCCCCAGCCCCCCAGGGTGGCCGCAGGGGAGCGGCCGGAGCCGTGGACCATGGGGCGGATTCCGACCTTCCCCTTTACGGGAGAGCCGTCCTGCTGGGCCAGGTTCCAGGCATAGGGCCAGTTGCGCATGAAGACGGCGCGCCCCTCCTGGAACATGTGGCGCGCCTCCTCCTCTTGGAAGGTCAGCACGCCGTCGGGGGAGATCTTGTCCTTGCGCACGGCGTCGACCAGCCAGGTCAGGGCCTCCACGGCGGCGGGGTCGTCCACATGGACGCCGCCGTGCTCGTCGATGAGGGTCCCGCCGTTGCCCCAGACCAGTTCCAGGAAGTCGCAGACCAGGCCCTCGTACTGCTTGCCCTGGAAGACGAAGCCCCACACCTCGGGCGGGTTCTGCAGCTTCTTCGCCGCCGCCGCCAGCTCCGCCCAGGTGTTCGGAGGCGCGATGCCGGCCGCCTCGAGCAGGTCCTTGCGGTAGTAGAGCAGGCCGCCGTCGGACTGGACCGGCACGCGGTAGGTCTTCCCCTCATAGCGCGAACCGGCGATGTCGCCCGGCAGGAACTGCGCCTGCATCTCCGGCGTGAACTTGTCGTCGAGCGGCCGCAGCCAGCCCTGGTGGGCGAACTTGGGCATCCAGACCACGTCCATATAGACGATGTCGTAGGTGCTCTCCCCCCCCATGAACGAGGTGGAGTACATGTCCTCGCGCGTGCCGGTCCCCGCCGGGCCTTCCACCATCTCGATGAGGAGCTCCGGATGGAGCTGGTGGAACTCGGCGATGACCTCCTTGGCGCCCCCACCCACGTCGGGGCCGGCGAGGAAGCGGACCACGGTCTTTCCGGAGGAGGGGGCGTCGGACTTGGCGCAGGCGGCGAGCAGGAAAGGCAGGAGAACGGCGGGGCGCCACCTCATGGGGCGATTGTACTACAGGTCAGCGGCCGAAGAGGCCGTAGTCCGTCATGACGCGCAGCACCTCGGCCACGCTCCAGGCCTGAGAGCGGGTGCCGCCGCGGTTCTGCGCGCGCGCCGCGCGGGCCATCGCCGGGCCGAGGCCGGCCCGGTCCTCGAGGGAGAACTCCCTGAACAGCGCCTCGGAGGACCCGCCGTCGAAGACTTCGGGCAGAGAGCCCTCCGTGGAGGCGGCCAGGAACTCGGCCAGCGGGGTCAGCACGCCGCGCAGCTCGGCGCTGATTCGCTCGGAGGACCAGCCCTGGGCGCGGCGCACCTTGACCAGGGCATCGAGGTAGGGGCCCATCAGCCAGGGCCAGACCGTGCCCTGGTGGTAGGCCTGGTCCTTCTCCAGCGGGGGCTTCGCGGTATCGTAACGCCCCTGGTAGCGCGGGTCGCGGTAGGAGAGGGTGCGCATCCCGTAGGGCGTCAGCAGGTCGCGCGTGGCGGCCAGCACGACGGCCGCCTGCCGCTCGGGGCTCAGGAGGTCGAGGCCGTGGCTGACGGCCACGAGCATGTTCGGGCGCACCGCTTCGCCGTGCGGGTCGCCCTCGACCACGTCGCGCAGCGCTCCGCCCGTACCGCCCCAGGCCCGCCGGTTCTCCTCGTTGGCGAACCAGAACTTCTTGTTGAAGGACTGTTTGACCCGCTCGGCCCGGGCGTCGGCCTCGGAGGCGGCCGCGGCGTCCCCGGCCTCGCGCTCCAGCTCGGCGAGGTAGCGCAGATTCGCGTACCAGAGGGCGTTGATCTCCACCGCCTTGCCGTGGCGCGGGGTCACCGGGCGGTCGCGGCCTTCGGGGTCGGCGTCCATCCAGGTGGACTGGGCGGGGCTGACGATGAGCCCATCGGAGTCCATGTAGATGCGGTTATAGCGGCCGTAGCGCTGGTAGCCGGTGCCCTCGGCGTAGGCGCGCATCACCTTGCGCAGCACCGGCAGCATCTCGGCGGCGAAGGCCGGGTCGCCGGCCTTCTTGACCGCCTGGACGAACCACATCGAGCCGTCCACGGTGTTGTATTCCGCCGCCGCCCCGCCTCCCGGCAGGCGGTTCGGGATGAGGCCGTCAGCCTCGTGGCGCGCGAAGCCGCGGATGTTCTCGCGCGCCTCGCCGCGGCGCCCGGTGGAGAGCAGGAGGCCGGGCAGGGAGATGAAGGTGTCGCGGCCCCACTCCTCGAGGAACCAGTCCAGGCTGGCCGCCCAGATCTGGACCCCGCCGCCGGCGTGCTTCACGAACGAATCCCCCGCCTTGAGGAAGGCGCCCTTCAGCGCGGCCCCCGCGCTCCAGACCTTGCCCGCCAGCACGGCCATCCAGGCCCCCAGTTGGGCGCGCACGTCCCAGCGCGCACGGCTGCCGTAGTCCGGGTCGGAGGGCAGCGGGATGCGCCAGCGCCAATGCGAGGTGCCGCCCGCCATCTCCTTGACCGGGAACGGGTCGCCCCATTCGTCGCCCAAGGTGTAGCCGGTGAAGCGCGCGTTGCGCCCCGAACCGGGCTTGCGGCTCTCGGCCAGGAAGCGCCCGATGAAGCCGTCGGAGCGCGGGTCGTCGTGGCTGGAGACCTTCTTCCAGTCCCCGTACACCGTCACGAAACCGAAGCGCTCGGCCGCCTCGGCCTTCCCCTCGAAGGCCTCGGCCAGCGGGAAGGCGCCGCGCTCTGAGAACACCTGCGCCAGGGCCTTCACATAGTCGTCGCCCGGCTCGTCGCCCGACACCATCTGCCCGTTGCCGAAGTCGTAGGCGAAGTGCAGCGCGTCCACGCGCGCCCCGTCGAAGCCCAGGTCCAGCCAGTGGCGATAGGGCGCCAGCATCGCCGCGTAGCCCTCGGATTTCGCGCGCCCCCAGTTCCACAGGCCCAGGTCCTTCCAGTCCTCGTTTATCCACTGGTTCTTGATGCCGGGGTTTCGGGTGCGCAGGTCGGTGAAGACCTCGGGGCGCTTCCAGGCATCCACCGAGTCCTTGCCGCGGAACATCGGTATGTCGAAGAGCACGCGGCCGCCGACGTCGTGGACGGTCGCCAGGGCCTCCTGGAGCTGGCCATAGGCCAGCCACTGCGCGAACTCGTGCGTCTCCACCGTCTCGCTGAAATCGGCCCGCCCCCGTGCCCCGGCCAGGTCAGCCGGCGTCCACTGCAGCACCGGCTTGCCCACGGCCTTCGACAGCGCCATGAACTCGGCGTACTCGCCCAGCCAAGCCGCGCTCTCCGCCTTGAAGTCCTCGAAGGCCCGGCCGCGCTGGGAAGTCCGGTCGAAGGCGCGGTAGGCCGCGCGGGCGACCTCCGCCTCCCGCGCGCGCAAGGCCTCGTAGTCCACGGCCTGCTTCTGGGACAGGGTCTTGGCCTCGAGCTTGGCGGCCAGCGCCGGGTCGGCCTTCACCTCCGGCACGACCGCCCAGTCCAGGTGGTCCTCGTTGACGGCGAAGAGGCTGACGGGGGCGTAGGGGCTCTCCCCGCGTACGGCGAAGTGCGGCAGCAGATGGACGACCTTAGCGCCCTGCTTGGCCAGCACGTCGCGGTAGTAGGCGGCGAAATCGGTGAACTTGCCCACCCCGGGGTCGCCTTTCTCGCGCCGCAGCGAGTAGAGCGGCACGGTGACGCCGGCGTGGGCGGCGGCCGGGTCGCGCCACCAGGCGGAGCGGGCCAGGCCCGTGCGCGACAGCCCGCCGGAGCGGCCGTCCACGACGCCGGAGCGCCCGGAGACCTGGCGCCCGCCGTCGAACAGGGCTCTGAGCGCCGGGGCCGGCGCTTTGGCTACGGCCGGCGCGGCCTCCTTGAGCGAGGCCAGCGGCGTCTCGGCCCGCCCCTGCGCCGGCGCCGACGGGCCGGCGACGGCCTTGGGGGCGGCGACGGCTGAGGCGGCCGCGGCCCGCGCCGAAGCGGCGGCGGGCACGGCGACGGCAGGGAGGGCGGAAACCGCGACGGTCGGGGCGGCCAGCGCCGCGCCGGGCGAAAGGGTCAGCGTCGGCTTGGGCCGGGAGACCGGCGCCAAGCCTCCGACGGAGACAGGCGCGACGGGGACGGTGACGGGGGCGGAGACGACCTGCGCGAGGACGGGAGAGACGGGCTGGAGGAGCAGGCACAGCGACAGGAGGGCCGCGCCGATTCGGCCCAACAGGATTTCTCGCCTCACGCCCAGAGTGTAACGACCGGCCTATAAGGAAGCTTGGGCCGTAAAGGCCCGATTCTCAAATCATAGGGCCCAAGCGCCCCTGGGACCAAAGGTTGAGTGACATCCGTCATCACAAGGCACCGCCCCCCCGCGGCGACCGCCGCGCGGGTGAACACGGTGGGCAACCCCCCTTGATACCAGGGCGTCAGATCAGCGGGAAGACCCGCCTTCGGATGCTCACCGGTTTGAACGCCCTCACATCGACCGCCGGCACGCGCCTTCCGTGCTTGCGGCCGCCCGGACGCTGCCCGAGCTTGTCCGAACGGCGCCAGGCCCAATCCCAGGCCTTGACGACGCCGTAGCCGGCCAAACCCACGGTCCACAGCAACGCCCCGGCCGCCACGGCGCAGACCGCCCACATGGCGACGATGTAGAGGCCCATTGCGATGATCTCCATGTAAGTCATCGCACCCCCTCCTACCCGCATCATACACCCGCCCGGGCGGCAGGCAATGACGGATGATCGAGCCCTGACAATCATCCGACCGAGGCGAAGTCGCGTCGAGGGCCAGGCCCTCTTGTTGCGTTAAAGGCGCCTGTAGTCGAAGTGGACGGCGCGGGCGTAGCCGGGGCAGAGGGAAATGCCGTCCATCAAGAAGGCGCGCACGAGGACGGGCCCGTCCACGAGCACTCCCTCCAGCGTGGACTTCACATAGACGCTGGCATGGGCGCTGTTGAGCTTGCCGCAGACCTGTTCGGTCGAGCGCACCGACAGCCACGAGCCCACCAGCTCCCAGCCTCCGGCCTCGCGAGCGCCGCCGGCGATGTGCATCCGCGGAGCGGCGGGGTCGCCCGTCGCCGACATGTAGGCGTCATAGGAGAACGGAGAGCTGTCCTGCTCGCGCATCACGAGCGATAGGGTGCCGAGGCAGAGCCGCTTGGGCAGGCCCAAACGGTCGGCCTCGGCGTTCTCCGTGCGCTCGTAGCAGGCGTCGACCCGGACGCTGCTCGACTTCGTGGCCAGGCGCCCGACGGCCTCGCGGACCATGCCCTTCGCGGCGACGGCCGCCGTGCCTAGGCTCGGCGCGCCGGCTTGAGCCGGCCATGCCGTCAACAAAATGATGATCAATGCCTTCATCGGTCCCTCTCGAAGCAAACTCGGACATCGAGAGCGTATCACGGAAAACGGCGCCGGGCCCCGTCCAACCGGGCAGGATGGGGCGGACAAAAGGCCTAGGCCCGCCTGGGCAGGAGGACCGTCCGCCTAGGCGCAATGCCGGTTGGGGATGCCGCGTCAGAGCCCTCAGCGCGGCTGAAACCGAGCCCAAAACATGAAAGTTTCCGAAAAATTCCCTAGCCGTTTTCAGGGCAATTCGCCGTCGCTGGCGACTGTAATTTACCCTTACAAATACAGGGCTATTTTAATAAATCGTATGGGTCCTGAGGCTGGGATTGCCTGCGCATCCTGCGCAATCGTCTAGAGTTCGCCTGCTGATGCGGCTCTTTGGCCGCGTCACGATTTGAAAAAATCTTCCGCCTACTGCAATCTAAATCAGCATCGCGCGCGCGATGTTGAGGAGTGACCGCTACATCGGCGTCGTGTCGCGAGCCGCCGAGTTCCAACTCCCGTTTTAAGGAGAGGAGGTTCGAAAATCGCACCGTTCGCGATTCTCGAACCCACGCGCCCGCAGCGCGTAAATGGCGCCGTTCATGCGGGAAGATGTTCTTAACTAACAGGCATTGCGCCTAGGCGCCGAGCAGGGCCGCATAGAGCCCCTGCAGGTCCCATTGGAAGTCGCGCAGCCCTTCGGGCTTGGCGCGCAAACCGCTCTTGAAGGCGATGAGCCAGTCGCCCTTGGCCTGCACCGTCCAGCCCCCCCGGGAGGCCAGGAAGCGCCGCGGCGCGGCGCCGAAGAACCCGCGGATGCGCTCCTCGTCCGTGCCGCGCAGCCGGTAGCCCTTCGAGAATTCCGGGTCTTCGCCGAAGTCGATGTCTTGGCCGCCGAACCAGGAGGCCAGCTTGTCCGAGAACTGCTCGGGCGCGGCGGTGAAGACCGGCAGCCCCCGCCCCGGGAGGTGGAACGCGCCGACGCTCTGGGTCCAGGTCGCCTGGTTCTTCCCGCTGCCGACGGTATAGCGATACTCGAATATGACGTACTCGCGGCGCTCGCTCCAGAACACGTTCTCCGCGCGCCGGCTGTGCCCCGCCGTGAAGAGCGAGAGCTCGCGCAGTTCCCCAGGCAGGCGGTCGAGGTCGTCGTCGCTAGGGCTGAGGCCCAGGGCGACGGCGGCCGCGCGCAGGCGCTCGACGCGCCGCTTCTCCAGATGCCGGTGGATGCCCCAGACGGCCAGGCAGGCCGGGACCAGGAGCAGGTACGGGTTCTGGAGGGCGAACGCCGCGGCGTCCATCATCGGGAGTATACAACCTCCGTCGTGCCAGGGAACTTTTCGGGGGGTCTGCGCGTACTAGCATCGAGCCCCAGGGCTCGGGAGGCCTCATGCAGCTGACACTCGACGGGAAGCGGATCTCCTCTGACGCCAGGCCGGAGGACGCGCGCGGCGTGCTGGAGAGGCTGCAGCGCGCGCGGCGCGGGGAGCTCGAACTCAAGGACGGGGCGCGGACCATGAGCCTCCAGCTCGCAGCCGGCGTCTGGTTCCTCGAGGCCGGCGAGGGCTCCACCCTGCGCTATGGGATGCTGGTGACGCCGCTGCAGGCCGTCGGAGCGCTCAACGCCTTCCTCAAAGGAGGCCTGCCGATGCCGGACGGCTGGGGCGCGGGGGCGGCCGCCGCCGAGGGGTTCGAATCGGTCGTCGTCGGAGACGCCGCCCACCCCGACTGCCCGCTGTGCCGTATGATGGGCGTTCAGTGAGCGGGCGCCGCCTCGGGGGAGATTGCGCCGAACTCGGGGTCCTTGAAGAAGCTCGTGAAGTAGACATAGCTGCCCCACGACAGCACGAGGACGCTGCCGGTCAGAATCGCGTAGAACTTCTGGTAGCCGAAGGCGGCGAACAGGCCGAACTGCATCGTCAGGCTGGTGACCTGGTAGAGGTGCATCATCGTGGGATGGCTGATGACCCCGGCGCGGCGCATCTGGTTGACCGCGGGGACGAGCGGGCCGCCGGAGATCATGCCCTGCAGGATGTTGATGAAGACCAGCGCCAGCCCTTTGGGCGTCATCACCAGCGGGTTCTCGCCGAGGGGGCCCAGCACCAGGCGGTTGAGGAACTCGAAGCCGCAGAGCTGGAAGTAGACGAACACCATGTCGCCGACCGGCGCCTTGAAGACCCTGACCATCCCGGTCATCCGGCCCAGGAACTTCATATAGGTCTGCCCGAAGACGGTGAATACCGCGTCCTGGACCTGGTACCAAGAGGTCGAGATGACGGCCCTCACCACCGGCAGCTCTCCCGCGTTGACGGCCTTCATCACGAAGAAGAGCCGGATGGCCAGGTTGAAGGTGAAGGTCTTGGTCGCCAGCCAGGTGTAATCCTGACGATTGGGCCTCGTCATCGACTCCACGAAGAGCGCCTTCATGTTCTTGAGGTAGGAAGAATCGAAGGCGAACCTCGGTGCCGGGCCGGCGTTCTCCTCTGCGGACTTAGTTGAGCTCCCCACCTTGAAGAACAGCATCTCGCCGCCGTGCTGCTTCTTCGCCGCTCGGAACATCGCCCGGTCCTCGGGAGACACCTCGGCCGGCGCGGAGCTGCCCATCCCCTCGGAATAGGTCTTGGTCGGCCAGACATAGACCAGCGCGCGGCCGCCGGAGCCCGTCACCGGGAACTCCGCGCCCGGGGCCCACTCCTTGAAAGGGGCGCCGCCCTTGCCCGCCTTATAGACGCGGCGCGGCCCCGACGGGGACTCCTCGTCCACGGCCACGATGACCAGCGAGTTCGCGTCGGGCTTCATCTATAGCTCCAGGAGGACATGGTCGTAGATCCGCGGGATCTTCGTCCCCGCGCCCTCCAGCGTGTAAAAGCTCCACTCTTCCTTCTTGGCCGCCACCGCGCGCAGCTCCCCGAGGTAGCCGTCCCAGGTCGACACGAAGGCGCGCGTGCCGGAAAAATCCGCCACCGAGGCGAAATAGGAGGCCGAGAAGGTGAACTCCACCATGTTCTTGTCCTTGTCGGCGCGGGCGGCGATGTCCCCGACCAACGGCTTGCCGTAGGATTCCGGCCCCGAATCGGCCGCCCCGAAGGAGCGCATGTCCCAGCCGTAGAGCAGGAAGCCGGCGTTGAACTCGAAGTCGGAGCGGGCGTAGCCGAGCTTCGGGAAGAAGCGCTTGCCCGGGACGCCCGGGAAATCGAAGTAGACCGAGAAATAGACGTGGTCGAAGCCATGCGGCGGATTCCATTCGTCCGTCACATCGGTCATCTTGAAGCGCAGCTTCAGGTCCCGTCCCGAGGTCAGCGCGTCCACGCGTTCCATCGAGAGCTGGCCGCGATAGCTGGGGTCAGCCGGAGGGCGCACGGTGCCGTCGAGGCCGCCCTTCTGGGCCTGCGGGACCTTGGAACGCACCAGCAGCTTGTAAGGGTTCTTCACCGTCAGCGTCACCGGCGCCGACAGCGCCAGCCCGGCCTTGCTCTTGGCCAGCAGGGTCAGGTCGTGGCGGCCGTTGCCCAGGCGCGTCGTGTCGAGCTCCACGCAGCCCGCGGAAGGGTCGGACAGCGGCACGCGCCGCCCATAGTCGCCGTTGTCGAGGAGGACGAGCTCGCAGGCCCGGTCCTCGAGCCTGTAGTCCAGCGGGACGGTGCCCTTGACCAGGCGCCTGGCCGGGGCGACCAAGGCCAGGCCGTGCGCGTCCGCCGGGACAAAGGCGCCCTCCAGCACGAGGAATTCGCCCGGCTCGAGCAGGAAGACCCCGGGGACGTCCTTGCGCCCGTGGGAGGACAGCGCCACGGACAGGCCCTCCCCCCCCAGGTCGCAGGCCACGGGGTTGGGCGCGGTGTTGAAGACGGACACCAGGCGGACGTCCTTGTGCGTGCTCGACCAGGCCAGGAGGCCGGGGCCGTGGCTGGTGCGCTCGACGGCCAGCTTGCCGCGGGTCAGCGCGGGGTGGGCCTTGCGGAAAACGACCAGGGAGCGGATGAAGACGGCCAGCGGGCTCTCCAGGTCGAAGGCTTCGTCCCGGAACATGTCCTCGCGGGCGCGGGTCAGGGCGGCCTCGGTGCCGTAGTAGACGCAGGGCAGGCCGGGCAGGGTGAAGAGGGCGGCCAGCGACTGCTTTACCGTGGGCAGGTCGGCCCGAGCGCACATGCGCTCGATGTCGTGGTTGTCGAGGAAGTTGACCCACAGCGGCCGGTTCGCGCGCGGGGCCTTGAGGACCTTGCGCAGGCGTTCGGTGGGCGCCTTGCGGAAGAAGACCTGGGTCAGCGCCTCGTTGAGCGGCAGGTCCACCGCCCCGTCGAGGCGCGGCCGGCCCGGCCCCTTAATGTAGTCGTTGATGGCCTTCGTGTCGTATGACCAGACCTCGCCGAAGACGAAGAAGTCGCGCTTGCCCTTCTTGGCGGCGTGCGGCTTCACTCCGTCGGCGTCGTACAGGAAGCGCTCGTAGAACTCCTCGGGGGTGTAGTAGACCGTGTCGACCCGGAATCCGTCGATGCCGGCCTCGTCCATCCAGAACTTGTAGACCTCCTTGAAGCGCTGCACGGCCAGGGGGCTCTTCAAATTGATGTCGTCGAGGTCCCCCATCGACCAGGTCAGGGTCTGCTCGCGCGACTTGAAGTCGGAGATGTTCGGCGTGAAGTTGTAGACGGCCGCGCGCTTGTGCTCGGGGTTGTTGGGGTCGTTGAGCGAGAACACCGGGTCCTTGGGCGCCATCAGCGCCCCGTCGGCCAGCTTCCAGTTGAGCTCCGGGCGGGCCGGGTCGAAGCCCTGGCCCTCCACGGTGAAGAAGTTGCCCGTGTGGTTGACCACGATGTCCTGGATGACCTTGAGCCCCAGAGCGTGGGCCCGCGCGACGAACGTCTTGTAGTCCGCCAGCGTGCCGAAGTGGGGGTCCACAGCCGTGAAGTCGTAGGCCCAGTAGCCGTGGAAGCCCCGGGTCTTGATGTAGGGATTGACCCACTGGTTGTGCACCGGCGGGGTGATCCACACCGCGTCGTAGCCCATCCCCTTTATGAAAGGGAGGCGTTCGGTCAGGCCCTTGAGGTCCCCGCCGTGGAAGGCGTCGTCATCGTCCGGGTCGTACTCGCCCTTGCCGAAGTCGTCGTTGGAGCGGTCGCCGTTGGCGAAGCGGTCGATGAGGACCAGATAGACGACCTTGTCGCGCCAAGCGTCGGGCTTCACTTACGGACCAGCACGCGTACGCCGCGGGCGGGGACCCGCACCGTGACCTTGGAGCCGCCCTCGGCGCCGGGATGGGTGGCGACGCCGTAGCCGGCGTCGAGCGCGTCGGACAGCGCGGTGCCGGCCGGGGTCAGGCCGTTGTCGACGAACATCTCCGCCTCGCGGGCCTCGTCGGCCGTGTTCATCACGACGACGACCTCTTGCCCCTGGTAGATGCGGCTGAAGGCGTAGATGCCGGAGTTGTATGGGTCGGACCAGCGTACATGCTGCTCTCCGCGGCGCAGCGCCGGCAGGTCCCGGCGCACCTTCATCAACTGCTGGAGCAGCTTGAAGCTGGCCGCGCCGGTATCGAACTTGTCGCCCTTGGAGCTCTCGGTCTTGTACTGCCCCTCGGCGAACATGTCCTCGCGGTTCTGAGGGTCGGCCGGGCGGTCTCCGCCCTCGGGGGTCAGGCGTCCTTCGAGCTGGCGGAAGGCCTGCTCGGCGCCGTAGTAGACTAGGGGGATGCCGGTGGAGAAGAGCAGGAAGGCGAAGGCGGCCTTGAGCACGCCGTCGGACTCGCCGTCGCGCAGGAAACGGTAGGTGTCGTGGTTGTCGATGAAGCGGATGATGCGCCCGAGGGCCGCGCCGAGCGCGTCGCGGGCCCGCACGAAGCTCTCCTCGAGCTGGCGGGTCGGGGCCTTGCCGTGCAGCGCGAACTGCTGGCGCCGGAACTCCGGGTAGTTGTAGCCGGAGTCCGTGCCCAGCCCCAGGTCGCCGACGATGTCGGAGTCGACCCCGGTGGAGTTCTCGCCCAGGACCAGGAAGTTCTTCTTGCCCAGGCCCCCCGCGTACTCCTTGACCTCCCGGGAGAAGCGCCGCACGAAGTCGGGGTCCATGTGGCGGATGGCGTCGAGCCGCATCCCGTCCACGTCGGTCTCCTTCAGCCACCACTGCGTGACCTTGATGAGCTTCGAGCGCGTCGCGTCGCGCTCGGTGTCCCAGTGCCGGTAGTTGGGCGGGAAATCGCCGTGCGTGGCTTGGTCGTGGTTGTTCCAATCGTCGATGACGCCGCGCCGGGTGAAGTCCTCGCCGGTCATGTCCTCGGGGCCGAGCAGCTCGGTCCACTCCCCGATCTCCTTGCGGCCCGCGCCCTGGTACTTGGAGCCGTCCTTGTACTCGAAGACCGGTCCGGTGTGGTTGGCCACCACGTCCAGGATGACCTTGATGCCGCGCGCGTGGGCCTCGCGAACCATCTCCTTGTAGTCATCCATCGTGCCCAGATGCGGGTCCACGGCCAGGAGCTGGGTCGGCGCGTAGCCGTGGTAGGCCTCCGGGATGCCCATCGTCACCGGCGAGAGGATGATGGCGCTGACGCCCAGGGTCTTGAGGTAGTCGAGCCGCGCGGTCACGCCCTTGATGTCGCCGCCGTGGCGCGAAACCCCGCTCTTGGGGTCGCCCAGAGGGATGGCGCGCTTGGAGCGCGAGAAGCGGTCGGTCATCACCGAGTAGACGACCTCGTCGCGCCAGTCCTCGGGAGAGGCGAAGTACTTGCGCCCGGACTCCGGGGTCAGGCTCAGCTCGGCGACGGTGCGCGGGGTGCCGGCCGGCGGCTCCAGCCGGCGCATGGCCTCCGGGGTCGGGGTGGTCCGGGCCTGGACGGCGGAGAGCTGCTGGGTGGGGCCGAGGTCGGGGACGGCCTTGGCCTTCCCCTCGGCCGCCGCGCGCCCCTGCTCCTCCTTCGCCGCGACGGCCTTGGCCGGGGTCGGAGCGGCCAGAGCGGCCTGGGCCGCCTGCGCCTGCGCCCGCGCCCGCGGCTGGACGGCGGGCGTCGGCAAGGCGAGGCTGGGAGCGCCGAGGCTGGGCGCCGCCAGGGACGGGGCGGACAAGGTCGGCCCCAGCGACGGCTTGACCAGGCCCGCGCCGACAGGGCCGACGGCGGGGGCGGCCTCGACGACGGGCGCGACGGTCTTGACCTGGGCCGCCGAGGGCGACGCCAGCGCGAGAGAGAGGAGGATGGATAGAAGCCGCGTCATTTCTTCTTCCGGATCCCGAAGATGCCCAGCACCGCGTCCAGCGCCTGCCGCAGGGCCGACGGCCGCGGCGCGGCGTCCGTCATCGAATACACCGACTTGAAATCGCCCGTCTCGGCCACGGCGGCGTCGACGGCCACGGCGATGGGCCGGGCCTTCGCGCGCTGTCCGAGTATATACAACGAAATGTCCACGCTCTGCTGGATGACGAAGAGGGTCCAGAACACCGTCATCGAGCCCGAGGCGAAGAAGGTCCCGGCCAGCAGGAAGAAGAGGTCGCGGCCCTGCTGGATGTAGGAGCGGGTGCGCCGCGAGATGCGGCCCTTGTCGTAGAGGCCGTTCACCCCGGCGTAGCCGAGCGTGCCGAAGAAGGTTCCCAACACGGTGGCGATGCCCATGTCGCGCCAATAGGCCAGCGCCCAGGGCGGGACCGTGCCGGCGATGACGGCGTAGGAGATCAGCCGGAAGAGCGCCGAGGTCGACTGCATGTAGATGAAGTTGAAGACGGTCTGGTAGCCCAGCCCGCGCTGGCGGCTGATGAGGTTCTGGAAGTTCTGCCAGGTGTTGATCCAGACCCCGTGGAAGGCCTGCAGGGCCAGCGAGAAGCCCAGCGCCGCGGCGAAGGCGACCGGGTGGAGGGGCAGGAAGAGCTTCGCCCACCACATCGCCGAGAGGACGAAGGCCGGGCCCTTGGAGAGTACGCCGCCCCAGAACTCGGCCTGGGTCGGCTTCGTATACGCGGCCTTGAAGGTGCGGGCCAGGAACGCGGCCTCGCGGAAGGGGGCGGTGAGGAAGCGCAGGAAGCGGTTGCTGGGGGCCGACTTCATGTCCCCGGCCTTAGACTCCTGCTTGGCCGCCGTCAGCGCGATGCGCTCGATGGCCACCGGCGCGGTGATTCCGGCCTCGGCCAGGGCCTCCTTGACGGCCTCGGCGCCGGCTTCGGACAGGGCGCCTCCCGCCACGATGCGTACCTGGCCCGAGGCGTTCAAAGCCTTCGCGTAAGCCGGGTCGGCGGCGAGGCGGGCCCGCAGAGAAGGGAGGGTGACCGCGGCGGGCTCGGACCCGTGCTGGGTCAGGAATACCTTGACCGTCGAGCCGTCGAAGGCCTGGTTGAGGGCGGCGGTCTGAGCGGCGCCCCTCATCGCCCGGCCCAGCACCTGCAGCCGGGAGGCCGCCGTCGCCGGGGCCGCGGACTCGGGAGAATCCATGGCGCGGGCGGCCGCCGCGATGGCGGCGGCGGCCGCCTTCGGAGCGGCCAGGGCCGCGGGCAGGGCCGACGGCGCAGAAATATTAGCCGCCGCCGCGAGAGGAATCGCGGCGGCGGCAGGGACGGCCTGACCGGGGACCGTGGTGTGGACCGTGGGCAAGGCCAAAGATGGGGCGACGGACAGGCTGGGGGCGCTCAGCGGCGCGTTCAGGCTGACGCTTTGGGGCAGGACCGTGGGCGCCGCGACGGCGGGGGTGCCCGGCGCGCCGGCCTTGACCGGGGCGGTGCGCAGCTGCGCCCAGGCCTCGGAAACAAGAAGTCCCTGCTCGTTGAGCAGGGACATGGTCAGGAGGGCCGCCGCGAGCTTGCGTCCGCGGTTTCCGAGGAGTTTCACCGCCGCCACCCCTTCATGCTCAGAGTGTAGTCCCGCTCATATATGGAGGCATGGGCCGGGAAGTCCTACCCCGCCCGGACAGAGGGCCTATCCCCCCCTGGGCCCTATGACGCGGGGATGACGGCATCGTCCCCGAAGCGGTGGGCCCAGGACAGCGTCACCCCGGCGCCGACCAGCGGCATCCAGTGCCAGCCGAAAGGCAGGAGGCCGATGCCCTCCAGCACCATCGCCGCCGCGCAGACCGCCGTCCCCAGCGCGAGACCGGACAGCGCCGAGCGCGAGGCGGAGCGCGGGCCGAAGACGCCGTACAAGACGAGGCCGAGGACGGGCCCGTAGGCGGGGGTGCCCAGACGCGCCGCCCAAGGCGCGGCCCAGGGCAGGGCCCCGAAAGTCCAGGCGGCGAGAGCGCAGGCCGCAGCGGCCGCGCAGACCGTCCAACGCGCGCCGGCCAGACGGACGCGGCCCGGGCGGAGGTCGGCGAGGAAGGCCGCCGCGGACCCGACCAGCGGCAGGTCGACCACGGCCGCGAACAGCGCGGCCACGAGCAGCGCGCGCCACCCCAACGACATGTTTTGCACGGCGAAATGCGGGAGGATGGACTCGGCCCGGTCGGGCAAGGCCATCGCCGTATGCTGTTCGTAGAACGCATAGAGCGCGGCGCCGAGGCCCAAAAGGGCGACCAGCAAGGCGAACGAAGCGAAGACCGAACCCAGCAGACCCCGGCGCCCGTCGCCTTCGCGCGCGTTGAGCGCGGCCTGCATCATCTCCTGGTCGGCGGCGAAGGCGGCCAGGGAGCCGAGGAAGCCTCCGGCCAGGGCGGCCGGACCCCAGGAACGGTCGAACGCGATGCCCAGCAGGAACGGGCCGTCCGGCATCCAGCGCCATACGTCGAGGCGGTGCCCCGCGTCGGCAAGACGCAGCGCCTCCAGGACTCCCCCGTCGACCCCGGCCGCGGCGTACAGAGCGAACGCCGTCCCCGCCGCGATCAGGAACAGGGCCTGGGCCGCGCCCGCGAAGACGACGGCCCGCAGGCCGCCCCACGCGGCCATCCCCGCCGCCGAGACTGCGACCAGGCCAATCCAGCCCGCGCGCGTGCCGCCGGCCAGGGCCGCCAAAGTGGCGCAGGCCGCCATGAGGCGCACGCCGGTGACGCCCAGGCGCGCGGCCAGGAAGGCGCCCGCCGCCCAACGCCGCGCCCCCGGCCCGTAGCGCTTCTCGAGCCAACCGTAGGCGGTGGCGCCCGCATCCGCCCGAATCGCCGGCAGCAAGACGACGGCCAGGAAGGCCCGAGCCGCCGCCGAGCCGGCGAAGAACTGCAGGTACCGCCAGTCCTCGCGGAAAGCCGAGGCGCTGACCCCGAGCAAGGTCATCGCGCTGGCCTCCGCCGCGGCGAACCACAGCGCGGCGGCCCAGGGCGGGAGGTCTCCGCCCGCCGTGAAGAAATCCCGCTCGTCCTTGGCGGGGCCCAGGACCCAGAGCAGGGACGCCAGGACGGCGAGGACGAGGAAGACGGCGAACATCCCCATCATTTACCCCAGGAGCTCCCCCGCCGCAAGAGGGCCAGCGCCGGCGAATGTCGGGATGCCCCCCCGCAAGATATTTACGCAACAAGAACAGCGCACTATAATGGAGGCGATGCTAGGCCTAGCCCTGCTTCTGAGCCTGCTGGCCGCCCCCGCGGGCGCGACCGGCGCGGACGCGCCGTTCGACCGAGACGAGGTCCCGCTCGACGACTCCGATTCCAGGCTGCTGGCGGAGAAGGGCTACGGCTTCGACGCCGAGGGGCTGCTCCGGCCCCCGAAGGGCGGCGACCCTCTGAGCAAGGAGGACGTCGCCTACCTGCTCGAAGACCTGCGCAGCCGCCGCCGCCTGGCCGACCTCCTGGAAATCAAGCTGATTCAGGACCGCGTGCAGGCCCAGGGCGTCATGACCGCCGAGGACCGCAAGGCCCTGCGCGCCATCGGCGAGCGCGACTGGCCCATCCTGTCCAAGAGCTCCAAGGCGGATTTGAAGGCCCTCTTCTCGGACCGCGAGCTGGCGGCCATGGACGCCGCGGCGCCGAAGGCTCCGCTGCCGGAGGCCTCCGTCATCGACCGGCCGTCGGTTCGGCCCAGCCAGGCGCCCGACCAGATTCCGCTCGGCGACCCCCTCAAGACCTTCTCGGGGACCTTGCTGCCGCTGGGCGCCGCCGCCGCTCCCTCGGCCCCCGCTTCGGCTCCCTTGCCCGCTCCGGCTCCGGTTCCCGCTCCTGTCCCGCTTCCGCCCCCCTCTCCCGCTCCCGCAGCGCCGCCCCCTGCGCCGCCTCCCGCCCCGGTCCCCGCTCCTGCCGCCCTCGAAGCCGTTCCTGACGACATCCAGGCTTTGCCCGCGCCTTGGGCCAACGAGGCCCCGGCCGCGGCGCAGCCCGTCGTCCCCGCTCCCGCTCCGATTCCCGCGGCTCCCGAGCCCCCTCCGCCGCAGCCTGCTCCTGCGCCCGCCCCGCCGGCCGCGGCGCCGGACAACCCTCCCCCGCTTCCCGAGGAGTCCGAACTGGAGAAGGGAGACCCGTCGGCCTCCCCTGCCGCCGTCCCCGCGGCGGCCGCGCCGGCTCCCGTGCCTGCGGCCGCGCCGTCCATCCCCCCCGCCCCCCCTCCCCCGGTACCCGCCGCGGCTTTCAAGGCCGAGGCCGCCGTCGACCCCGCCTCGCGGGAGGCCCCGGCCCTCCCCGGCGCCCCCGCCCCGGCGGCTCCCGCCCCCGCTCCCGCTGTCCCCGCCCATCCCGCCTTCTCGCAGCGGGCATTCGAGGCCTTTCTCGCCACGGTCCCGTACGGGAAGGACGAGAAGGCGCTGCTGTCCCTTTTGGCGGCGGACCTCCCCGAGCCGGAACGCACGGCGGCCTTCGGGACCGTCATGTCCGGGATGCCCCACATCGTCCTCGACTCGCGGCGCGCCGGAGCGGGACGGCTGGCGGTCGGAACCATGCCCGCCGCCGACGGACCCCGCCGCGGCCTCATCGCCGTCAACGACGGCCCCGTGATGGCCTCGCGCGAGGCTTTCTTCGGGGCGGACGAGGCCCGCTTCCTGCCCGACGACCCCGCCCTCTTCGCCGCCTGGGCGCTCCCCGCGCCCTCGCAGCAGGCCTTCTCGCGCGAGAACGGCGCCGCCGGCGAGACGGTGACACGCTGGGGGCGCGCCCGCGTCTTCTCGGACGGCTCCAAGCGCCTGGTCGTCTCCGAAGCCGAGCGCGCCGGCGCGCTCGCGCACGCCCTGCTCATCCTCGACGCCGCCGAAGGCCTGCCCCAAGACCCGTATGGCGCCGAGCTGCGGGCCTGGGCGGGCGAGTTCCGCTTCTATCAGGCGCTGGAGAGGGCCTCGCGCAAGGAGCCGGAGCTCTCGGGAGGCCTGCTGGCGCTCTACCGCGAATGGCGCGAACGCCCGCTCGACTTCGTCGACACGGTGATGCACGCGCGCATGACCGGCTCCTCCGCGGACGCCCGCATCCTCGACGAGGCCGGCTTCCCCGGCGCGAAGATCCTCCCCTCCGCCCCCAAGGCCCTGCCCGCCGCGGGCTCGGAGGCCGAGCGCGCCTGGCTCGAGGCGGAAACGGCCTCCCGCGGCGGCGGGAAGGAGGACGAATGAGGCTCCTGCTGGCCATGGCCTTCCTCGCCCTTCCGGCGCGCGCCGCCGACGACCTCGTCCCCTATTCGCCGCCCAGCCGCAGCTTCTCCTGCACCCTGCCAGTGGGCTGGACGGCCTTCGAGCAGGCGACCCCGGTCGGCACCGTCGCGCACGTGGTCGGCCCCGAGGTGACGGCGGGCTGGCGGCCGGCCTACCACGTCCACTCGGTGGAGAAGGGCAAGCCGGGCTGGCGCACGCCCCGGCAGATGCTCAAGGCCCTGCGCCGCTCCGACGACTCCGCCAAACGCTCCTCCAGCGGCTTGGTCTCCTGGCGCGTGGGCCGCAAGTCGTCGCGCATCTTCGAGGTCAGCGAGCGGCGGGTGGTCCCGGCCGGCCGCCTTCCCTCGGAGCTGCTCGGCCTGCACCATTTCTACGCCTACATCCCCGGCGTCGGGGACGACTATCTCATCGTGAAGCTGACCACGCGCGAGGCCGACTTCCTCGAATACCGCCGGGAGTTCTACCGCTTCCTGGACTCCTTGCGCTTCCTGGGGGGCTGATGGCGGCGACGAAGTTCCGCTGCCCGCGCTGCCGGACCCTGCTCGAGAAGGGCGCCGGAGCCTTCGTGATGGGCTGGGCGGGCTACAAGCCCCGGCACGACGACCCCCTGCCCCCTTCGGTGACCTGTCCCCGCTGCGCCTGCGCCATCCCCACGGCGCCTATGGTGGCCGGGGAATTCGACGAGAAGCCCGACTGGTTCACGCCGCTGGCCCTGGCGCTGTCCGGAGCGGCGGGGTTCGCGTGGCGCTACGGCTGCGGCCGCGGGGCCGGCGAGTCCTGGGGCGTGGCATTCGCCAGCCTGTGCGCGCTGGTCGGGGCGGCGACGGTCTTCGACCGGGCCCGGGCCGCCCTCAAGAAGCGGGGATGACCTTGCCCAGGACGCGCCGTCCGCGCGCGCCGGTCGCTCCCGGACAGCCGTTCGGCCGCCCCTTCACCGCGTAGAGCCCCAGCACCGCCATCAGCGTCGGCTCTTTGGCCAGCGGGGGCAGGCCGTGCGCCGCGCTCGAGACCACCGGCAGCGGGAGGAGGCGGGCAAGGTCGCGCATCAGGACCGGGTTGAGCGCCCCTCCCCCGCTGACCACCATCTCGCGCACCTTCGCGCGGGGCAGGAGGAAGCGCTTGGCCTGGTCGGCGATGGAGGCGGCCGTGAACAAGGTGGCCGTCGCCAGGGCGTCTTCGTGGCGGTAGCGCTTCGTCGGCAGCCAGCGCTCGAGGAAGCCCTCGGCGAAGGCGCCCCGGTCGAGGCTCTTGGGGGGGCGGCGCGAGAAGAACGGCAGCCCGAGCAGCCTCCCCACCAGCCGGGCGTCGGCCCAGCCGCGCGCCGCCAGGCGTCCGCCGCGGTCGAAGTCGAAGCGCCCCTTGCTGGCGCGGCGGGCGGCGGCGTCCATCACCGCGTTGCCGGGCCCCGTGTCGAAGGCGACGACCGGGACCCCGCGGCCTACCAAGGCCGCGTTGGCCACCCCGCCGATGTTCTGGAGGATGCGCGCCGGGCCGGCGCCGAAGAGGAGTTCGTCCAGGAACGGCACCAGCGGCGCTCCCTGTCCTCCCGCCGCCATGTCGCGGGGGCGGAAGTCGCAGGCCACCGGCACGCCCAGGGCCTCGGCCAGGAAGGAGGCCTCGCCGACCTGCAGGGTCGAAGGGTCCCGGGCGTCGGGCCGGTGGATGACGGTCTGGCCGTGGGTCCCGACCGCCGCCAGGCGGCGCGGAGCCGTCCGCGCGTCCTTGAGGAACCGGACGGCGGCCTTGGCGAAGGCCCGGCCCAGCTCGAAGTCGAGGGCAGAGAGCTCGGCCGCCCGCATCGTCGGCGCGGCCAGGATCCGCGCCCTCAGGCCCGGCGGATAGGGGAAGGTGGCATCGCTCAGGACGCGGACCCCGGAAGCCGACACGCCGACCAGGGCGAGCGAGACCCCGTCGGCCGAGGTGCCGGACATCAGGCCCAGGCAGAGCTCAGCGCGCACGCTCGAACCCCGTCTTCAGCCGCGCGAAGCCCACGTCGTAGCGGTGCGGGATGTTCATGTGCCCGCCCTCGTGCTCCTCGTGGACGAAGGGCACCTTCAGGCGCTTGAGCTCGCGCGCCAGGGCGCGCGCGCCCATATGGAGGTGGAACTCGTCCTTGACCCCGCAGTCGAAGTAGAGGGTCTTGAGGGACTTGAGCGCCTTCGCATGCTTGGCGGCCAGCCGCACCGGGTCGTGCTCGAGCCAGCGCGCGAAGACCTCTTCGACCGTCTGGCCGGTCAGGGGGTCGAAGGGCAGGTCGAATCCCAGCGGGCTCTTGGGGTTGGGCGAGTAGGTGGAGGCCATCCCCGCCATGTTGAGCAGCGAGTGGTCCAGGCGGTCCTTGTCGCGCGCCGCCGCGAAAGCCTCGAGGAACTTCTTGAAGTCGCCGCCGTAGGCCGCCAGCGCGTTCACGCAGTTGGGGAAGTCGGCCGCGCAGGAGACCTCGAAGAGGGAGTCCCCCGAATGGCTGACGCAGTGCCCGAAGACGTCGGGGTGGCGCATCGACAGGACGAGCGCCGCGTACCCGCCGCTGGACTTCCCCATCAGGGCGCGCCCGGCGGGGACGGCCCGGGTCCGGTACTTCGAATCGATGTAGCCCACCAGCTCGCAGACGAGGTGGTCCTCGTAGCGGCCGGTCCCCTCCGAGTTGATGTACTGCCCGCCGCCGTAGCGCGTGAAGCCGTCGGGCATCACCAGGACGGCCTCGGGAGCGCGCCCCTCGCCGATGAGGCGGTCGAAGCGCTCGATGGGGTTCTCGCGCCAGGGGTGGCTCAGCGCCGTCCACTTGGCCAGGCCCGTGAACCCCTGGAGGAAGTAGACGGCCGGATAGCGGCGTTCGGTGCCCTCGAAATAGGACGGAGGGAGGTAGACCGGGACCTCGCGCAGGCGCGGGTCTCCGAGCGGATTCCCCTTCAAGACGACGCTCCCGACCGTCTCCATCAGCAGCTTGCCGGCAAGAGCCATCACGCCTCCCCGAGCGCCACCCGCAGCGAGCCCTGATGGCGCGCCAGCAGGCGGCGCGCCTCGGCGCGCCCCAGGCCGAGGCGCGCCATGACCGCGGCGGTCTTCACGTGCTTCCCCGACTCCCTGAAGAGCCGCTCCGCGCGGCGCGGGCCCACGCCGCCCACGCGCGAGATGACCCGGACCGCGCGGAACACCAGCTTGCGGTTCGTGGGCCGCAGGTCCACCATCCAGTTGTCGTAGACCTTGTGCAGTCGGACCATCGCGGCCGTGGACATGGCGTTCAATACCAGCTTCGCGGCCGTGCCGCACTTGAGGCGGGTCGAGCCGGACAGCACCTCGGGGCCCGTGCAGGGCGCGATGACGACTTCGGCCTCCGGCAGGGGCACGCGCGCGTTGGAGGTCACGAATACGGTCCGGCAGCCCCGGCGCTTCGCCTCGCGCAGGGCCCCGCGCACGAAAGGAGTCACCCCGCTGGCCGCGACCCCGACGACGAGGTCGCCTTTGCGGGCCCGGCGTCGGACCTCTCGCGCGGCGGCGGAGGCGTCGTCCTCGGCGCCCTCCTTGGACCTGAAGACCGCCCCGCGCCCCCCCGCCATCACGGCGACCACGCGCCCGGGCGGCGTGCCGAAGGTGGGAGGCAGCTCGGCGGCCTCGAGGACGCAGAGGCGGCCGCTCGTGCCGGCGCCGAACAGGAAGACCCGCCCGCCGCCGGCCAGGGCCGCGGCGAAGAACTCCGCGGCCTTGGCGATGCGGGAGGCCTCCGCGGCCACCGCGCGCGGGACGACCGCGTCCTCGCGGCACATCATGGAGACGACGGCGGACAGCGCCCGCCTATCGAGGCCGCGGGAGGCGGGGTTGGGCTGCTCGGTCGGGAGCAGGCGGTAGCGCGCCGCCAAGCCGGCCATCAGTCGGCCAGCGAAGGGTCGGGCTCGTCGGACCCGGAAGGGGTCCCGGTCGACGGGACGGCGGACGGGTCCGAGCCCTCGATCCCCCCGAGGGTGTCGGTCGAGACGGAGAGGTCCGGGGCCTTCACCGGGCTGTCGATCCAGTCCAGGACCTGGTCCATCACGCCCTTGTTGTAATAGAGGATGCGCGTCCCGTGCCCCTTGGGCGCCTGCAGGAGGGCGGCGTTCTGCTCGCCGACCGCCTGCTTGGCGAACTGGTAGAGGATGGCCGTCTCAGCCACGGCCTTGCGGTCGTCCTCCCCGATGACGAACAGGATGGGCCTGTCCTTGTAGGCGCGCACCGCGTTGACGGTCGGGATGTCGCGGTAGCTCATGCCCGCGGAGAGGACGAACACCATCGCGATCTCCGGATGGAGCGCGGCGTACTTCAGGCCGATGCTCGCCCCGAGGTCCGCCCCGCCGATGGCCACGGCCTCGGCCGGGACGCCTTTCTCCTCGAGGAACTTGGCTGCCGCGGCGATGTCCTCGCGGATGTCTTCGTACGGGTTGTCGCGCTTGGTGACGATGAACTCGCGCCAGGACGCGGGCTTCCCCGGCGGGGCCTTGATGCTGGCCCCGTGTCCCCGCATGTCGATGGCGAGATAGCCCACCCCGCGCGCCGCGAGCTTGCGGGCGAAGTGGTACCAGTTCTGCAGCCGGCCCCGGCCGTCATGGAGCAGGATGAAGGTCAGCTGGTCCTCTTCCTTGGACGCCGAATAGCGGCCTACGATGGTCCAGCCGTCCGAGGTCTGGAACTCGACGGCCTCCCCCGGGAGCTCCCGCGAGGCCGGCTTCTTGGCCGTCTCCGCCGAGAATGCGGGACAGACGGCCAGGGCCAGCGCGGCGGCGGTCAGCCGATTCACGCCTTGGCGAGGGAGCCGCTGACGATCTCGTCGGCGGTGAACCAGAGCTTGACCTCGCGGACGGCGTCGCCCGCGTTCCCGGAGGCGTGGATGACGTTCTCGAACTGCCCCTGCGTGGTCACGCGCCCGAAGGTACCCCGGATGGTGCCGGGGTCCGCCTGCTCCGGATTGGTCGCGCCGGCGATGGCGCGCACGCGCTTGATGGCGTCATCGCCCTCATAGACCAGCGCCAGGATGCGGTTCTCGGGGATGGCGTGGAACTCTCCCTGTATGTAGCGGATGAGGTTGGGGAAGAAGGGCTTGTCGGAAAGCTCCTTATAGTGCTCCTTCGCCAGCGTCTCCGTGACCCGCACGACCTTGGCGGCCACCAACTGCAGGCCGGACGCGTCGAGCCGGTCGATCGCCAGTCCGGTGAGGCGGCGCTTGGCGCCGTCGGGCTTGATGAGGATGAGCGTTTGTTCGATTGCCATGATGGCCGATGCTACAAAATTGACTCCCCACCGGCAATCTGTTACACTCCGCGACGTGGCCCGCATCCTCGTAGTTGACGACGAGCGGGACGTCGTCACCCTGGTGAAGTTCATGCTCCAGCGCGACGCCCACGAGGTTTCGGAGGCGTATCACGGAGGCGAAGCCTTGGCCGCGCTCGGGCTCGAGCCCGCCTCCGATTCCGTACTGCCGGACCTGGTCATCATGGACGTCATGATGCCCGTGGCGGACGGGTACACGGTCGCCAAGAGGGCGTCGGAAGGAGACCGGACCCGGAAGGTGCCGATCGTGATGCTGACGGCGAAGGGGCAGACGCGCGAGCTCCTCGAGGCCCTGCCCAACGTGGCGGCCGTCCTCGAGAAGCCTTTCGAGCCCAACCGCCTCAGGGAGCTGGTTTTGAGCCTCTTGAAGGCCTGATCATGGGAACCATCCTTGTCGTCGACGACGAGCCCGAGATCGTGACCCTCCTCAAGTTCATCCTTGAGAAGGACGGGCACAGGATCATGGAAGCCTCCAACGGCGTCGTGGCCCTGGAGCGCCTGGGCGTCGAGCCGCCCAAGCCGGACGCGTCGCGGCCGGACCTCATCATCCTCGACATCATGATGCCCGTGATGGACGGCTACACCCTCAACAACCGGCTCCAGAAGGAGCCTAAGACCAAGTCGATCCCGATCCTCGTCCTGACGGCCAAGGGCCAGAAGATGCGCGACCTCTTCGAGATGGCCCCCAACGTGGCCGCCTATGTCCAGAAGCCGTTCGACCCCAAGATGCTCCGCGAGCTCATCGCGAGCATCCTCGATGGACGAAAGAACGCCGCCGTCTGAGCCCGGCGACCCGCGCGCCGACCGTCTCGCGAAGCTCCAGGACCTCCAGTCCCGGGGTATCGACTGCTTCCCCCACCGCTTCCGCCCGACCCACGCCGCCGCGGCGGTCTTCCCGCTCGGCGAAGGCCTCGTGGCCGAGCAGAAGACCGAGCACACGGTCACGGTCGCCGGCCGCGTGGTGCAGCTCCGGGTGATGGGCAAAGCCGCCTTCTGCCATATCCTCGACCAGGGGACGAAGCTCCAGCTCTACTTCAAGCAGGACAACCTGGGGGACTCCTACCAGATCGTCAAGAAGAGCCTCCACCTGGGCGACTTCGTCGGGGTCACCGGCATCGTCTTCAAGACCAAGACCGGGGAGACCACGGTGGAGGCCCATTCCTTCACCCTGCTCGCCAAGGCCTTGCTGCCCCTCCCCGACAAGTGGGACGGGCTGAAGAACACGGATACGCGCTACCGCCAGCGCCATCTCGACCTCATCGCCAACGAGGAGGTGCGCCGCCGCTTCGTGGCGCGCTCGAAGGTCGTGGCCGCCGTGCGCCGCGTGATGGACTCGGAGGGCTTCCTCGAGGTCGAGACCCCGGTGCTCCTGCACCAGGCCGGAGGGGCGACGGCCACCCCGTTCGAGACCCATTTCAACGCCCTCGACGCCGAGATGGTCATGCGCATCGCGCTCGAGCTGCCGCTCAAGAAGCTCATCATCGGAGGCTTGCCGCGCGTCTACGAGATCGGCCGGGTCTTCCGGAACGAGGGAGTCGACACCAAGCACAACCCCGAGTTCACCATGCTCGAGGCCTACCAGGCCTACGGCGACTACAACGAGATGGCGCTGCTCTTCGAGAAGGTCCTGACCGGGGTGGCCGGGGCCCTGGGCGTCCTCGGCAAGACCATCCGCTTCGCCGACCGCGACGTCCGGCTCGAGCCCGACCCCCAGACGGGCCTGCTCAAGTTCCGCCGCGCCTACCTCCCCGAGCTCTGGAAGGAGCACCTGGGCGAGGACATCCATCTCAGCCTCAAGGGCAAGGGCTTCGACTCCGAAGGCCTGCGCGCCCTGGCCCGGCGCAAGGAGGTGGCCTGCGGCCCCGAGGTCCCCGACGCCAAGGTCTTCGACGCCCTCTTCGAGCGCTTCATCGAATGCCGCATGCCCGAGCCCACCTTCGTCTTCGACCACCCCACCGCCATCACGCCGCTGGCCAAATGCAAGGCCGGCGACGAGTCCCTGGTCGAGCGCTTCGAGCTCTTCTTCGCCGGCATGGAGTTCGCCAACGCCTACACCGAGCTCAACGACCCCGTCGACCAGAAAGGGCGCTTCGAGGAGCAGGCCAAGCAGAAGGCCGGAGGCCACGCCGAGGCGGAACTGCTCGATGAGGACTTCGTCGAGGCGATGGAGCACGGCATGCCCCCCACCGGCGGCATCGGCTTCGGCATCGACCGCCTGACGATGCTCTTCACCGACACCACCACGATCCGGGAAGTCATCCTGTTCCCGACGCTCAAGCCGGAGTAGGGCCGCCTTGTTCGAGTTCTTCGTCGCGCGGCGCTACCTAAAGGCCCAGCGCAAGGGCCTCTTCACCCTGGTCACTACCCTGATCGGGGTCAGCGGCGTCGCCATCGGCGTCGCCGCCCTGCTGACGACCCTCTCCGTCATGAACGGCTTCCAGGCCGACATCCGCCGCAAGATCGTCGGCGCGCAGGCGCACGTGACCGTGGCCGCCCACATGGACGCCGCGCGCAAGAAGCAGGCCGAGGACGCCCTCGACTCCCGCAAGGCCGTCGTCGCCCGCTCTCCCTTCGTCCTCGGGCAGGCCATCCTCACCTTCAAAGGCCGCTCCTCCGGCATCGTCGCCAAGGGCATCGACCCGGACTCCGAGTTCAAGGTCAACGACCTGGCGAGGTCGCTGACCGAAGGCGATTGGGCGGGGCTGGCGCATAAGCCCGTGCCCGGGGTGGTGCTGGGCGTCGAGCTGGCCCAGAACATCGGGGCCTGGGTCGGCGACGAGGTCGTCCTGATATCCCCCCAGGGCCTGGATTCCCCCCTCGGGCTCATCCCCGCCATGAAGAGGTTCAGGGTCGTCGGCGTCCTCAAGACGGGCTACTACGAGTACGACGCCTCGACGGCCTATTGCGCCTTGGCCGAGGCCGCCGGCTTCTTCAAGACGCCCGGCGGCCTCTCCGGCTACCAGGTCCGCCTCTCCGACCTCAGCCTGGCCGAATCGGAGGCCGCCGCCCTGCAGCGGGAGCTGGGATGGGATTTCGCCGTGCGATCCTTCAACGACATGAACCGCACCCTCTTCGCCGCGCTCAAGCTCGAGAAGTACGTGATGTTCCTCATCCTGGCGCTCATCATCCTCGTCGCCTCCTTCAACATCGCCTCGAACCTGATCCTGCTCGGCACGGAGAAGCTGCGCGACATAGGCATCCTGCGCGCGATGGGGGCCACCCCGAAGATGATCCGCCGCATCTTCCTCTGGGAGGGCCTGCTCATCGGCGGCTCCGGGACCCTGTTCGGAGTCGGGCTCGGCCTGCTGCTCTCCTGGGTCATCTGGCGCTACCCCATCGTGGAGCTGCCCGGCGACATCTACTACCTCTCCCGCGTCCCGGTCCAGGTCGAGCCATGGGACGTCGCCGTCGTCACGCTCTGCGGCTTGGCCCTCTCCGTGCTGGCCACCGTCTATCCCGCCTACCGCGCCTCGCGCGTCGACCCCATCGAGGCCATCCACTATGGCTGAACCCGTCGTCGAGGCCCGCGGGCTGTGCCGGAGCTACCCGCAAGGGACGGCCCAGGTCCATGTCCTCAGCGCGGTCGACCTCTCGGTCCGCCCCGGCGAGTTCGTTGCAGTATTAGGTCCGAGCGGCTCCGGGAAGTCGACCCTGCTCAACCTTTTGGGGCTCATGGACCACCCGACGTCGGGAGAGGTCCTGCTCGGGGGGTCTGCGACCGGCCGTACCTCGGAAGAAGAGAGGGCTGGGCTCCGTAACCGTCATGTGGGGTTCGTCTTCCAATTCGACGCCTTGATGCCCGAGTTCACCATCCTCGAGAACGTCCTGATGCCCGCCCGCATCGCGCTGGCGGCCGGCAGGGAATTGGCCGTATCCGGGGGGAAGGGTTGGCCCGGGCTGGAGTCCCGCGCCCTGGAGCTCCTCAAGGCCCTCGACATCGAACGGCACGCCCATCGCCCCCCGCGCGAACTCTCCGGAGGCGAACGGCAGCGCGCCGCGGTGGCGCGCGCCCTCCTGCCCGGCCCGGGCGTCATCCTGGCCGACGAGCCCACCGGCAACCTGGACAGGCCGAACGCGGAATTGGTATTTTCCAAATTAAGGCAGCTCGCCGACGCCTCGGGCGTGGCCGTCGTGATGGTGACCCATAACGAATCGTCCGTGGGCTACGCCACCCGATCGGTCCACCTCTTGGACGGCAGGCTCGCCGCAAGCGCCGCATAGGGGGCAGCATGAAGATCTGGATCGACGGCCACTTCTACGACAAAGCCGACGCAAAGGTCTCGGTCTTCGACCACGGCCTCCTCTACGGGGACGGCGTCTTCGAGGGCATCCGCGCCTACAACGGCAGGGTCTTCCAGCTCAAGGAGCACATCGACCGGCTCTACGCCTCGGCCAAGGCCGTCCTGCTGAACATCCCGATGCCCCCCGCCGAGATGACCCGCCTCGTCTGCGACGCGGTCCGCGTGAACGACCTCAAGGACGCCTACATCCGCGTGGTCGTCAGCCGCGGCGTGGGCGACCTGGGGCTGGACATGCGCAAGTGCAAGGTCCCGACGGTCATCATCATCGCCGACAAGATCCAGCTCTACCCCGAGGAGGCCTACAAGCGCGGCCTCAAGGTCATCGTCTCCCACCTGCGGCGCATCGCGCCGGACACGCTGAGCCCGTCGATCAAGTCCCTCAACTACCTCAACAACATCCTGGCCCGCGCCGAGGCGTCGCGCGCGGACTGCGACGAGGCCATCCTCCTCAACCGCGAGGGCTACGTCGCGGAGTGCTCCGGCGACAACATCTTCTTCATCCGCGACGGGAAGGTCTACACCCCGCCGGTCCATGTCGGCATCCTCGAAGGGGTGACCCGCAACGTGGCGATGAAGCTGGCCAAGGAGAAGCTCGGGCTCGAGGTCCATGAGCTCATCTTCACCGTCCCCGAGCTCTACCGCGCCGACGAGGTGTTCGTCACCGGCACCGGCGCCGAAATCATCGGCGTCGTGCTGATCAACGGCCGCGTGGTCGCCGACGGCAAGCCCGGGCCCCTGACGGCGAAGCTGATCCGGGCCTTCCGCGAGTACGCGAAGTCCGCCGAGTCCGGCGCCCCGGTCTACGAGCCCGTGAAGGTCTAGCGCCCGGGGCGTCATGCTCTGCGCCCGCTGCAAGAAGAAGCCGGCCCAGTTCCTGATCAAGAACATCGTCGACAACCAGGTGAGCGAGGCCCACCTGTGCCTGGACTGCGCCCATGGGGCGGCCCAGGAATCCGTGGCCCCCGCCTTGGCGGGCCTGCTGTCTTTGCTCGGCGGCGCGGCCCCGGCCCCGCGCGAGAAGGCTCCGGCTAAGTGCGCGTCCTGCGGCCTGCGCTGGACGGATTTCCGCAAGACGGGTTTCCTGGGCTGTCCGGCCTGCTACGACTGCTTCGCGGTCCCTCTGAAGGGCGTGCTGCAGGAGATGCAGGGCGCGGTGCGGCATTCCGGCAAGCGCCCGGCACGCTCCTCGGCCGACCTGCGCGGCCGCCTGGACGCGGCCCTGAAGTCGGAGAACTACGAGGAGGCGGCCCGCCTGCGCGACCTCATCCGCAAGGGCCGGGCCGCATGATCCTATCGGCCATGCTGCGCGTGAAGATGGCTTGGGCGCGGCCCACCGGCCCCCGCCACGAGGTCGTCCTATCCTCGCGCCTGCGCCTGGCCCGGAACCTGCGCGCCCACCCCTTCCCCCCCCGTGCCCCCGCCGAAGAGCTCAAGGCCGCGCTGAAGGCCGTCTTCAAGGCTTCGGCCGCGGCCAAGTCCCTGGAGTCGGCGGCCCGCCTCGAGCTCTGCGAGGTCTCGGAGGTCGACCGGGAGTTCCTGGTCGAACGCCGCCTGGCGAGCCGGCTGCTGATTTCGGAGCCCGCGCACCGCGGCGTCGTGGTCGGGGAGCGCGAGGTCCTCAGCATCATGGTCAACGAGGAGGACCATCTGCGCCTGCAGGGCATCGACTCGGGGCTCTGCCTCGAAGACCTGCTCGGGAAGGTCTCCGCGCTCGACGACGAGCTCGCCCAGACCCTCGACCTGGCCTTTCATCCCGAGCTGGGCTTCGAGACCGCCTGTCCGACGAACGTAGGGACGGGCCTGCGCGCGTCCGCCCTGGTCCACCTGCCGGGCCTGGCGCTGAGCGGGCAGGTGAACGGCGTGCTCCAGAGCCTGGGCGCCGCCGGACTCATCGCGCGGGGCCATTACGGCGAGGGCACCAAGGTCCTCGGGGACTTCTATCAGGTCTCCAACGCCCGCTCGCTGGGGCCTTCCGAGGAGGACCTCGTCTCGGGCGTCTCCAAGGCGGTCGAAGAACTCGTGCGCGCGGAGTCCAAGGCCCGCACCGAACTGCTTCGGGGGCTGGGCAAGTCCCGCCTCGAGGACATGGTCTTCCGGTCCGTCGGGTCGCTGGAACACGCCCGCCTCATGACCTACGAAGAGGCGATGCAGCACCTCTCCGCCATGCGCCTGGGCCTTTCACTGGGCTGGGAGCTCCCCGCCGACCTCACCACGGTCAACGAGCTCACCGTGCTCAGCCAGCCGGGACATGTGCAGATGCTGGCCGGCAAGGAGCTCGACGCCGGCGACCGGGATTTCCTGCGCGCGACCCTGCTGCGCGGCAAGCTCAAGAGCTGAACGGACCTAGCGCTTCACCGCCGACAACCCCAGGAACAGCGGGAACTCCGCCCGCGCCCGGTTCTCCATCAGTGCCGCGGGGCCGGCGCTGCGCTTGTTGGAGACCCATTCCTCGAGTCCGTCGACGAAGAGGCCCGCCGCGTGCAGCCAGGCGAACAGGTCGGAGAGCGGCGCATGGAAGGTCCAGGTCTCGGGCGAGGCGCCGCCCATGCTGGGGTTCGTCCTGATGGCGATGCGCTGGCGCGACAGGTAGCGGTCGACGCGCCGATACTGGATGCGGTTCACGTCGTCGCGGACCCAGGAGGTCTGCTTGGGAATCCGGAAGCAGGGATGGTTGAGCGCCATCACGAAGCGCCCTCCCGGAACGAGCCTGGCCGCCGCGTTCCTCATGAGCCGCTCCGGGCTCTCCACGTTCTGCAGGGCCAGCATGCAGGCCGCATGGCTGAAGGCGGTCTCGGCGAACGGCAGCTCCCCGCAGGCGTCGCCGTGCACATAGCGGTGGGTCGACTTCTGGTCCAGCTTGCGGGCCGAGGCCAGGAGGTCCTGCGACAGGTCGACGCCCCAGTACTCCACGGTCGCCGGCAGGGAGCGCGCCAGGACGCCCTGGCCGCAGGCCAGGTCGAGGAGCTTCACGCGCTCGGTCTCCCCGAGCCGGAGCAGGCGCAGGAGCCCCGGGATGACGACGGTCTGGTGATAGAAGTTCCCTTCCTCGCCCACCGACTTGTCGTACCAGCCGCTGGCCTTCTGCCAGGAGGTGTCGCGCGGGCCGCCCGGGCCGGGGCGCGGCGCGCCCCCCGGGCGCGGCTTCCAAGGCGGGCGGGGCCCATCGGGGCGGGGCGAGCGGGTCCCTCCAGCGCGCGGCGGGCGGGGCTTGAACGGGCGCTTCGGTTCGTCGGGAGGGGTCATGGAGGGTCCACCGTGAATTCGCCTTCGATTTTGAACGGGCGGCCTAGGCCGCTGAGAGCATGCTCCTTGTAGCCCCACCGGTCCGGGGCGTCCGCCGCGCGCTTGTAGGCCGACAGGGCCTGCTCGCGTTTTCCCATGATGTCATAGACGTTGCCGGCCCGGATGAGGGCCCAGACGGCCCAACGGTTCCCCGGATAGAGCTGCGCGGCCTGGAGGAACGCCTCGACGGCCTGCTCCGGACGCCGCAATGCCACGAAAGAGGTGCCCAAGAGGACGTAGCCCTTGGCCACGTCCATCTTACGGTATTCTCCCGTCCCTGTCTTGCGCACGAACTCCTCGGAGCCCTTGTGGAAGTCGTCGAGGCGCCCGGCCTGATAGAGGGCGATGAGGTGGGCCGAGTGCAGCATGGCGCTCTTCGGATACTTCGCCCGGACCTCCTCCATCAGCCGGACCGCGGCGGCGGGGTCGCGCGCGCCGTAGGGGTCGTGGAGGTGGATCTCGACCAGGATCATCTTCCCCGTCACCGACATCCAGCGGCCATGCTCGGCGACGAGCCGGATCTGCCGGATGCCGCGGTCGCGGTCCCCGCGCAGGATGAGCTTCGCCAGGGGCCGGATCATCCGCGGGTAGAGGTCGGTGTAGTAGTCGTACATGCCCAGGCCCAGGTAGGGGTCCTTGAACTCCGGGTCGATCTTGACCGCGCGGCGCACGGACTTCATCGAGGCCCGGGCGCTCATGTAGGCGCGCACGTATTGGCGGCGGGTGGCCAGCAGCCTCCCTTCGATACCCTGCGCCGCGCCCAGCGCCACGAGCGCCTCCGCATCGTCGGGGTGCGCCTTGCACCAGGCGCGGCCGACCTTGACGGTCCGCTCCACCTGCTCCTCGAAGGGCTTGAGCAGGGAGTCGTCCCCCATCTCCGAGCCGTAGACGTAGCGCGCCCAGGCCACGGCGGTCAGGCCGAACTCGGCGAACGGATGTTCGGGGTTGAGCGCGCGCATCCGCTCATAGACGGCCTGCGCCCCGTCGAAATCCATGTTGTAGATGGCGTCGACCCCCGCGCGCACGGCACGGTCCATCTCCGGGGTGACCCCGCTGGTGGCCGAGCGGCAGGGAATGCAGAGGGCCGCGGCCAATGCAACGGCCGCGGCCCCGCGGGGCAAGGCTGACCGGCTCACCGCTTGCGGCCGCCGCCTTTCTGCATGCGCGAGCCCTGGCGCTCGTGGCGCTCGCCCCGGTCCTGTCGACGCTCTCCCTGATGCTGCATGCGCTCGCCCTTGTTCTGCATGCGCTCGCCCTGGTTCTCGAAGCGTTCGCCCTTCTTCTCGAAGCGCCCGCCGCGGTTCTCGAGGCGGTCGGCGGCCTTCTCATGGCCCGCCTCCCCCATCTTGTCCGCGCGCTCCTGCATGCGCTCGCCCTTCTCGCCGAAGCGCTCGCCGCGCTCCTCGCGCCGGTCGCCGCGCTTCTCCCATTTCTCCCCGCGCAGCTCCCGCCGCTCGCCCTGGCGCTCCATGCGCTCGCCGTGCTTCTCGCGGCGCTCGCCCATCTTCTCGCGGCGGTCCCCGGCCTTCTCGCCGTCCTGCTTCCAAGGAGCCTTGCCTTCGTCGGTGTTGGCGTGCTCCTGGGCGTTCTCGTCGGGGGCGGCGGCGTGCTCCTCCCCGGTCTCGGACGGTTCGGCGTAGGCGCAGAAGGAGAAAACGGCGATGAAGAGGGCGGCCAGGGGCAGCGGCATTTTCATGAGGTCTCCCGGCTCCCAGGAGAGGGGCCGGACCCCAGTATATGAGGCGGCCGTGCGCCCCGTCAATGAGGCGCTTCAACTCACGTAAGATGTCCCCCAATTCTGGCTCGTCAACTCACCTAAGATGTCCCCGAACAAGTCCCCCATGCGAGGGCTTTTCTGGGAGGTATACGGATGAGTCCGTCGGCCAGGAGGGAGTACGTGGCGAGG
>JACRDU010000154.1 GCA_016218495.1 Elusimicrobiota bacterium
AGCGCCCCGCCACGGCCGAAGAGGCGGCGGCCTGGGGCGGCCGGGCCGTGCTGGGCGGGGTCGACGCCGCCGAGGACTCCGCCGCGGCCGGCCGGGACCGCGCCGCCGCCGAGCGGGCCGCCGCCGAGACCGCCGCCGCCCTGGAGCGCTCCGAGTTCGTGCTGGTCGGCGCCGACGGCCGGCCGCGCCAGGCCCTGGACCTGGCCGCCCTGCGCCGGCTCGAGGCCGAGGGACGCGTACTCTATTTCTCGGCCAAGCCCGACCGCGACGGGCGGCGCCGGGCCCTGCACGCCGTCGAAGCGCGCCAGCGCGGGGCCGACGAGGTGGTGGTCGTCGTCGCCCGGACCGGCGAGGCCCCGCCGGCGGGCCGCTACGAGACCTTGGACGCCGCCCTGCGCTCGCCCGAGGGCGCGGCCCTCGAGCGCCTCGAGGCCGGAGCCCGGGGCCTGAGCGCCATGGCGCGCGAGGCCGAGCGGCAGGCCGAGTCCTCGGGGCGCCTGGGCTGGATAAGCCTCAAGCTGGAAGCCCACGGCTACGCGCTGGGCCCCGACGGGCGGGTCGTCGCCGTCTTCATGGCGGAAGAGGAGCTGACGAAGGCCCGCGAGGACCTGGCCAAGCTCGACGCCAAAGACCCGCGCCGGGCCTGGACCTTCCACCATTCCTGCGACCTGGTCTGGGAGCTGGCCGCGGACGGCTCTTTGGCCGCCGTCTCCTCCCCGGGCGCTCCGCGCCTTTCCTTCGGCACCTCCCCCGCGCGGCGCGTCGCCGGCAAGGTCATCGCCGCCGAGTTGGACGCCGAGGGCCGGCTGGTGAAGGTCTTCCAGGACGAGGCGGCGTTCAAGGCCGCCGCGGCCAAGTGGTGGATCGAGGACCTGGAAGGGCGGGTCTGGAAGCAGGGTGACGGGAAGATCGCCCCTCTTCACCGCCTCAAGCGCTACATCGACCCCGAGACGCGCCTGCCGGTGCGCCTGGGCCATGACCTGCTCAAGCGCCGGCTCGACGAGGCCGCCGACGAGCTGGGCGACGTGGGGCGCTGGGCGTACATGCCCTGGAACTGGGCCAACATCGTGCTGGAGATCCCGCGCGGCATCGTGCAGGCCCCCATCGAGCTCATCACCGGGCGCGACCCCAACCAGAACGGCTACCTGGGGCGGGTCTACATGTACCGCCGCGACGGCGGCGGCACCGTGCGCCGCGGGGCCCTGGGCCGGGCCGTGCACTTCCTCGACATCTTCGAGATCCTGCCCGACCCGGTGGCGCGCTACATGGACCCCAGCCAGTTCCCCCGCGAGGTCTTCAACCCCGAGCCGCTGCTGCCCGGGCGCTGGGAGCACGAGGTGGGCCCGCGCATCGATTCGCAGGACATCCATTTCGGGGCCGGCACCATGCTGCGCTTCGTGCGCTGGGCGCGCGAGGACATCGAGGACGCCCGCGGCCGCATCCTGGGCTCCTTCGACGGCGGGGTGCGCTCGGTGTTCCTCGAGACCGTGCGCGGGCGCGCCGGCTCCTACGACGAGGCACGCCTGGAGTACCGCACCGGCAGCGACGCCGTCGAGGCGGCCCTGCGCGAGGCGGGGGCGGCGCTGGGCGCGGGCGGCGACGGACGCCTAGAGGCCGCGCCGGACCACATCGAGGTGGAGCGCGTGACGGCCGAGCTCTCGGTGACTCTGGGGGCTCGCCAGCTGGCCGAGCGCGCCCGGCGCCTGCGCGAGGCCGCCGAGCGGTTGGCCGCCTCCCCCCGCGCCGACCGCGCCGCCGAGCTCTATTCCGAGGCCGAGCGCCTGGAGGCCGACCTGCGCGCCGAGCGGGAGCGCCTGGAGGAGGCCCGTCGCGCCTTCGAGGCCGTCAGGCCTCCTCTGGAGAAGGTCCTTCTCCGCACGACGTTCCCCCCGCGGACCCTTCTGGCCCGCTAAGCCGTCCCTTCTTGCGGGCCTTGCGCCTGCGGATGCGCTCGATTTCCTTGAGGCGTTCCGAGGTACCCGGGGAAACCCGCATCTCGATGCGGTCGACGAGCTCTCTGAGGGCCAGGAAGCGGTTCACCGTGCGCCGGCGCTCGCGGTGGCAGCGCACGAGCAGGTCCAGAGGCGGGTACTTCAGCTGGACGGCGTTGCTCGACTTGTTGACCTTCTGTCCGCCCTTGCCGCCCCCGCGGGTGAAGGCCTCTTCGATGAGGCGGACGTCGATCCGAAGGCGGGCGATGCGCTCCTTGAGCGCGGCCAGCTTGCCGGGCGAGACGTCGAAGGCCTCGTTTAGGTTCACGCCCCGAGCAGCCCGGCGGCCGAGAGCAGCGCGCGCAGCTCCGTGAGTTCGGCGCCGTGGAGCGGCGAGCGCTCCACGCCCTCCACCCACTTGCGGGCGTCGGGCTTCTTGCCGCCCAAGGTCGCCATGGTGACCGACAGGGGCCGGCCGTCCAAAGTCCCGAAGACGACCAGCCAGCGCCCGCCCGAAAGCTCCCGGACGGCGGGACGCTCGAAGGAGGCCGAGCCCTTCGCGCGGCCGCGCTCGAAGCCCCAGAACCAGTCGAGAAAACGGTTGTTGCGGCGGATTTCGACGGCGGAGGCGATGTCGCGCGTCACCGAAGCCAGCATCGACATGCCTTCGCGGGTGAGCTTGCCGCCCACGACGGCGTCCTTGAGGTTGCCGCGCTCAAACTCTGCGCGCAGGGCGGCGGCGGCCTCCTCGAAGGAGGCGTCCAGCTCGTCGAGCCCCGAGAGCATGGCGTCGAGGTCGCCCAGCGAGATGCCGTTGCCGACCAAGGACATCCCCATCGACAGGGTCAGCACGTCGAGCCCGGTCTTCTCGGCCGCGGCGCGCAGCAGGGTCACCTGGAGCTCCTGAATGCGCGGCACGCGGTCCAGCACCCGCGCGGCCTCGGGGTCGGCGGCCTTGGCGGCGTTGGGCAGGACGGGCGAGGCCAGGCGCGGGGCGAGCAGGTTCGGGGCGGCCAGGCCGGGGGCCGGAAGGACGGGCGCGATGCGGGGCAAGGCCAGCGAAGGTACGACGGGGGCCAGGCGCGGCGCACCCACGCCTAGCGCCGCCGAGAGCAGCATGGGCTTGATCATGGCCCTATGATGGCATAGGGGGTCGGGGACGGCGTAGGACCTGCGGCCCGGAAGGCGGCGGAAATGGGCCTAGGCGTCCCAGGACAGCCGGTTCATCACCTGGGAATAAACGTCTCGCCGATTCATGACGGCCAAAATCCAGACTTCATTCTTGACGACCCTATACACCGCCCGATAGTCGCCCACACGCAGAGTCCAATAACCCGCCAAATCTCCTCGCAACGGCTTGCCGTAGGACTCTGGGTGGGAAGAGAGACGGTCCTGAATGGCTTTCGCCAAGCGTTTGCGGATGTCTCGATTGATGCCGGATATGTCCTTGACTACCAACGGATGGTAGACAAGGAGAAACGTCACTTCCAGACCTGTTCGTGGGACAAGGCCCGCGCGCGCTTGAAGGTTTTGGCGCGCTCCTGGGCCACGCTCACTAGGAAGGCCTCTTCATATTCTTCCAACGCCTCACGGATCAGGTCGCGGACTTTGGTGGATAAGGACACGCCGTCTTTCGTCGCCAATTTCTTCAGGGTCAAGAATAGCGGCTTTTCCAAAACGACATTCACTCTCGGATTCAGGCTGGGCATGCCAAGAGTGTATCAGAAGTGTTACACCTGGTCAATGGAGGCCCCGCTCGCGAGGCCTTGGGTCGAGTCCGCAAAGCAGATTGAAAATTGGCGGAGAGGGAGGGATTCGAACCCTCGGTACAAGTTTACACTCGTACAACGGTTTAGCAAACCGTCGGTTTCAGCCACTCACCCACCTCTCCAGATTGGGAAACGGCTCGCATCATCGTAACTTTTTTCGTGGGGCATTGGCCAATTCGGCCAAAAGCGCCGCCAAACCGGCTTTTGAGAGCTTGCGCGAGGCAATGTCCATCATGGCCTCGTAGAGACGGCCCTTGGGGTCGTGTATCTCGATTCCGTTGAGGTCAAGAAACACGAGGGCCGCGGCGAGTCCGGTCCGCTTATTGCCGTCTACGAACGCCTGATTCTCGGAGATATGGTAGGCATAGGCAGCTGCCATTGAGAAAAGGCTCAAATGGAGGAATTTCCCCCCGAAGCTCGATTCCGGCATGGCCAGAGCGGATTCGAGCAGGCTGCGGTCCCGCAGTGTGGAATCGCCTCCAAAGTGCTCGGCCTGGATGCGTTGGATTTTCAGGACCTCGGCGAAGGTGAGGAACGAGGGATTCACTTCGCCAATTTAGCGAAGGTCTTGCCGTGCCTGGACAGGACGCGCTTGAACGCGGCCTTGAACTCCCTCGCGCGCGCGGGGTCGGTGACGGGTGAGACGATGAGGTTCTTCCCGTCGGTCGAGATGTCGAGCGGGGTGTCCATCGTGATGTGCAGGAGCTCCATGATCGGCTTGTCGATCACGAGCGCGGCGCTGTTGCCGTGGGCAGTGAGTTTCTTGACCATGACCCCTCCGTTACTACAAAGTTATTATAATGTAGCACTCACTATTCGTCAAGTCCCGGCTCCGTTCTGATATCCTGAAGGGATGAGGGAACGCTGGCGCCGCCGCCGGGCGGACATGGAGGCCGACGGCCGCCGCTACACGCGCCGGGGCGTCGTCTCCACCTTCAGCGTCCCGATATCGATCGCGCGCCTGGCCGAGCCGGTCCTCAGGGCCGTCGGGCTGCACGCGCGGGCCCTCGACAACGTCCTGGCCCTGGCCTTGACCGAGGTGGACCTCCCGGTCGCCGGGCTGCCCCCGGCCTTCGAGGGCTACTCCATCCTGCACCTCTCCGACCTGCACGTCGACAAGGTCCCCGGCCTCATCGAGCGCGCCGCCGAGACGATGCGCGGCGCCTGCGTGGACCTGGTCGTCCTGACCGGCGACATCCAGTCCTTCGGGGCGCCCGCCGCCCCGCGGGCCGCCGCCGTCGTCGCGGAGCTCCTCGGCGCCGTCTCGGCACGGGACGGCGCCGTGGGCGTGCTCGGCAACCATGACAGCCACAGCCTGGTGCCTGCCCTGGAGGCGCGCGGGGTCAGGATGCTGGTAAACGAGCATTTCTCTCTCGAGCGGGCTGGGACGGCGCTGCAATTATCCGGTCTCGACGACGTACACCATTTCTACACCGAGGAAGCCGACCGCACGCTGCGGGGGCGCGACAGGAAGGCCTGCTCGGTCGCCGTCGTCCATAGCCCCGAGTTCGCCGATGTGGCCGCCGAGGCCGGGTACGCCCTCTACCTGTCGGGGCATACCCATGGGGGCCAGGTCTGCCTGCCGGGCGGACGCCCCGTGTTCACCGCGCTCGACTACCATCAGAGGCTGGCCTCCGGGGTCTGGCGCTGGGGCGAGATGAGCGGCTTCACCTCGCGGGGCGTAGGCGTCACGCACCGGGCCCGGTTCAACTGCCCGCCCGAGCTCGCCGTGCTGCGCCTGCGGCGCCGGGAGTAGGTCCGCCTCAGCGGATCCGTACGGCGGGAGCGGCCGCCGGGAGGAGCTGCGGGGTCTGGTCGCGGTTCTTGAGCCGGGCCGCGTCCTGGACCTTCGGGGTGAGGTAGCCGTGGAGGGACTGCACGGTCACATGCCCCCCCTCGTTCTTGGCGGCGCCTGAGAGGCCTTTGAGGAGATAGTAGGTGAAGGCCCCGTGCCCCTGCTCGTCGAGGGTCCCGGAGACCTGGTTCTTGTCCGACGCCGTCAGGGCCACGACCCGCTCGGGCAGCTCGGCCGCTTCGACGGAGACGACCAGGGGGCGCGTCCCTTTGGCGATGACCGAGCGTCCGCCGGCCCCGGAGAAGCAGGAGTCCAGCGCCACCACGACGCTCCTGGCTTTGAGCTTTCCCAGCCTCGCGTAGAGCTCGCGGAGCGGGTAGGCCGTGCTGTCGAGGTCCTCGGGGTCGCCGTCGGCCGGGACCAGGTAGGCCTGGCCGCTGGCGGGGTCGGGCGCGCCGTGCCCGGAGTAGAAGAAGAAGACGGTGGAATCCTCCTTGACCCGGTTGGGGAGCCAGGTGTTGAGCGCCTGCGCCAGCTTGGCCCGGGTGGCCAGCGGGCCGCTCAGGAAGTAGATGTTGCGGGCCGGCGTGCCCAGCGCCATCAGGTGGGCGCGCACCGCTTCGGCGTCGCGCTCGGCGAATTCGGCCGCGGGCAGGCTGGCATAGCGCTCCACGCCGACGACGACGGCGAAGCTCGCAGGGTTCTCGGGCAACGCGTAGCCGGGCGCGTCGACGTCGGAGGAGATGGTCTTGGGAGCGGGGGCGGGTTGGGCCGGGGCTTGGGGCGCCTCCGCGCTCAGGGACGCCAGGTTGACCTTGGCGGTCTCGTCGCCCTGCTCCGCGGCCTTGCGGTACCAGGCCAGGGCCTCCGCCGCGTCTTGGGGCACTCCGGTTCCGGTCTGCAGCATCCAGCCCAGCATCGACTGCGCCGAGGCTATTCCGCCCTCCGCCGCCTTGCGGTATAGGACGGCGGCCTCAGTCTCGTTCTTCACGACGCCGGTGCCTTCCAGGTACATCCCGGCCAAGGTCGCCTGGGCGGGGATGTTCCCCCACTCCGCGGCCTTGGTCAGCCACTCGGCGGCCGCCTTCTCGTCTTTGGCGACGCCGCTGCCGGTCAGATAGAGCACTCCCAGGTTCGCCTGAGCCTCGGGCTGGTTCCTCTCCGCGGCCCGGCGGTACCAGACGGCGGCCGTCTTCGGGTCTATGGCCGTCCCGTAGCCCTGGTGGTACATCAGGCCCATGCGGTACTGCGAGTCCATCTCGCCGTTAACAGCGGCCTTGCGGCACATAGCCAGGGCTTTGACGAAGTCCTGGTCGACCCCCTTGCCCTCCAGGAGCATGGTGCAGAGCTCGTTTTGCGCGGGGGCGTCGCCCTGGGCGGCGGCCTTCGCGTACCAGACGGCCGCCTTCTCGAGGTCCAGGCCGACCCCGTTGCCGAGGCGGTAAAGCATGCCGTAGGAGCGCTGGGCCTGGGCCATGACCTGGTCCGCGGCCTAGCGGTACCAGGTCGCGGCCGCTGCGAGGTCTCTGGGCAGCCCGTCCCCCCACTCGTACATGAAGCCCATCTGGCTCTGGGCCGGGGCGTAGCCGTCCTCCGCCGCCGAGCGGAACCAGTTCAGGGCCTTGGCGTCGTCCTTCTCCCATAGCAGGGCGTCGAAGTTCAGCCGCCCGAGCACATACTTCGCGCGCGGGTCGCCTGTTTGGGCCGCGCGTGAGGCGTTCTCCGCGGCCTGCTTGAGCCACTTCTCGGCCTCATCGCCCTCCTTGGGCGCGGCTCCCGTGACGCGCAGGACGGCGCCGAGGACGAACTGGGCGAGGAAGTCGCCTTTCTCGGCGGCGGGCCGGGCCAGGCTCTTGGCGCGCGGCAGGTCGTTGGAGGCGAGGGCGGCGAACGCGTCGTCGAGGGAATCGGCGCGGGCTTCGGGCCGTGCGCAGAGGCAGACCAGCAGGACGGCGGGGAGGAGCCTGAGAGGCGGTCTCATGGCCCAGTATAGCTCTTGGCGGGGTTCAGCCGCCGAAGAGGGACTTCAGCCAGCCGCCCAGGCCCCCGCCAGAGGCCTCCGCCGCGCCGGGAGGGACCTCGTCCACCTTCCCCTTGCAGAACAGGCAGAAACGGTCCATGCAGCTGGGGCAGAACCACGCCTTGCACTTCTGGCAGCGGAACCAGCGCTTGTTCCTGGCCAGGGGCTTGCGGCACTTGTCGCAGGTCTCGTTTCCCACGGGTGGATTCTAACTAATTGGATTTGAATTGCACGTGCACGGTGAGGAACTTCTCGCGGAAGGCCGGGGGCAGGGGCGGCAGGGGCCCCGAGGCCCGCACGGCGGCGACCGCGGCTGAGTCCAACGCGCGCTCCCCGGAGGTCTGTTCGACGCGCACGTCGACCAGGGAACCGTCGCGCAGGATGGTGAACATGACCAGGGCCTCTCCCGGGAAGGCCGGCATGTTGCCCGACCAGCGGTCCCAGAGCTTCTGTCGCAGGCTGGTCAGGTACCATGGATACGGGAAGTCCGGCATGTCGGCCGACACCGAGCCGATGCCGGCGCCGGAGCCGCCGGCGCCCTGGGCGGCGGCCGGGGCCGCCGCGCCCGATGGCGGGCCGATGAAGGTGGGCTTGAGGGCCGGAAGCTTCGGGGCGCGGTCGGGCCGGGCCGCGTCCAGGAAGCTGGGCTTGGGCAGCGGCTTGAAGGAGGGCTTCAGGTTGAAGGAGTCGGGGTCCTTCTGCTTCTCGGGCTTCGCCGCCGCGGGCTCCGGGGCGGCGGCCTCCGGCGGGGCGCCGCCCGCACGGCGGTTCATGATGGCGTCGGAGCCTCCGATGAAGTCGATGCGGTAGACCTGCTGCGGAGGGGCGCCGGAGCGTCCCGGGACGATGACGGCGGCGGCGAGGAGGACGGCATGGAAGGCCGCGGAGCGCTTGAGGAACGGCGCCATCGGCGGCGCTTCGGGGACGCCCGCGTAGCTCATCGGCTGTTGGACACCGTCCGGGACCCTATCGTTCCGCCGCCGAGATGACGCCCAGGCCCAGCTTTCCCACGCCCAGCTTCTTGGCCACGTCGAGGACCTGCACTATCCGCTCCACCGGGACGACCTTGTCGGACTGCACGAGCACGGTCTTCTGGGAGGATTTCCCGAGCTTGAGCGCCAGCTCGCTCTCCAGGACCTGCAGCCGCACCGGACGGCCGTCGAGGGTGATGTTCCCCCGCGCGTCGATCTGGACGCTGACCGTGGAGTCGCTGTCGCCCGGCGCCCCTTGGGTCGAGGACGGCAGGCGCACGGTGAGCTGGTGCTGGACCAGCACGGGGGTGAGCACCATGAAGATGATGACGAGGATGAGCGAGACGTCGATGAGCGGGATCAGGTTCGGGTCGACGATGGGGCGCCGCCGCTCGAACCTGCCGTGGGCCACCGCCTACCTCGCCGGGGCCGTCAGCCGTTCCAGCACGTCGTCGACGAGCCAGCGCATCTCGTCCTGGAACCGGTTGGCGCGCGTGGTGAAGTAGTTGTAGGCGAGGACGGCGGGGATGGCCACGAAGAGCCCGGCGGCCGTCCCCACCAGGGCCTCGGCGATGCCGACGGCCACCACGCCCGGCCCGGCGTTGGCGGCGCCGGCCAGGTCGCGGAACGCCCGCATCACGCCCATGACCGTGCCGAACAGGCCGACGAAGGGGGCCACGCTTCCGACGGTGCCGAGCACGGGCAGGCCCTTCTCGAGCAGGGCCACCTCGCGCTCGAGGACGCGCTCCGTGGCGGCGCGCCGCTCGCTGAGACCCTCGTGCCCGGTGAGGCTGGCCAGCACCACGGCGGAGGCCGGGCCCGGGTGCTGGCGGCAGTGGGCCATCAGCTCCTTGAGCTGGCCTTTCTCGATCTGGTGCTTGGCGTGGCGCAGGAAGGCGTCGAGACCGCCCATCGCGCGCTGATAGACGCTCCAGCGCTGCCAGATGAGGGCGAAGCAGTAGACGGAGGCGGCGGCCAGCAGGGCCAAAGTCAGGCCGCCGGCCTTGACGACCTCGAGGAAGCCGAAGTGGTTGCTCATCGGAGGCGATTATGCCAAATTCACGCCGCGACGAACGCGGCGTAGGCGGCGTCGCACAGGGCTTCGCGGCCCGCCGCGCGCTCGTCCTCCCCCCGCGCGGCGTGCGCGCCCAGGCGCTCCTCGAAGGCGCGCCGCGGCCCGGGCTTGAGCATGGCCAGGAAGGCGTCGCGCGAGGGCTTGCGGCGCAGCGCCTTCTCGGCGTGGCCGGCCAGGATGGGATGGGTCCCCTCCCAGATCTCCTGGATGAAGGCGTCCTCATGGAGGCGGGGCAGGGGAGAGAAGTCGCGCAGGGTGCCGTTGCCGGCCAGGACCAGGCGCGCGCGGCGCAGCTGCGAGGTCCCGAGCTTGGAGACGCAGACCTTGAGGAGAGGGACCAGCACGTCCTCGGCGGGGTCCCCGGCTTCGACGCAGCCCAGCATGGCGAAGAAGGCGTGCAGGGCCGCCGCGCGCTCCCTCTCCAGGGCGGCCAGCTCCGCCTTCACATGGGGGAGCTCGCAGACCCGGCGGCCGAGGACCACGCGGGATTCGGCGTAGAGCCGCGCCTCGAGCAGGGCGCGGCCCATGAATCCGAGGCTGGCCGCGGCGACATGGATGCGCGAGGTCTTCAGCACGACGCCGAGCAGGAGGGCCAGCCCGCGCGAGGGGCGTCCGATGAGCTCCGCGTAGGCGCCGCGGAACTCCACCTCGGCCGTGGCCTTGCCGCGCGTGCCGGAGAGGTCCTTGAGGCGCAGGATGTGGGCGTCGTTGAGCGCCCCGTCGGGCCGGCGCCGGGGCATCAGGAAGAGGGCCACGGAGTCGGAGCCCGCGGGCTTGGCCGTGGTCACCCAGAGCTCTCCGGGGTTCGAACAGAACCACTTGAGCCCGATCAGGGCCCAGGTCCCGCCGGGGCCGGGGGCGGCGGCGCACTCGTTCTCGGAGACGTTGCTGCCGCCCTGGCGTTCGGTGACGAACTGGCCTCCCGTCAGCGGGGTGTCGACATCGGGGTTGCGGGCCAGCGGCAGCCACTGGGCCCTTTGGCCGGGGGTTCCGTGGGCCTCGAGCAGCTGGATGAGCCCGTCGGTCATGGCCAACGGACAGGTGACCCCCCCCTCCCCCGAGTAGTTGAGGAGGATGGCCTTGGCCATGCGCTCCGCCCAGGGGAAGGGCGGAAGGACGCCCAGGGACATCGCCAGACGCCGGGCGTCGAGCTGCTCGGGGCAGTACTCGATGCGGTCGACGCGTGCGCCCCAGCGGTCGTAGCGGGTCAGGCGCGGGAGGTTGTGGTCGGCGTGGGCCCGCTCGACGAGCTCGCCGTAGCGGCCGCCGGCGGCTTCTCCGGCGGCGTCGAGGGCGGCGAGGGTGGGCGCGCGCCGCTCGGCGGGCAGCCTGCGTTCGACGGCCGCCCGCAGCGCGGCGTCCTCGCGCCAGAAGTTCCGGCCCAGGGCCCCGTGGAAATCGGTTTCGACGGCCATGTCCACAGACTAGCAAAGCGCGGCGCCCCCAACAATATAGGCCCTCGGCCCTACGCGCGCCTGGGCCATGGTCCTCTATTTGTGTCAAACTTAAGGGGTGTATTCTTCCTAGGTCTTACGGAGGTGGTGGAATGGTGGCGTCGAAACGGCCGCTTGCCGCGGCCTTAGCGCTGGTGGTGGTGTCGTATGCCGCGTCGTCAGCGATGGCGCAGGACCCGTCGAAGTCCCGTACCCAGATCGTTTCCTTCCAGGAAGGCCTCTCCCCCGAGGCTCGCGCCGCCGCCGTCACGGCGGCGGGCGGGCGGGTCGAGAAGGACCTGCCGTTCGTGGACGCCGTCGTCGTCTCGTTCGGGATCGCCCCGCAGGCCGCGATGCGCCTCAAGGCGAACCCCGCCGTCGAGGCCGTGGAACCCAACGAATACCGCAAGTGGATCGAGGCCGCTCCGGCCCCGCTCTCGTCGGTGGCCTTCCCGACCCCCGCCGCCGCGCTCAGGACGGCGGCCCCGGTCCCCTCGCTGGGCCCCGGCGAACCCAAGGCGGACGCGGAGAAGCCCTCCGAGGTCCCCTGGGGCGTCGAGCGCCTGCACGCGCCGCAGATCTGGAGCCGGGCGACCGGCAAGGGCGTGAAGGTGGCGGTGATCGACACCGGCATCGACGCCACCCACCCGGACATCGCCCCGAACCACGCCGGCGGGTTCAACGCCGTGGAGCCGGGCTCCGAGCAGACCGACGAGCACGGCCACGGCACCCACGTCGCCGGCACGGTCGCCGGCGCGTCCAACAAGATGGGCGTCATCGGCGTGGCTCCCGAGGCCCGGCTCTACGGGGTCAAGGTCCTGGACAAGGACGGCGGCGGCACCACCGACATCGTGGTGGCCGGCATCGCCTGGACCGTCGAGAACGGCATGCAGGTGGTCAACATGAGCCTGGGCGGCCCGTCGTCGACGGCGCTCAAGAAGGCCGTCCAGAAGGCGGCCGCGGCGGGCGTCGTCATCGTGGCGGCGGCCGGCAACGACCCGGAGGCCCCGGTCTCGGCTCCGGCCATGTATCCGGAAGCCATAGCGGTCAGCGCGTCGACCGCGCAGGACGGCCTGGCGGACTTCTCCACCACCGGCCCCGAGGTGGACTTCATCGCCCCTGGGCATGAGATCGTCTCGGCCTGGCCGGGCCGCAAGCTGGCGAAGCTGTCGGGCACCTCGATGGCCTCTCCGCACGTGGCGGGCCTGGCCGCGCTGGCCGTGCAGCTGGGCGCCAGGGGGGCGGCGGGCGTGAAGGCCGCGCTCAAGAAGGCGGCGGTCCCGCTCTCCGGCCTCAACGAGGCCCAGCAGGGCAACGGCATCGTCGAAGTGGACCGCTGGTTCAAGTAGCCGTCCGCGCCGCTGAGAGGGGGCCGGGGCTTGCGCCCCGGCCCCCTTTTGCTAGGATTCGCCCATGAGCGAGCATAGCGTCCTGATACTCGTCACCGGCGGCACCTTCGACAAGGAGTACGACGAGATCTCCGGCCGGCTTTTCTTCAAGCAGACCCATCTCGCCCAGATGTTGGCTCTGGGCCGGGCGCGCCTCAAGGTGCGCATCCGCCAGCTGATGCTCAAGGACTCCTTGTTCATGACCGGCGCGGACCGCGCCAAGGTGGCCGCCGCCTGCCGCGCGGCGCGCGAGAAGCGCATCATGGTGACCCACGGCACCGACACGATGGTGAAGACGGCGCGCTTCGTCGCCGAGGCGCTGGCCGGGTCGGACAAGACCGTCGTCTTTACCGGCGCCATGATTCCCTACGCCTTCGGTACCTCGGACGGCCTCTTCAACCTGGGCGCGGCGCTGGCCTACGCCCAGGCCCTCCCCCCCGGCTCCTGGGTGGCGATGAACGGCAAGGCCTTCCCCGCCTTCAAGGTCCGCAAGGACCGCCGCCGCGGCCGCTTTGTCCCGCTATGAGCGCGGCGGATAGGTCTTGACGCCCGCGGCGCTGGCGGCGCCGGCCAAATGCTCATCGAGCGTCGCCAAGCCGGCTCCCAGCCGTTGCGCGAGCTCCAGATAGGCCGCGTCATAGGCGCTCAAGCCCCGTTCGCGGGCCACGGCGCACCAGCGCCACGCCGCTTCGGCGCCTGATTCGGTGTGGGTCTTCAGAGGCATCGAGCGGAAGGCCTCGATGACTCGCGCCGTCTCAGACGCCGAAATGCGTCCGCGGTGCTCGGCGACGATGAGGGCGTTGGCGACCTCGTGCCACCAGAGCGCCGGGATTTCGAGCGTCGAGCCCGGCTTCAGAGCGCGCAGGAAGCGTTCCGCCTGAGCGGAGCGCTCGTCGGGAAGGGCCCAAGCCAGCGCCAGAGAGCCGTCCACGACCCAGGCCGTCACCGCCGGCGCCCTTCGTCTATGAGGGAGCGGGTTGAGACCTTGCCCCGCACCTCGGATCGGATTTTGCGGAAGGAATCGGCGAGGGCGGGGTAGTCCGCAGGCTCCTCAGGGGGGCAGGGCACCAGGCGGGCCACGGGTTTGCCGTGGCGCAGGATGAGGTAGCTCGCGCCCCGCTCGGTCTCGCGCAGCAAAGACGAGAGATGAGTCTTGGCATCGAAGGCGCTGACGGCTTCGTCCGGCCGAGGGTACTTCATATCAACTAGTATAACAGACTAGTTTAATTTGTCCAGCCCCTTTCTTGCCGCGGACGCCCTCAGACGCTCGAGCCCTTCCTCTATAGTCACTTGCGGGGCATACCCCAGGTCGCGCCGGGCGGCGCTCAGGTCGAACCAGTGGTGGGTGGTCAGCTCCTCGGCCATGAAGCGGGTCATACGCGGCTCTGATGCGATGCCCAGGAGCCCATAGACGGTCTCAAGCACGGCGCCGGCCAAGCGGGCCATGCCGGGTGAGACCGACTTCGTCACCGGCGGGGCCCCGCTGGCGGCCAATATCCTGCCCACCAGGTCCCACAGCTCCAGCGGCTCGCCGTTCGAGATGAAGTAGGCCTTTCCCGCGCAGGGCGCGCCCGGCGCCAGCTTCTCGGCGGCAAGCAGATGCGCGTCCACCGCGTTGTCGATGAAGGTCGAATCCACCTTGCAGGGGCGCCCGGAGATGCGGCGCAGGGCTCCCGATTTCGCCCGGGAGATCAGGCGAGGGACGATATGGTTGTCACCCGGACCCCAGATGAGGTGGGGACGCAGGGCCACGACGGCGAGGTCGGGGCCGTTAGCGGCCAGCACCATCCTCTCGGCTTCGGCCTTCGTGCGCGGATAGGCGGCCAGGAAATGGTCGGGGTAGGGCGCGGACTCGTCGGCGCCCTCAAGGTCCTTCCCCCCCACCACGCTGGGAGAGCTGGTGAAGACCAGGCGCCTCACCCCGTGGCGCCTGCAGGCGTCGAGGACGTGCCTGGTCCCCTCCACGTTGGATTTCCAGAATTCGTCCTCCGGCCCCCAGACTCCGGCCTTGGCGCCCGCGTGGAAGACGAGGTCCACGCCCGCGACGGCCTCCGAGACGGCTCGCGCGTCGCACAGGTCGCCTTGGAAGAGCTCCACCCCGGGCTTTTTGAGCTCGGGATAGTCTCCGCGCGAGAAGCTCCGGGCCTGATGCCCCTTGGCGAGCAGGGCGCGCACGATGCCGGAGCCGAGGAAGCCCCCGCCGCCGGTGACCAGGGCCTTCATGCCAGGCGCGCGGCGGCCCAGACGGACAGGCTCTCGCGCTGGATTTTTGCGTTGTGCCGGATGTCCACGGGCAGGGAGGGATGGAACAGGATGTCTTCCAGGCACTTGCTCTCAGGGAAGCCGGCTGCCAGGTCCAGCAGCTCCGCGCGCAGGGCGGCGTCCCCCGGGCGCCCGCGCTCCGGCTGGACGACGAGGACGGGGCGTTGGGCGCCCTTCGGGCCGACGCCGACCAGGGCGGCCATGCGCACGCCGTGATGGGCGTTGAAGATGCCCTCGACCCTGTCGGTGTAGAGCGGCCCCTTCGCCGTCTCGACGCGCTGGGACTTGCGCCCGCAGAACCAGGCCCGGCCGGCTTGGTCGATGAAGCCCAGGTCGCCCATGCGGTGTCCGACGGAGCCGTCCGGGAAGCGGACCTTGGCCAGCGCGGTGGCCTCCGGGCGTTCGAAGTAGGAGAGGGTCACCTGCGGGCCCCTGACCAGGAACTCCCCCACCTCGCCGGAGGGCAGGGCCAGGTCGTCGGACCAGTCGGGGACGGGGGCGTCGAGGATGCGCATCACTCGCAGGTCGACTCCGTTCAGGGGACGGCCGACGCAGGTGCCGAGCCCCTTGGCCGCGTCCGCCGCGGTCTGGGCCAGGACCTCCCGCGACCCCACGGCGCAGACCGGCAGGGCCTCGGTGGCGCCGTACGGCGTGTGGATCTCGGCGTCGCCGGTCAGCATCGCACTGACCCGGCGCAGCACCTTGGGCGTGACGGGTGCCCCCGCGGAGAGGACGCGCTTGAGGGAGGGCAGCAGCACGCTGTCCTCCTGCGCGGCCCGGCCGACCCTGTCGAGCAGGGCCGGGGAGCCGAAGAGGTTCGTGACCTTGTAGAACCGCACGGGGTCGAGGATGTTGCGGGGGTTGACCGACCCCGGCCGGGTGAAGTCCATGTCCGGAATCACCGCCGTCATGCCGAGGGCGGGGTCGAAGAGGCCGAAGAGCGGGAAAGTCGCCAGGTCGGTCTCCCCCGGCTCGATGCCGAAGCGCGTGCGCAGGAGCTCCACCTGGGCGGCGAAGTTCCCGTGCGTATAGAGGGCCCCCTTCGGCGCCCCCGTGCTACCGGAGGTGAAGAGCACGGCGGCGGGCTCATCGGGGGCCGTCGGGGCCGCCGGGAAGTCCTCCGTGCCGGCCCGGCGCACGGAGTCGAGGGTCGGGGTCCCCGGCCAGCCAACCGGCCCGGCGACGACGCTGATGCGCACGCTGTCCCGCGCCCAGCCGAAGAGCTGGCGGGCGGCGTGAGCCAAGGGGACGCCGAGGAAGACCTCGGGGGCGGCCTCCTCCAGGCAGCGGCCGAACGCCTGCCGCCCGAGGCCGGGGTCGATGAGGACGGGCACGGCGCCCAGCCGGAACAGCGCGAAGGCGGCGGCGAAGAAGTCGGGCCCGGGGCGGATCATCACCGCGGCGCGCATGCCGCGCCGCACGCCGTAGGCGGCCAGGCCGGAGGCCACCCGGGCGCAATCGGCTTCGAGGGCCTTGAAGGAGACGGAGTGGGCGCGGCCGCCCTGCAGGAAGACCATCGCCAGGGCGTCGGGGCGGCTCGCGGCCATGCGGGTGACGGCCTCGGCGATGTTGACCGGGGGGGCGGGCGTCATCGGACCGCGGCGGCCGGATGCGCGGCGAGGAAGCCCTTCACGAGGCGGGCGGCCGCCTCGGGCTCGTCTTCGAAGATGTAGTGCCCGGACTCGGGGAAGGCGTGGAACTCGGCCTCGGGGCAGCGCCGCCGCCATTCGGAGAGGAACTTCGCGTCGAAGACGAAGTCGCGCTCGCCCCACAAGACGAGCTTCGGCACGGAGGCCAGGCCGCCGAGGCCTTCCTGGGTGGCCTTGGCGAAGGCCCAGGCCCGGTCTCCCTCGCGCATCGGGATGTCCTCGACGAAGCGCAGCGTGGCGATGCGTTCGGCCCAGGAGCCGTAGGGCGCCGTGTAGAGGCTCCTGACCTCGCGGCTCATGGGGCGCTTGGTCACGCAGAACCGGGCCGCCCCCGCCGAGAAGGCGTTGAATCCCCTGACGAGCAGGGCGCCCAAGGCCGAACGGGCCAGGGCCAGCTGCCATGGCAGCAGGCCGCCGGGGGGCATCATGAAGGCGGCGGTATTGGCGAGCACGATGCGGGAGATCCTCTCGGGATGGCGCACGGCATAGGACATCCCTATCATCCCCCCCCAGTCGTGCAGCACCAGCGTCAGCCCCTTCGTGAGGGAGAGGTGTCGGAGGAGGGCGTCGAGGTCTGCCACGCGCCGCTCGAGCGTGTAGTCGTAGCGGTCGTCTCCCGGCTTGTCGGAGAGGCCCATCCCGATGTGGTCGAGCGCCACGCAGCGGTAGGCCGGCGACAGGGCCGATACCAGGCCGCGGTACAGGAAGGACCAGCTGGGGTTGCCGTGCACGAAGACCACCGGCTCCCCGCTCCCCTCGTCGATGTAGTGCAGCCTGTGTCCGGCGATGTCCAGGAAGCGGGACTTGAACGGGTAGTGCTTCCTCAGCAGGGCGTCGTCCACCCTACCACTCCCAGCCCAGCATCAGGCAGTTGAGGCCGCTGCCGATGCCGAGGAAGGCGACCTTGTCGCCCGGCACGATGGCTTCGCGCTCCTCGGCCAGGGCGGCGGTCAGCGGCAGGGAGACCGTGCCGATGTTGCCGAGGTGCTCATAAGTGGTGAAGTCCTTCTCTTCGGGGATGCCGAAGGCGGCCAGGATCTCCTTCTGGTGGCCTTTGCCGACCTGATGGCAGACGACCTTGTCGACCGCCTCAGGCGTCCAGGCCAGCCCCTCGAGGAAGGCCTTCCAGCAGTCACGGCCCAGGGCCACGCCGTTTTTGAGCACGGAGACCGCGTCGGTGCGCATCACCTGCTCCACGGGCTGTCGGGAGCGAAAGCCGTTCTTGGGCAGGGGCTCGAGGCCCCAGCGGCAGATGCGGTGGTGCTCGGGGGCCGCTCGGAAGGCCCCGCCGAGCAGGCGCCGGCGGCGGGAGCCGAAGGAGCCGTCGGTCAGGAGGACGGCCACCGCGCCGGAGCCGCCGGTCAGCGTGGCCAGGGAGTCCTTGAAGGAGTCGAGCCCGGCGTCCGCGCCCATCCGCTCGATGGTGGCCTCGTTGATCTCGCGCGCCGTCTCACAGGAGACGACCAGGCCCGCGCGGATCTGTCCCAGCTCGATGCGGTTGGCGACCTCCACGATGCCGTTGAGCACTCCCAGGCAGGCGTTGGAGATGTCGTAGACCGCCGCGCCGCCGCCGACGCCCAGGGCCTCGGCCACGGCGCAGGCCGTGGCGGGCTCGAACTGCTCCCGGCAGACGCCGCCGTAGACGAGCGCGCCCAGGTCCGAGGCCCGCACTCCGGAAGCCTCGAGGGCCTTCCTTCCGGCCCGGGTCGCCCCCTCCGAGAGCCTGAACCCCGGCTCCCACCAGCGCCGCTCGCGGATGCCGGTGAAGGCCTCGAGCTGACCGGGGGAGAGGTGCAGCGTCGTGTAGGTGCGCTCCAGGCGCGATTCGAGCTCGGCCGAGCCCACGACGACCGGCGCCAGTTCATAGCCGAAGGCGTCGAGATGGACCTTCGAATACCTCACGCGTCCGCCGCGCTGAGGGAGAATCCCTTCATCTGATAGATGAGCAGGCCGTCCACGCTCAGGAAGCCGTCGGCCGTGACGCGGCGGGCCGCGTCGTCGTATTCGGTCACCACGGCCTCCACGGTGACGAGCGAGTTGCGGGGCACGACCTGCCCGCGGTAGACCCACTCGTGCGGGCGGCCGAGGGCCATCGGCGTGAACCGGGCGGAGGGCGCGACCGAGGCCGCCCAGCGGCGGCGGGCCAGATGCTTCAGGAGCTGTTGGAAGGATTCGAGGCCCAGCGAGCCGGGGCAGACCGGGTCTTGGTAGAAGTGCGCCTTGAAGAACCACTCGCCCGGGTCGACCTTCTTGACCCCGCGGATGAAGCCCAGCCCCTTGGGCCCCCCGGAAGGGTCGAGGACGGTGATGGAGTCGAGCATGCTGAAGCCGCGTTCGGGGAGGGCCAGGGGCGGGGCGGCGGCGCGGACCTCCCCGGGGCCGGCTGGAGCGTCCGTGGCGGGGGCCCAGGGGGTCACGCCGAGGATCCCCTTCTGGTCGCTCAGGGCTTCCTTCGAGAAGAAGCCGAAGTAGGTGGTCCCCTTGTAGACGAGGCGCTCCCCGGCGCGGACCTCCAGGTCGTAGTCCTGGATGATCATCCCCACGGATTGCGAGACCTTCGTCATCTTCACCCGGGTGGACAAGGTCCCCGTGTCCGGGAATACCTCGGAATGGAGGACGGCCTTGCCGCCCAGGTTCCGGAACGACAGGTCGGTCTCGGAGCGCAGCGCCGAGCCCAGATAGGCCGCCAGCCAGCCGCAGGGCTGCAGCGCCGCCTCGAGGAGGACCCCGAAGGGCATGCTCCTCTGGCGGTTGGCCTTGAAGTACCAGGCGTCGGGCTCCACGTCGTGTTCGGCGACGACGGCGCCGCCCGCCTCGAGGACGAAGGGGCAGCAGCCCGAGATGTCCACGATGCGGTCGAGGAACTTGTAGGGAGGGCCGGGCAGGCGGGCGATGACCCGCTCGGCGTCGAAGACCCTGTAGGGCGCGCCGAAGGCCTCGGAGGGCTTGCCGACGGCGAAGGCCGTGATGCTGGCGTCGTCGAAGAGGACCTTCTTGTCGGGTGCAGCCCGGCGCCCGGCCCAGAGGGCCTCGACCTCGTCGCGCGTCGCCCCGGCCAGGCGGCAGGACATGTCGGTGATGAGGACGACGGGCTTGCCGTCCGAGTACATCAGGGCGTCGGCGACGGCGTAGGGCTCGGGCCCGTAGCCCAGCTCCTTGATGGAAATCTCATAGACGACCTTCTTCGTCGTCGCCAGGACCTGCCCGCGGCACTTGAGCTGGGACTTCACCCCCGGCACCGGCTCGAATCGGCCTTCCCCGCCCTTGATCCAGCCCAGGCGCATCAGATGGACCCGCAGGGTGTGCATGCAGCACTCATACATGAGCGTGCCGGGCATCACCTGGTCGTCGACGAAGTGGCAGGTGATGAACCAGTCGTCGGGGTGGATGTCCGCTTCGGCGCGTATGAGGCCAAGGCCGTATCGCCCGCCCGCCGGGTCCAGGCTCAGCACGCGGTCCAGGAGCTTCATGCGCGCGCCCCCGGCCCCGGGCAGCCTCAGCGGCGAGTCGATGCCGGAGAAGGCGGGGCCGAACGCGGCGGCCGGGACGCCGCGGCGCAGGGCTTCGACGGCGGCCTCATCGTAGGCGACGGGGCCGGCCGGCATCGGGGCCAGCGGCTTCCAGTCCGCGGGACGCTTGCCGGGGACGGGGCGCTTGTCCAACTCGGTGAAGACGATGCCCTTCCCGGCGTCCAGAGCCGCCGCCGTGAAGAAGCCGGCGCAGCCCTTGCGCATCGTCAAGAGGGGCTTCCCTTCCACGGTCGAGTCGAACTCGAAGAAGAAGAGCCAGGTATCGCCCTGCTGCGTGAAGCGCAGGATGCGGATGTCGTAGCGGATGACCGCGCCGGGGGCGGGCAGGGCGTCATGGAAGGTCACCACGGCGTCGAGCAGGCGGTAGACGGCCTTGCCCTTCGTCATCGAGTCGATCCCGAGGTAGCCCGAAAGGAAGAGGTCGGCCTGGCCGGCCTCAACGGCGATGCAGGTGGGGATCCTGCCGCCGTCGAGGTACCAGGCGTCCGGCAGGATGTCGTGTTCGGTCGTCACGGCTCCCGAGCCCATGGAGTTGGGCGTGCCGCTCACCGCCGTGATGCGGTCGGCCAGCATCAGAGGCTCGTCGGGCAGGCGAACCCGGGTCGGGTAGGAATCGACGTGGGCGAAGGCCTCCCCGAGGACGGCGCCGATCTTCCCGACGGCGAACTCCATGCAGGCCTTGCGGTCCATGAACGGCGCCGGACCCGCGGGCGCCGGGGCGACCGGCGCCGCCGGCGCGGGCAGGGCCCCGCCCTGAAGGAGGGCGGCCTGCAGGGATAGGGCCCGCCCCTGGAGCTCTGCGCTGACCGAAGCCAGCTTGAGGAACTGGGCATGGGCCGAGGCCCGCGCGTCCTGGGCGTCCTGGAAGCCTTTGGTGAGGGTCGACGCCGGAGCGGGGCGCTCGAGGACGGCCACCGGTACGGATGAGGGAGCCGGGACGGCCGGCCGGGGGCGCGGCGCGGGCGCCGGGGCCGCCGGACTGGGCGCGGGAGCGATGGGGGCTCGGAGCCGCGGCGCGGGCGGCTCGCGCCGGACGATGAGCGGACGCCGGACCGGGATGACGACGGAGCCGTCCCTGGAGGCCTCGGGAGGACGGTGGCCGACCGCGGCGGTGGCCTCGCCGTAAAGGCGCCCCAGGTCGACCGGGACGCGCTCGGCGGCCAGCATGCCGAGCAGGCGCAGGACGGTGGAGACGTCGTCCTGGTCGCGCACGCAGGCGGAGCGCGCGGCATGGGGCTTGCCGTCCAGGATCTTCGCCACCATCCGCGAACAGGTGTTGCGGGGCCCCATCTCGAGGAATATGCGGACGCCGTCGTCGTAGGCGCGCGTGATGACGGCGGGGAAGTCGACCCCGTTCAGGGCCTGGGCGGTGACGGCGTCGGCCGCGCTCTCGCTCGTGACGGGGTAGGGCCGCGCCCACGCTCCGCTGTAGACCTGGACCCCTTCGGGCGCCGTCGTCGGCAGGAGGTTCAGGGCCCGGTAGGCGTCCTCGACCTCGCGGGCGACGCCGCAATGCAGGGTGGTCACCCCGTGCAGCGGCAGGAAGGTCCCCCCGACCCCCTCGACGAGCTTCTTCACCGCATGGCGGGCCCCGCCGACCACGCACTCCTTGGGGGTGTTGACGATGAGGAGGAAGACCTTCTCCATCTTGTCCGTGGTCGCGCGCACCAGCTTCTCGGGGCGGTCCACGACGCCCAGGACCCAATCCACGGCCTCGTGGGCGGCCAGGCCCCAGCTGCGCCGCGCGGCGTTGCACGGGCCGGCCAGCTCGCTCACGAAGAGCGGCGAATCCTCGATGCGCCGCAGCATCTCGTCGCGGTCCCGCCAGGCGCGCGTCGCGACGAGCGAGGCGCTCTCCCCGAGGCTGTAGCCGATGGCGGCGGACGGCTCCACCCCGAAGGAGCGCACGAGGTCGCTGATGACCGCCCCGTGGGAGACCTGCCCGATGATCATCGACTTGTGGTCCTGGGCCAGGGTCTCGAGGGCGGCGTCCTGCCAGCCTTCGGGCCAGGACAGGCGCCATGGCGCGAAGAGCTCGGGGACGAACTGGTCCTTGAGCCGGCCGACCTCGCCGTCGAGGGCGCGGAACACCTCCGGCCATTGGGCGGCGGCGCCGAGCCCCATGCCGATGTATTGGTTCCCCGAGCCCGGGAAGACGAAGGCCGTGCGGCCCAAGCGGCCGAGGGGCTCGGGCGAGTAGAAGACCCGGTCCAGGCCCTGGACGGGAGAGGCGGGGTCTTCGAGCAGGGACTTCTCGACGCCCAGGGCCTGGGCGCGCAGTTCGGCGGCGTCGCGCGCCACGAAGGAAACGGCGTGGGCCCGGCGTGCGGTGGCCGGGGAATGGCCCCACCAGGCGCGGGCCAGGGACTCGATGCCCATCGAGGAGGAGTCTTCGAGCCATGTGCGCAGGCGGCGGGCCGCGAGGATGAGCTCGGGAGCGGAGTCCGCCTCGATGACGAAGAGGCCTTCCGGCCGGGCGCCCAGGGGTTGGCGGCGTTCAGCGGGCCGTTCGCAGTTGGGCGGGACCGCGTCGAGCTGTTCGAGCACGGCGTGAACGAAGTTCCCGCCGAGCCCCATGGCCGACACGCCGGCGCGGCGCGGCCCTTCCGCCCGGTTACGCAGCCAGTACTGGGGAACGCGCGGCGCGTGGAAGCGGTCGGCGAACCCGTCGAGCTCGGCCCGCGCCTCAGAGATCTCGAGGGGGGGCAGGATCTCCTGATACAGGGCCAGGGACGCCTTCACGAAGGAGGCCAGCCCCGAGGCGGCCCCGGTGTGGCCGACGACCGGCTTGACGCTGCCCAGCGCCAGGCGGCGGCGGGGGGAACGGCCGCCGAAGAAGGCGGCCAGCGCCTTAGCCTCCGCCGCGTCCTCGGCGGGAGAGCCGCTGCCGTGCGTCTCGACGAATTCGACGGTCTGGGGGCGCAGGCCGGCGTCCTCATAGGCCCGCTCGAGCGCCAGGCCGTAGCCCTCGGCGGCCTGCGGCTCCTTCGCCGAGGCGGCGCCGATGCCGCGGAGCACCGCATAGACCCGGTCGCCGTCGCGCAGGGCGTCGTCGAGCCGCTTGAGGACGACGGCGGCGGCCCCTTCTCCAGGCACGCAGCCGTCGGCCGATTCGTCGAACGGCCGGGCCCTCCCGGACTTCGCGTAGGGGCGCAGGGCGTTGCGCGCCGCCAGGGCGCGGGGGTCGCCCGCCAGGTCCACGGCTCCGACCAGGGCGCAGTCGAGCTCCCCCCGCCTCAGGGCCGAGGCCGCCGCTTCGAGGGCGCGCAGCCCCGCGGTCTCGTCCGAGGCGATGGTGAAGCTGGGGCCTCCCGCCTTGAACTCGCGGGCGATGCGGCTGGCGATGATGCCGCCCAGCGCCCCCATCGTGCGGTTGGCCGACAGGGCCGGCCCCGCGGCGTCGCGGACCTCTTGGGGCATCGCCCAGCGCGCGTGGAAGTCCCCCGTGCGCGGGTCGAGCTCCATGCCGATGTAGACGCCGGTATTCTCGTGGTCCCGGTTGAGGGCGCCGGCGTCCTTGAACGCGGCGTCGGCGGTCTGCAGCATCAGCACCTGCTGGGGCAGGAGGTCGGCGAGCTCCTTGGGCGGGATGCGGTAGGCTTGAGGGGCGACCGAGAGCTCCCCGATGAGCCGTTCGGAGGCCTCGGCCGGGAGGCGGCCTCCCAGGACGGCCTCCTGGAAGCGGCGCAGGCCCTTCAGGGCGCCGAAGCGGGCGGCCAGGCCCACCACGGCCACGTCGGGCCGGGGCTGTTCGGCGGGCGGCGCCGACTTCAGGCGGCCGCGGCGCACCCGCGAAGGGACATGTTCTTCGAGCAGGACATGGGCGTTGATTCCGCCGAACCCGAAGGCGGAGACGGCGGCGCGCCGGGGAACTCCCGATGCCCGCGGCTCCCAGGGCGCGGCCTCGGTCTGGACGCGGAACGGGGTCCCCTCGAGCTCGGAACCGACCGGAGTCCGGGAGAAGTTGGCGCTGGGCGGCAGAATCCTCTCACGCAGGGAGAGCAGCACCTTCATCGTCCCCGCGGCTCCGGCGGCCGTCAGCAGGTGCCCGACGTTGGACTTGACGGAACCCAGGGCGCACTGGGCGGGCTTCCAGCCCTCGGCGCCCCAGAGCTCGCGCAGGCTCTTGAGCTCGACGGCATCTCCGACGGGGGTCCCGGTGGCGTGGCACTCGACGAGGTCGATGTCGCGCGGCGACAGGCCGGCCTGACGGTAGGCCGCGCGCATGGCGCGCAGCTGGCCTCCGCCGTCGGGGGCCAGCAGCGAGCCTCCGATGTCGTTGGAGAGCCCCACCCCGCGGACGACGGCGTAGACCTTGTCGCCGTGGCGCAGGGCGTCCTCGAGGCGTTTGAGGACGAAGATGCCGGCGCCTTCCCCCACCACGAGGCCGTCTCCGGAAGCGTCGAGCGGGGATGGCCGGCCGGTGGGCGAGAGGGCGCGCAGCTGGGCGAATCCCATCTGGGTGTAGAGGCAGTCGGGGCGGGAGACGCCGCCCGAGAGCATGGCGTCGGCCCGGCCTTCGCGCAGGGCGTCCACGGCCAGCTTGAGGGCGTAGAGGGAGGACGCGCAGGCCGCGTCCAGGGTGAACCCCGCTCCTCCTAGCCCCAGGGCCTGGGCCAGGAGCCCTGCGGGCAGGCCCGCAGGGGAGAGGTCGTAGGGATGGGATTCCTGCGCGGGCGGCAGTGCTCGCCCCGCGGCCCTTTCGAGCTCCAGGGCGAAGTGGCGGCGGCCGAGGGCCGAGAAACGGTCCGTGGGCAGGGCGATGTTGCCGATGGCCACGCCGACCCTGCGCCGGTCGACCTTCGCGGTCTCGGCGTCCCGCCAGGCGCTGCGCCCGGCATGGAGCGCGAAGTGGAAGACCGGGTCGAGCCCCGAGAGGAGGGAGGGGTCCAGCTCGAAGCCGGACGGGTCGAACTGGAACCCTTCCACGAAGCAGCCCCGCGTGGAGTAGACCTTGTCCGGGGAGGGACGAGGCTCCGCCGCGAAGGCCGCGCTCTTGGAGAGGAGCCAGCGTCCTTCGGGGGCGTCCTGCGCCGCGCAGACCTTGCGGGAGATGTTGGACCAATAGTCGGCCAGCGTCGGGGCCTTCGGGAACAGGCCGCCGATGCCGACGATGGCTACGGGTCCGTTATCCTTCATGGTTCAAGCGGCGAGCGGAGCGCGGAACGCCGCGGCCAGCGAGGCGTCGATGGTGTGCTCCGAGCCCTCGATGCGGGCGACCAGCGCGCCCTTGTCGTCGAGGAAATCGGCATCGGCCGTCGCGGACTGGCCGCTGTGGCGCGTCACGCGCAGCACCAGCCGCAAGCCCGACTTCGGGAAGTCCCTGAACTGGCGGTAGCGCCCGAGGAAGGAGGGCAGGCAGGGAGCGCCATGGAGTTCGACGGCCCAGAGGATGGCGGCCTGCAGCGCGCAGTCGAGCGCCAGGGGGTCCGCCAGCCAGCTCGAGCGCAGCGGCGTCTCGATCCACTCCGACGGGGCGGGAGCGGCTTTGAGCGCCGCCGTCAGGCCGTCAGGCCCGCACGAATCCACGGCGGCGATCCCTTGGAACGCCGGGCCGTGGAAGAGGACTTCCCCGTAGGCCTCGGCGGCCGAACGGGGATAAGGTCCCTGGGGCTTGAGCGCCGCCGGCGCCGGCGCGTCGGACCGCCGGCCGAGGAGGACGGTCCCCCGGGCGTGGACCAGGCCGTCGGCGCCCTGCAGCTCGACCGGGACGCGGTACACGGCGCCGTCCTTGGAGGCCTTCCCGGCGCAGGCCTTCACCGCCCGCGGCCCGGAATCGAGGATGACGCCTTTGAGCACGCGCAGGTCGTCGATGCCGCAGAATGCGAGGCCGGGATGGGCGTGCATCGCCCCGTGGCCGAGCCATTCCACCATCATCGCCAGGGGCATGACGGGCTTGCCGTTGATGACGTGGGAGGCCAGGAACGGATGGGTCTTGGCGTCGAGCGTGCGCTCGAAGGCGACGGGGAGCTTCGCGGGCTCCTTGTCGACGGGCCGCTCGACGGCCCGCTCGACGGCCGTGGCCAGCTTCGTGGCGGTGACGACGGTCTCGGTCCCCGTCGCGCGGAGCTCGGCGAGCAGGTGCATGCCCCCGCCGCGCAGGGGCAGGAGCCCCACGCCCTCGGCCTCGAAGATCTTCTTGAGGGCGGGGGTGACCATCCCCCCCTCCCACGGCCCCCAGTTGATGGAGACGACGCGGGCGCCCTTGAGGCGGCGCGACAGGCTCTGGGCGGCCTTGTTTAGGGCCTCGTTGGCCATCGCGTAGTCGGATTGACCGACCCGGCCGTAACGGCCGCTGACCGATGAGAAGAGCACCACGGCCTTGAGCGCCGCCGGGTCGACGGCTTCGAGCAGGGTCCGGAGCCCGGCCACCTTGGTGTCGAACACGGAGTCGAACAGCTCGGGGGTCTTTTCTTCGATGTGGCGGTCGGCCAGGACGCCCGCGCCATGGATGAGGGCGCGCACCGGCCCTGGAAGCCCCGTCAGCGCCGAGCGCACCGAGGCGGAATCCCTGAGGTCCGCCGCCCGGTAGAGCACCTTGGCCCCGGCTGCCTCGAAGCGGGAGATGTTGGCGGCCAGCTCGCGATTGGCCGTCAGGCGGCGGTAGGCCTCCTCGATGGCCTTGGGGGTGGGCTTGGAGCCGTTGAGGTTCTTCATCACCGCCTTCTTGATCTCGGCCTCGGCGGAAAGCCCCTTGAGCCAGTCGGGTTCGGCCGCCGGCGGCTCGGTGCGGCCCAAGAGGACGAGGACGGGCTTCACGGCCTCGACCAGCGCCAGCGCGGTCTCTGCGGTGACTCCCCGGGCGCCGCCCGTGACGACCACCACGTCCCCTTCGCCCAGCGGCAGCGGCCCCGCCCCGGCGGCGACGCTGCGCGTCTCCAGGCCCACGGCGCCGGAGGCGGACAGGCCGACTTCGGCCGGGCCGGAGAGGCTGAGCTCGGAGATGACCGCTCGGGCGGCGGCGTCGGAGTCGGCCCAGGCGCGGTCGCAGTCGAGGGCCTTGCAGCGCAGTTCGGGCCATTCCAGGCGCGCCGTCTTGGCCAGCCCGGCCAGCGCGCCGGAGAGCGGATCGGCGTCGTGGGGCAGCGTGCCCAGGCCGAAGGCCCCATCGAGCCGCGAGACGGTGGCGAAGACCGCGCCCGGATTGGCGCGCAAGAGCGGCGCGGCCGCCCTCACGAACTGGAAGGCGTCCTTGAGCCAGCGCTCCGAATCGGCCGACCACAGGCCGCGCCCGTCGAGGCTCCAGGAGGGAGCGACGACGACGAGGCCGCCGAGCTGGGCCGGGGCCTTGGGCGGCTTGCCGAACGCGACGGCCGTCGGCTTGTGGCCCAGGCTCTTGAGCTGGGCGATGAGGGCCTTGGGGAGCGCCGAGCCGTCGCCGAGGACCCAGAGCTCGGAGCCCGCGGGCAGGGCCGCCGGGCGGCGCGGCGTGTCGGCCAGGGAGACGGCTTCGAGGACCTGGCGTTCGATGACGGTCCCCGCGGCCTTCTGGATGGGGACGGCGGCAGGGAGCGGCTTGGCGGCGGGGACCGTGGAGACGGGAGCTGCGCCCTTGGACAGGAAGGCGATGATTTCGCGCAGGGTCCGCAGGGTCCCCACATGCTCGGGCCCTACGACGGGGGCCTCGGGCAGCCTGTCGCGCAGGGCGGCGAGTATCTCGACGCGCTTGATGGAGTCGATGCCGAGGTCGGATTCGAGCCCCATGTCGAGGTTGAGCGTCTCGGCCGGGTAGCCGGTCTTCTCGGATACGACGGCGAGGAGGGCTTCTCCCACCTTGCCCGAGGAGACCGAGGCAGGTGCGGGAGCAGGAGCCGGTGCGGCGGCTCCCGAGGTCAAGAAGGCGATGATCTGGCGCAGGGTGCGCAGCGTGCCCACGTGCTCGGGGCCCACGACGGGGGCCTCGGGCAGCCTGTCGCGCAGGGCGGCGAGTATCTCGACGCGCTTGATGGAGTCGATGCCGAGGTCCGACTCGAGCCCCATGTCGAGGTTGAGCGTCTCGGCCGGGTAGCCGGTCTTTTCGGATACGACGGCGAGCAGCGCCCCTTCCACCTTGGAGGCCGGGAGCCCGGCGGGGGCGGCGACGGGCGCGGGCGGCGCGCCCGCCTCCGTGCTCCCCGCTTTCATGAAGTCGATTATCTGGCGCAGGGTCCGGAGCGTGCCGACATGCTGCGGTCCGACGACGGGGGCCTGCGGCAGCCGGTCGCGCAGGGCGGCGAGGATCTCGACGCGCTTGATGGAGTCGATGCCGAGGTCGGACTCGAGGCCCATGTCGAGGTTGAGGGTCTCGGCCGGATAGCCGGTCTTCTCGCTGACGACGGCCAGCAGGGTCTCGGCTATCTTCGAGCTCGAACTATCCGCGCGGACAGTCGCCGGCGCGGGCGAACTGGCCACGTGGGCGGTTGCGGGCATCGATGCCGGCGCGGCCGGCATGGCCGGGGGCCGCATCGAGACGGGAACTCCGCCGACGAAGCCGCGGGCCTGCTGCTCGATGAGGGCGAGGAGGGTGCGCTGGGCGGTCTCCTGGCTCTCAAGGTACTGCTTGTGGAGAGTGGAGGCCTGCTCCTGCAGGCGCTGCAGAGCGGCGATGCCTTCCTGCGTGATGCTGAGCGCGGCCGACGGCGCGGCGGCCGCCTGGACGGGAGCGGCGTAAGACGGCGCGTGGGGCTGCGCCGCTGAGGCGACCCTGGGCTGCGGCGGCATGGGGACGTCGCGCTTCGGGTTGACGGGCGTGGCGCCGCAGAGCGGCACGACGGCGCGGGACTTCTTGACCGGGACGGCGGCGGGCGAACCGTCGTCCTCCCAGGGCTTGAGGTCCACGGCGAGGCCGAGGGCGGCCAATTGGGCCAGGGCCTTGGCCAGGTCGGTCGTGCCCGAGCCGCGGCCGTTGGAGGCGTCGACGGAGAAGGAGGAGAAGTCCTTGCCCTTGAGGATGGCCTTGACGAGGCCCGTGAGGCGTCCGCCGGAGCCGACCTCGAGGAAGGTCCGCGCGCCGGCCTCGTGCATGGCCAGCACCTCGCGCATGAACTCCACGGGGGCGGCCAGCTGACCGGAAAGGAGGTCCTTGGCGGCGTCCTCGCCGTCGGGATAGAGGCCGGCGGTGGTGTTCGCGTAGACCGGGAAGGCGCCTTTCTTGAGGGGCATCGGGGAGAGGCCTTCGCGCAGGGGCCCCTTCGCGTCCGAGACGAGGCTGCTGTGGAAGGCGGCCGCCACGGGGAGCATGGTGTTGCGGATGCCGCGGGCGTCGAGGGCCCTCGCGGCCTTCGCCACCGCCTCCTTCGAGCCGGAGAGGACGCCCTGCTCGGGCGCGTTGCGGTTGGCGAGGACGACGTCGAGCTTCTCTTCGGCGAGGACCTTCTCGATCTCGGCGAGCGGGGCCAGCGCGGCCAGCATGGCGCCCTTGTCCCCCCCGCCGGCGGCCATCAGGCGCCCGCGCAGGCGGGAGAGCTTGAAGAGGTCGGGCGTCGACAGCCTGTCCGCGGCCCACAGCGCGGTCAACTCGCCGTAGCTGTGGCCGGCCGCCATCTGGGGCTTCACGCCGAAGCGGGCGAGGACGCCCGCCGCCCCGACGCTGACGGCGCCGAGGGCCGGCTGGGCGTTGTCGGTGGCGCGCAGGACGGCCTCGTGCGCGTCGCGCGCGGCGGGGGTGAAGGCGGGCTGGGGATAAAGACGGTCGCTGAGCCGTTCGCCGAGCGCCGCGTCGGCGGCGGCGAGGGCGTCGAGCATCTCGGGGAACTGGCAGGCCAGGTCGCGGCCCATCCCCACATACTGCGAGCCCTGTCCGGGGAAGAGGAAGGCGAGACCGCCTTCCGGGGCCCCCGTGCCGACGAAGGCGGCGTCGGGCTTGACGGGCTTGCCCTTTTCGACGACGGCGGCCAGGCGGCAGGGTGCCGTCCGGTCGAATTCGCGGCGGGACTGACCCGCGGCGGCGCGGAGCTCCGCCCAGGGCAGGGCTTCCAGGGCCTTGAGACGCGCGCGCAGGCCGGCCTCGTCGGGGCCCGAAAGGGCGACGAGCTCGACGGACCCGTCCCAGTCCACCCCGGTCCGGGCCGCGCCGTGCTCCTCCAGCACGGCGTGGAAGTTCGAACCGCCGAAGCCGAACGCGGAGACGGCCGCGCGCCGCGGATGTCCGGCCGTGGGCAGCCACGGGCGCTTCTCGGTGTTGACGTAGAGCGGGATGTCCCCGGCCGCCAGCTCGGCAAGGGGTTCGCTCACCTTGATGGTGGGCGGCAGGACCTTGTGCTTGAGGGCCAGCACGGCCTTGATGAGGCCGGCGGAGCCGGCGGCGGCCTTGGTGTGCCCGATGTTGGACTTGACCGAGCCCAGGGCGGCCCAGGTCCCCTCGGCGCGGGCCTTGCGGTAGACCTCGGTCAGCGCGAGCACCTCGGCGGCGTCGCCGACCTTCGTGCCCGTGCCGTGGGCCTCGACGAGCTCGACGGTGTCTGGGGAGACTCCGGAGAGCTCATAGGCGGCGCTCAGGGCCTTCACCTGCCCCTCGGAGCTGGGAGCGTAGATGGCCTTGCCCCGGCCGTCGGACGAGGTGCCGATGCCCTTGAGCACGGCGTGGATGCGGTCGCCGTCGCGCTCGGCGTCGGCGAGGCGCTTGAGGACGACCATCCCGATGCCTTCGCCGAGGATGGTGCCGTCGCCCTTCGCGTCGAAAGGCTTGGAATCGCCGGTCGGCGAGAGGGCCGGCGTCTTCGAGAAGCACATGTACATGAATATGTCGTTGAAGGTGTCGACCCCGCCGGTGACGACCATGTCGGCGTGGCCGGAGACCAGCTCCATCCCGGCCATGTGGGTCGCGCTCAGCGAGCTGCCGCAGGCCGCGTCCACGACGCAGTTCGTGCCGCCGAGGTTCAGGCGGTTGGCGATGCGGCCGGCCACGACGTTGCCGAGCAGGCCTGGGAAGGAGTTCTCCTGCCAGTCCACGTAGGAGTCGGAGATGCGCTTGACCACGGCGTCGGCCGTCGGGCCTTCGATGCCGGCCTCCTTGAGGGCGTTGCGCCAGATGGGATGCCCCAGGCGGGCGCCGAGCGGGATGGCCAGCTCCAGCGTCCCGGTGACGCCGAGGATGACGCTGACCTTGCGGCGGTCGAAGGACTTCTCGGGGCCGTATCCCGCGTCGCGCATCGCGGCCTGGGCCACGACGAGGCCCAACAGCTGGGCGGGGTCGGTGGCGGTGATGTTGTTGGGGGTGATGCCGAACTCGGTGGGGTCGAAGTCGACGGGGGACAGGAAGCCCCCGCGCCGGCCGTAGGTGCGGTCCGGGGACTTGGGGTCCTGGTTGTAGTAGTCGGAGAGGCTCCAATGCGTGGGCGGGACCTCGGTGATGCCGTCGACGCGCTCCTTGATGTTCGACCAGTAGGCCTTGGGGCCGTCGGCCTTGGGGAAGATGCAGCTCAGGCCGATGATCGCCAGGGGGGTCTGTTTGGGGTTCATGCGAGGAGTCTCTCTTTGCCGAGGGATTCTTGGAGCCGGTCGAGGGTCTGCGGGGAGAAGCGGGCGAGCTCAGGTGCGACGGCGGCGCCCTGTACGCGCAGGATGTTGAGGCGTGTGAGATACGCCGCGCCGAGCAGGAGGTTGAGGGCCACGACGGCGGCCTGGCGTTCGGCTGGGGCGGCCAGGAAGCTGCCCTTGGCCCATTCGTTGAAGGCGCCCATGGCGGGGCCGCACCAGACCTGGTAGTCCATCCGGCGCGCGGGGTCTCCGGCGTTGGCCCAGCGCGAGGCCAGCCCCAGGTACCAGCGGAACACCAGCGCCATGCGGTGCTTGGGGTCGGCGTCGCCCTTGGCGGCCTCGCGCGGGTCGCGCTTGAGGAAGAACTCGCGGGTCTGGGCCCAGATGGTCTCGAGGGGCGCCTTGAAGAGGTTCTTTTCAAGGAAGGCCCGCTCCGCCGGAGGGATGGCGTCCATCGAGGGGTATTCGTCGTAGACTTCGTAGAGCTTGGCCGCGCGCATCGCGAACATGGTGCCGCGCTTGAGGACCTGCACCTTCACGCCCATCTCGAACATGTCGGCGGCGGGAGCCATCGCCGTGTCGGCCTGCTGGGCCTCGGCGAGCATCTGGCGCACGGCGTCGCAGGTCCCCGACTCGACGCAGGCCTGGTTGACCGAGCCGGTGAGGACGTAGGCCGCGCCCATGGCGAAGGCGCCGGCGGCGGCGGCCGGCGTGGAGATCCCCCCCGCCGCACCGACGCGCAGAGGCATGGAGAAGGCGTGCTTGGCCTGCAGCTCGTCGCGCAGGGCGAGGAAGCTGGGCAGCATGCTGACCAGCGGGCGGTTGTCGGTGTGCCCGCCGGAGTCGGCCTCCGCCGTCACGTCCTGGGCGATGGACACTTCCTTCGCCAGGGCGGCCTGCTCGGCGCTCAGGTGCCCGGAGGCCACGAGCTCCTTGAGGATGCCGTCCGGAGCGGGCGCGAAGAACTTGCTGGCGACCTCGACGCGGGAGGCCTTGGCCACGACGCGGTTCGGGGTGAAGGCCTTCCCGTCCGGGCCGCGCCTGATGCCGTGCAGGCGGTAGCCCACCAGGGGCGTGGTCAGGCCCAGATAGGCCGAGGCTTCCACCAGCCGAACGCCCTTGCGGATGTAGAGGTCGGCGATGGCCGCTTCCAGGTCCGGCTCGTTGGGGCTGTGGATGAGGTTGAAGCCGAAGGGCAGGTCCCCGAGGGCGGCCTTGAGGCGGTCGATGGCCGCCTCCACGCGCTCGGGCGAGAGGCCGGCCGAGCCGAAGAATCCCAGCATCCCGGCCTTGGCGGCGGCCTCGACGAGGGCCTCGGAGGCGATGCCGTTGGCCATGGCCCCCGTGGCATAAGCGTACTTGAGGCCGTAATCCTTGATGAAGGAGGCGTCGCCGAGGGCTTCCGGAGCGACGGCAGGGACGAGAATGTCGCCGTATCTGAAGGGGATGCGGACCCTCAGCAGGCTCTCACGCAGGATGTCGGAACCTGCCTCGGCGGGGATGGATTTGATGCTCGGCACGCTGTCCTATTAAGGAAGCGATTCTACCAAAATTTGTTAGTATCCGGACCATGACCAAGAGCGACGAAGACGTCAAGCTCGCCGAACGCCTTCGCGAGGCCCACGCCTCCATCAAGTCCCAGCTCGGCCGCATCATCGTGGGGCAGGAGTCCGTCATCGAGGAGCTGCTGGTCGCGCTCTTCTCCTCCGGGCACTGCCTGCTCGTCGGCGTCCCCGGGCTGGCGAAGACCCTGCTGCTCTCCAGCCTCGCGCGCATCCTGGACCTGCACTTCTCGCGCATCCAGTTCACGCCGGACCTCATGCCCTCCGACATCACCGGCTCCGAGATCCTCCAGGAGGACCAGGCCACCCGTCAGCGCGTGTTCCGGTTCCAGGAAGGCCCGGTGTTCTCGAACTTCGTGCTCGCCGACGAGATCAACCGCACCCCGCCCAAGACCCAGGCCGCCCTGCTCCAGGCCATGCAGGAGCGCCAGGTCACGGCCGGCGGCCAGACCCGGTCCCTGCCCGAGCCGTTCTTCGTGATGGCTACGCAGAACCCCATCGAACAGGAAGGCACCTATCCCCTCCCCGAGGCGCAGCTCGACCGCTTCTTCCTGCAGATCGCCATCGACTATCCCACCCGCGAGGAGGAATCCCGCATCGTCATCGAGACGACGGGCGCCAAGAACATCACGCTGGAAAAGGCGCTCAGCGGGGCCGAGGTGCTCGCGCTCCAGGCTGTGGTGCGCAAGGTCCCCGCCTCCCAAGGCGTCGTCGACGAGGCCGTGGCCTTGGTCAGGGCGACGCGGCCGCAGGACCCGACCAGCCCCGACTTCGTCAAGCGCTGGGTCTCCTGGGGCGCCGGGCCGCGCGCCAGCCAGGCCCTCATCCTCGGCGCCAAGGCCCATGCCCTCTTGGCCGGGCGCTTCGCGGCCGACCGCGAGGACCTCAGGCGCCTCGCCAAGCCCATCCTGCGCCACCGGGTCGTCCTCAACTTCCAGGCCGAAGCGGAGGGCGTCACGCCGGACAAGGTCATCGAACAGCTCCTGGCGCGGTGAAGTACCTCGACCCGCTGGTCCTGGCGCGGCTCAAGACCCTGCGCTTCGACCTGCGCCGCCACCGCGCCGAGGGCCACCTCGGGGGGCGCCACCAGGGGTCTCGCCGCGGGTTCTCGCAGGAGTTCGCCGAGCATCGGGCGTACGCGCCGGGCGACGAGCTCAAGCGCCTGGACTGGAAGGTCTACGCGCGGACCGACCGCCTCTTCGTCAAGGAATACCACGAGGAGAAGAGCCTGCGCACCTACGTGCTCGTCGACGCGTCCGGCTCGATGGGCTATCGCGGCCGCGGCCCCGAGACCAAATGGGAAGCCGCTTGCCGGCTGGCCATGTGCGCGGCCTACCTGATCACCGCTCAGGGCGACGCCGCGGGGCTGGCCACATTCGACACCGAGCCGCGCTCGCTGATCCCCCCGCGGCGCAGCCTCGAGCACCTCGAGCTGATGGACGCGCTGCTGGCCAAGACCGCCCCGGCGGGAGAGACCGACCTCGGCGGCGTGCTGCGCAAGGTGGCCGAGCTCCTGCCGAGGCGCTCCTTGGTCCTGCTCGTCTCCGACCTGCTGGGGGACCCCGAGAAGGTGGCCTCGGTGGTGCGGGCCTTCCGCGCGCGGCGGCACAGGGTCTACGCGTTGCAGGTGCTCGACCCCGAAGAGCGGGACTTCGGGCTGGACGGCCCCATCGTGCTGGAGAGCCTCGAGGACCGCTCGCTGCTGCGCGTGGAGGCCGGCCTCGTGCGCGCCTCGTACCGGGAGGCCTTCTCGCACCAGCAGCGGCTCTATGAGGCCGCCTTCCATGGCTCCGGCGTGCGCCACGAGGTCATCTACACCGACGAACCTTGGGAGGCCGCCCTGACGCGGCTGGCCGCGGGAACGGGGGGCTGAGCCTTGGACTTCCTCAACCCCGCGGCGCTCTGGCTGACTCCCCTGGCCGCCGCGCCGCTGGTCCTGCACCTGCTCTCCCTGCGCCGCGCCCGGAAGCTGCCGTTCTCGGACCTCTCGCTCCTGCGCCGCGCGCACGCCAAGTCCTTGCCCGCCGCGCGCCTGAGGCAATGGCTGATCCTGGCGGCCCGCTGCCTGGCCTTGGCCGCGCTGTGCCTCGCCTTCGCCCGGCCCGTCGTGCGCGGGTCCGCCTCAGGCGAAGGGCCGGACGCCGGGATGGACCTCGTCGTCTTGCTCGACACTTCCTGGTCCATGGGCGCCCGGGAGCGGGGCCGCACCCGGTTCGAAGCCGCCCAGGCCGCCGCGGCGGCGCTGACGCGGCTGGCCGGGACCGCCGGGAGGGTGGCCGCCGCGGGGGCCTCCCTGGGCCTCGACGGCCCTCTGGTCTTCGCGCGCTCCCCGGAGGAGGCGGCGGCCGCGCTGGGCCGCTTGAAGGTCGGGCCCCGGGGCACCGACCTGGCCGCGGCGGCGGCGGAAGCCTGCCGATTCCTCTCCGCCGACCCGCGGCCGCGCCGCCGCGTCGTGGCGGTGCTGTCCGACAACGCCGCCTCGGGGATGCGGGGCTTCGCTGGCCGGCCCGGCGCCTGCGCCCCGGAGACCCTGCTCCTCGGCCTTGCCTGGGACGCGCCTCCTCTCAATGCCGCGCTCCTCGACGCGGAGCCCGTCGTGCCGTCGGCCGGCGGAGAGGGCCCTCGACTGTCCGTCCGGGCCGCGCTCTACGGGGCGGGCCGCCGCCGCGTCGCGCTGGACCTGGTCGCGGGCGGGCGCCGCGCCGCGCGCCGTGCGGCGGAGCTCTCCGCCGGATCGGCCGCCTCATATGCCCTGGCGCTGCCGACGGACGCGGGCCCCGAGCTCTGGGGCCGCGTGGAGCTGACCTCCGATACCCTCGAGGCGGATGATGCATGGAACTTCGCCATGCGCCTGGACCCCGCCCCTCGGGCGCTCCTCGTCGCCGGCTCGCCCAAGTCGCTGGAGGCCGGCGGCGGGGGCTATGCCCTGCGCACCCTGCTGGCCGAGGGCGGCCGCCTCCCGTACCGGCTCGACACGGCCGATTCCGGCCGGGTGGGCCGGCTCGACCTGTCGCCGTACAAGGTTGTCATCCTCGACGACCTGCGGGCCTTGTCCCCGGATTCGGCCGAGCGGCTGCTGCGCTTCGTGCGGGAGGGCGGCGGCCTGTGGGTCATCGCGCCTTCGGCCGCGGGTCTGGCGGGCCTGGAGCGCGCGCTGCCCGCCGTGCTCGGCGCCGAAGAACCCGCCGCCGCCGCGGCCGGCGTCCGGCCCGTCGCGGCCCCGTCCGACGGGCCGCAGCGCTTCTCTTGGGACGAGTTCGAGCTCGGGCGCGTCGCGCTCACGCGCCGCTTGGCGGCCGTCCCCCGGCCGGGGGCCGCGGTGTGGTTCCGGGACGCCGCCGGGGCCCCGCTGCTGGTCGCCGCCGACGAAGGCCGCGGGCGCGTCCTGCTGTGGGCCGCGGGCCTGTCCGTCGACCGGACGAACCTGTCCTTGAAGCCCGTCTTCGCGGCCTGGGTCGACGCCGGCGTGCGCTGGCTGGCGCGCTACGACGGCCGGCCGCGCTGGCGCGCCCTCAAGGTCGGGGAGCCCCTGGAGCGCGTCTGGGACCCTTCGGAGCGGGCGCCTTCGCGCGTGTCGCTGCGCGGCCCCGGCGGCCGGCGCACGGCCCTGCTCGTCAAAGACCGGCGCGTCGTCTTCGAGGACACACGGGAGCCCGGCCACTACGTCTTGGAGTGGGACGGAGGCCCGGAGGACGGCGCTCGTCCGGTGGCCGAAGCGTGGGCCGTGAACCTGGACCGTTCCGGAGCCGAGAGCGACCTGACCCCCGCCGCCGTCCCGCCGTGGAAGGCCCTGCGCCCGGGCTCTCTTCGCGAGGACTTCGACGCGGCGGTGCACGGGCGCGAGGCCCGCAGCGGCCTGCTGGCGGCCGCCCTCCTGCTGCTCCTCGTCGAGCTGGTCCTTTCCTCCCCTCCCCGCTCCGGCCCCGCCCCCGCGCCCCGCCGCAAGGAGGCCGTCGCGTGAGGGCCCGGCTCGCGCTCCTGAGCGTCTGCCTGGCCGTCTCGGCCGCGTCGGCGCAGACCGGCGACCTCTTCGTCTGGTCCCAGCTCCGCTACGAGGGGGTCTGGGACCCGTATCCAGGGGCCCACGCCGAGGTGCAGCGCTGGGTGGCCGAGGTGACCAGCGTCCTCTCCGCCCCTCAGCGCCGGGAGCTCTCCCTCTCCGAGCCCGAGCTGTTCTCGTCGCCGTTCCTCGTCCTCGCGGGGAAGCAGGCCCCCGCTCCCGCCGATGACGCCGCGGTGGGCCGCCTGCGCGACTACCTGACCTCCGGGGGCTTCCTCTGGGTCGACGATTCCTCGGGCCTCCCGGCCGGTGGGTTCGACCGCTGGGTGCGCGGGACGCTGGCGCGGGCCCTGCCGGACGCCGAGCTCCGGCCGCTGCCGCCCGAGCATGTGCTCTTCAAGACCTTCTTCCTCGTCAAGCGCCTCGGCGGGCGGGTGAAGGTGGCCTCTTCGGTGGAGGGCGTCGAGTGGGGAGGGCGCCTGGCCGTCGTCTACACCCGCAACGACCTCCTGGGGGCTTGGGCGCGCGACCCCCTCGGGAACTGGCTGCAGGCCTGCGTGCCCGGCGGCGAGGCGCAGCGGATGGACGCGCGCAAGCTCACCCTGAACATCGTGATGTACGCCCTGACCGGGAACTACAAGGCAGACGCCGTCCATCAGCCGTTCCTGCTCGAGAAGATGCGCCAGGGGGCCCCGTGACCGGCTGGCGCCTGGCCTTCGAGGCCGCCCCATGGGAGGCCGGCCTGGCGCTGGCGGCCCTGGCGGCCGCGTTCGCCACCCGCCGCTGGATGGAGGGCCTGCCGCGGGGAGTCCGCGCCTTGCGCATGGCGGCCTGGGCGCTGCTGGCGCTCCTCCTGGCCAAGCCCGTGGCGCACCGCTTGGAGGAGCGCTCGGCCCTCCCCCGCCTCGCCGTCCTGGTCGACGCCTCCCCGAGCATGGCCGCGCCCGACGACGAAGGGCGCCCGCGCGCCGCGCGGGCCGCGGCGTGGCTCTTGTCCCGTCGCGCGGCGCTGGAGGCCCGGGCCGAGGTCTCCCTCTACGCGGGCGCGGCCGGCGCGCGGCGCCTCACCTGGGACGAGCTCGCCGTCCTCGAGGCCGGCCGGGTCGCGCTGGACCTGCCGGTGGCTCTGGCCGACGCCGCGGCCGCCGCCCCGGCGCCGGACCGGGTCTGGCTGGTCTCCGACGGGAGCTTCGAGGAGTCATCGCTGCAGGAGGCCGCGGCCCGCGCGCGCGTGCCGGTCGACACGGTGGCCGTCGGGCCGCGGGCCGAGCGTCCGGGCCTGGCCCTGGGGAGGGTGGAATCCCCTGATTTCGTGTTCCTCCACGGCCGTTTCCCCCTCGTGGCCCGCGTCGAGACCCGCCTGCTCGAAGGAAAGCCGGTCCGCCTGCGCCTGCTGCGCGGCGGGGCCGAGGAGGCCTCCGTCGTGCTCCAGGCCTCCGGGCCCTACGACGTGCTGACCGCCACCTTCTCCGTGACGGCGTCCCAGCTCGGCCGCCAGGAGTTCACCGTGGCCGCGGAGGCCGGCTCGCTGCGCGCGTCGCGCTCCTTCGCGGTGGAGGCCATCCGGCAGAAGTACCGCATCATGTACCTGGCCGGCCGCCCGTCGGTGGAATACGCGCACCTGCGCCACCAGCTCAAGGCGGACCCGAACCACGAGCTGGTGTCGTTCGTCATCCTGCGCAATCCGGAGAACATCAGCCCCGTCCCGGACAACGAGCTCTCCCTGATCCCCTTCCCCGCCACGGAAATCTTCGTCACGAACCTGTTCCAGTTCGACCTTTTCATCCTCGAGAACTTCGCCTATTGGCGCTTCAGCCTGCCGGCGGCATATCTGGAGAACCTCCGCCGCTTCGTCGCCCAGGGCGGGGCTCTCCTGCTCATCGGGGGCTCCAACGCCCTGTCCAAGGGCGGCTATAAGGGGACACCGCTCGAGGAGGCCCTGCCCGTCACCCTGGCCGACACGCCCGACGAGTTCGTCCCGGGCCTCTTCGCGCCGAAGGTGGCGGCGCCCGAGCACCCGCTGCTCTCGATGGGCTCCGGTCCCGAGGAGGCCGCGGCGCTCTGGAAGGCCCTGCCCCCCCTCGACGGGTTCACGCGCTTCAACGCCGTGCGTCCCGGGGCCTCGGTGCTGCTCTCCCATTCCGCCGAGCGGACGGCGGCGGGAGGCCCCCTGCCGGTCGTGGCGGTGCGCGAGTACGGGAAGGGCAAGGTGATGGTGGTCGGCACCGATTCGTCCTGGCGCTGGAAGCTGGCCGGCGGGAAGGACTGGCGCATCGCCGGATTCTACGCCCGGTTCTGGTCGCGCGCCGTGCAGTACCTGACGGGCAGCCTGGAGCTCAAGAAGGTCGCCTTCAGCCCCCTGCCCGACCGCCTCGGGTCGCGCGAGCCGCTGACCCTGACCCTGCGCGTCTTCGACGAGCACTTCCGTCCCCTCTCCGGGCGGGACCTGGACCTGCGCCTGGCCTGGGAGCGGCCGGACGGCTCGCGCCGGGCCCCCGCCGTCGTGGAGCGCGAGGCCGGGGAATTCGTCGTCGAGCTCACCGGCCTCGACGAAGGCCGGCAGAAGGTGACGGCGACGGCCCGCCGCGCCGGTCAGCCGTGGGGGACCGATGCGGTCGAGTTCCGCTGGGAGCCCCCGCGCGCGGACGCCCCGCTCGACCGGGCGCGCCTGAAGGCGTTGGCGGAGGCTTCGGGCGGGAGCAGCGCCGACGTGCACCGGGACGCGGCCGACGCGCTGGCCAGGGCGCTCCCCGCTCCGCGCCGGGAGAAGGCCGTGTCCTCGCGCCGTGCGGCGTGGACTTCGTCCGTCTGGGCCTGGCTCCTGGCCGGGGTGCTGCTTTCGGAGTGGCTGCTGCGCCGGCGCGGGGGCTTCCTGTGAGCGCGGCGGTGTTCGCCTTCTTCGCCCTGCTGGGGGCGCCCGCGGCGGCGCCGGCCGTCAGCGTCGGGGACTCCGGCGAGTTCATCGCCGCCGCGGCAACCCTCTCCGTCCTGCATCCCCCCGGTTATCCGCTCTATGTCCTGGCCGGGCACGCGTTCGGCAGCCTGCTCCCGTGGGGCACCTGGGCCTGGAGGATGAACCTCCTCTCCGGCCTTTGCGCGGCCGGGGCCCTTTCCCTGCTCTTCGCCGCATTGCGCCGCTGGGGCTTCGCGGCCGCGCCTTGCGCCCTGGGAGTCCTCGTCCTCGGCGCCAGCCCGCTGTGGCTCCACGCCAACGGGCAGGCGGAGATATTCGGCCTGCATCTGCTGCTGGGCGCGGCCTGCGTCTGGGTGCTGGCGCGCGCTGGACCGCGCGCCTTCGGGGCCCGTTCGATGGCCGCGCTGGGCTTGCTGCTCGGGCTGGCCACCGGGGCCCACCATACGCTGGCCCTGGCCGTCCCGGCCCTGCTCGCTTCCGCCTGGCTGGCGGCCCGGCCGTCCGGCCGGCAGGCCCTGCGCGGCCTGGGGGTGCTGTCCGCCTTCGCCTGCATCGGCTTCAGCGTCCAGGCCGTCCTGCCTCTGCGGGCCCAGGCCGTGCCGCCGCTCGATTGGGGACACCCGGCTGACTTGGCGCGGTTCCTGCGCGTCTTCCTGCGCCGGGACTACGGCTCGCTCTCGCTGACGGTGGAAGGCGCGGCGGGGAGCCGCCTGGCGGGCGTCTGGGCTCAGACGGCGCGCTGGTTCTCCGAGGCGGGCGCGGGCCTGGGCGCGGCGGGCGCCGGCCTGGCCCTCCTCGGCGGCCTGGGCCTGGCGCGGGACCGGGAGAAGCGTCCTTTCCTCGTGCTGGCCACAGGGATGCTCCTGCTGGCGGGGCCCGCCTTCCTGTGGCTGGGCAACCCGCCGTTCGACGCGCAGACCTCTTACGCGCTCAAGCGCTTCTGGCTGCTGCCTTGGATGGCCGCCGCCCTGCTGGCCGGAGCCGGCGCGGACCGCCTGTGGGCCTGGGGCGCGGCCGGCCGGGCCGCCGTGGGGCTGCTGGCTTTGGCGGCGGCGCTCGGAGCGCGTTCGTCCCTGCCGGACTGGGGCCAGCGCTGGGACCTGGCCGCCCATGACTACGGGCGGGACCTGCTGCGCTCTCTGCCTCCCGGCGCCGCGCTCTTCATCGACGGGGGCGACGACACCTTCTACACGCTGGCCGCGGCGCTCTACGCCGACGGCCTGCGCCCCGACCTCGCCGTGGCGGACCGCGGGGGCCTCGTGTTCCACAGCCCCTACGGCCCGGACTTCCGGGGCCTGGCGAAGGAGGCCAAGGAGGCGCGCAGGCGCGAGGTGGAACTTGCCGGCGCGGCCTCGCGGCCGACCTACTACGCCACCCTAGAACGCGCGGTGAACCCCCGGGGGACGCTCCTCCTCGAAGGCCTGCTGCGGCGGCTCGAACCCGGGCGGGGCTCCGCGCAGCTCGCGCGCGAGTCCCCCCTCGGGCCGGCGCTATGGGCCGCCTATGCGGCGCGCCACGACTCCGCCGCGGAACGCGCGCACTACCGGATGCGCGCCCTCACCCCCTTCTATCCGGTGATGCGTTCCGCCGCCCTGAGCGCGCGGGGCGACCGTCCCGGAGCGCTCCGGCAGCTGCGCGCGGCCGTAGCGGCGGGCGGGGACACGCGCTGGGTCCGTTCGACGACGGCCTCGGAGGCCGAGTGGTCGGCTTGGTCCGCCGCCGCGGCGGGCGACTGGGCCGGGGCGGAAGCGGCCTATCGGCAGGCCCTGCGCGCCGACCCGGCGCGCGCGGAGGCCTGGACCAACCTCGGCGCCGTCCTCGACCGCATGGGCCGGGCCGCGGAGGCGCGCGCGGCCCATGAGCGGGCCGCAGCCCTGGCTCCGGGCTCGTACCAGTCCCGCTTCAACCTGGGCTCGCTGCTCTATCGCGCGTCGGACTTCGCCGGCGCGGCCCGGGAGTTCTCGGCGGCGGCCGCCCTGCGGCCCGGCGACGCGGACGCCTCCCTGTGGGCCGGGCGCGCCGCGCACAAGGCGCGGGAGGCCCGACCATGACCTCGCGGACGCGGCAAGCGGCCGTCGTCTTCTTCGCCGCCTTCCTCCTCTACCTCGCCAAGATGCCGGCCGCGCTGGCTCCCTACCGCGACGCCGGCGAGTTCGCCGTGGCCGCGCGGACGCTGGGCGTCTCCCACCCGCCGTCCTATCCCCTCTACGTCCTGTCGGCCCATGCCGCCAGCGGGTTCGGGGCGGGCGCGGTCTCCTACCGCCTGAACCTGTTCTCGGGGCTCTGCGCGGCGGGCGCGGCCGGCCTGCTGGCCTGGACTGCGGCCGCGCTGGGTCCCTGGGTCGGCGTGGCCGCGGGGGCGGTCTTCGCGCTGGACGCGGTGCCTTGGAGCGTGGCGATGGTGCAGGAGATGTACGCCTTGATGGCCCTGCTGGGCGTCGGCCTTTTCGCCTGGGCGGTGCGTCTGGGACCGACGCCCTCCTGGCGCGGCTGGCTCTTCGCCTGCTTCGCCTACGGCCTGGCCCTGGGCGACCGCACCGACCTCCTCCTCTGGGCCCCGGGCCTGCTCGTGCTGGGCGCGTCGGCGGGCTTCCCGCGCGGCCGCGCGGCGCGCTGGCTGGGGGCCGGCGTCCTGATGGGGCTGGCGGGCTTGAGCGTCTACCTGTTCCTCCCGCTGCGATCGTCGACCGGCCCGTGGCTCGACTGGAACCATCCGGCGGCGCTCGACGGCTTCATCGGGTCGCTAACGCGCCGCGGCTACGGCGGGACGCTGGACCTGCTGTCCAAGAGCTATAGGACCGGAGAGAACTTCGCGGCCAACATGGGCGTGTACGGGACGCACCTGCGCCGGGACCTGGGCCTGGGACCGCTCCTGGCGGCCCTCGCGGGGCTGGCGGCGCTGCTGCGGCGAGACCCGCGCGTGTTCGCCGGGACCGGCCTGCTCTACCTGTGCAGCGGGCCGCTCTTCTTGTGGCTGGCCAACATGCCGCCGAACCCCCACGCCTTGGCCATCGTCGAGCCGCACTATATGCTCTCCGACGTGCTCATCGCCTATTGGGCGGCCGCGGGAGCGGCTTGGGCGGCCCGGGGGGCGCAGGGCGCCTGGGTCGCGGCGGCGCTGGCCGTCCTCTTCGTGCTCGAGCCGGCCGCCGCGGGCCGTTTCGCGCGCATGGACCGGCGCTGGGACCTCTTCGCCCACGACTGGGCCGACAACGCGCTGCGCTCCGTCCCCCCCGGCGCGGCGCTGGTCGCCAAGAAGGACGTGCAGATCTTCTCGCTCTGGCACCATCAGCTGTCTTTGGGGCGCCGTCCCGAGGTCGCCGCGGTGGCGCAGGGTCTGGCGCACAGCCCCTGGCACCAGGAGTCCCTGCGCCGCGCGCGCTCCCCGGTCCGCCTGAGCGCCCTGCGCTCCCCCGAAGACTGGCGGACCTTCCTCGCCGCGAACCCTTCGGTCTGGGCGACGATGGACGCCGAGGTCCCGCCCGACCTGCTCTCCGGGGCCCCCAACGGCATCGCGTCCCCGTTGGCCGGGGCGGCGGCCGGCCCCTCGGCCGGGCCGTTCCTGCTCGTGCGCGGGGACGCGCGCTACGAAGCCCGGCCCGACTTCTTCACGTCCGACCTGGTCGAATCCTACGCGGCGGCCCATCAGCGCCGCGGCGCGCTCCTCGTCCAGAAGGGCGACGCGCAGGGCGCGCGGCGCGAGCTGACGAAGGCCTGGTCCCTCAAGCACCGCTCCCCGGAGTCCGTGGATTTCCTGGCATTCCTCAGGATGCAGGAGCACGACGACGCCGGGGCCGCCGGGCTCTACGCGTCCTCCGCGCGCCTTTATGACCGGACCATCGCGCTGACCCGGGAATACAACTCGCTGCCCGAGACCCGGCGCGGGGTACAGTGGGCGGCGGCGGACTCCGCCGTGAACATGGGGGTGGCCCTCGAGCGCACCGGCCGCCGCGACGAAGCGGAGGCGGCCTACCGCCGGGCGCTGGCGTTGCGCCCGACGCTGGCGCGGGCGCACTTCAACCTCGCCGTGCTGTACTGGAACCGCGACTGGGGCCGGGTGGTCGCCGAGCTCGAGGCGGCGCTGGCCGCCGACCCCGACTACGCCGAGGCGAAGGGCTACCTGCCGACGGCGCGGGCCCGGCTGGCCGGGGGGCGTTGACGGCGCGCGCCCCCTTGTCCCGCCCGCTCCCCGCCGGGGAGCGGCCGTCCTTGTGTCCCGTCGGGGGATGGAGTGGGACTTATGCCGTGCGCGGCATGAGCCACATAAGAGGGCGGTACGCCTCCTCGAATCGAGTGTCGACCCCAACGACATAAAGTCCTCGCAAGGAAGCGCGCATGGGCGACACACAGATTAGCCGCGTCTTCAACCGCACGCCGTCGGCCGTCAGCCAGCTCATCCGCGCGATGGAGACCTCGCGCGTGAGCCGCAACTAAACGGACTCATCCGCGCCGTAGCCCCCCGCCCGGCTTAGCTGGGCGGGGGGGCTTTTCCTTTAGAAGCTGAAGATGGTTGTTCCCGGGCAGCTCGTTCCGGACGTGCGATGGCTCTGTTGCATCCGGGTAATGGAGGCGTTGAGCTTCTGGGCCGATTCTTCGCGGTCGGTCCTGGCGAGCATCCCGGAATAGGCGGTCAGCATGGAGGCTAGTACCGGGCTGCTGTTGCCATAGAGTTCTTCGGTGAGAGCGATCGCCCTGAGGTAGGCATCTTCCGCTTCCGGGTAGCGCTCTTCCAAATCGAGGGTTAGGGCGAGGTTGATTAGAGTCGTCGCCTCCGTCGTCTTGTTCGGAGACGCGGCGAGGAGGCCCAGGACCCGACGATAGATTTTTTCGGCCTTCGCATAGTCACTCTCGTCTTTGTAGAAGGTCCCGAGCGCGAGCAAAGAATGGGGGAGTCTCTTGCGGCCTTTCTTCCCGCCTTTGGAATCGATGTCGACGGCCCGCTTAAGAAGACCCTCGGCCTCCTCGCTGCGGCCGAAGCTCTGCAGGATAGGGGCAAGGCTGATAAGGGTCGGCACCAGGAGAGACTCGTTGCCGGGGACGCTCTCCCTGACCTTCAGCGCCCGCCGGAGGAAGGATTCCGATTCTCGCCGGTCCCCGTGCTTCACGAAGACCCCGACGATGTGAAGCGTCTTCGCGAGGCGGGGGTCTTTGGGGCCGAAAGTCTCCGCTTCCGCCAATGCCGCGCGGGCGCTGCTCTCCGCCTCGTCGCAGCGTCCCTCTTTGGCCGCCGCGTTTGCGTCTTCGAGCAGGCCCTTCCACCGCGTCCCGTCGGTCTCGGACGCTCGGCCGGAGGCTGCGGCGCAGAGGCAGGCCAACGATACGGCCCATAGGCGATGGAAGATCAATTCGTCCCTCCGGCCCAGGTGGTCTCGAGCAGCTTGGAGGTCCCGTGGTCCGCTATCTCGCGCTTCCAACGGTCCAGGTCGGACCGCCCGGATTTCCAGAACCGTCCGCAGGCCGTCAGATAGTCGACGATGACGGCGGTCTTTCCTTTCGAGAGCAGGGCTCGGGCAAGCTCCAGCCGCGGGCCGTAGGAATTGAGTTGGGGCGAGCCCTTGGTCTCCCTGGAAAGGACGAGTTACCGGCCGGCCTCGTCTAAGTCGCCGCGCGCGAAGGACAGGAGGCCCAAGTAGAAATGCCCCGCGTGGACGGCGTCGCCGTTCGCCCAACTCTTCGAGTAATTCGTCGCCGAAGCGAGCATCTCCCGGGCTAAGGAATCCGTTACCGGATTCCGGGCCCCCAGCCACGCGGCGTCCGCGATGCGCGGCAGAGTGCTGAAACGGGTCTCCGGACTCTTTTCGAGACGGAGATACCGCTCGTATTCATCGTAGGCCAAGCCGGCCATCCCCTGCGCGGCGCGCCAAGGCGTCTGCGGGCCGTGGAGCGCCTCGTCGAGATAGTCGGAGGCTAGGCGTTCCGGCCAGCGCGGGTTGGCGGGGTCTAGCCCTTTGGCGCGCCCCATAAATTCCCGGCCTTGGGCCTGGTCCGCGGGGCATCCCGCATGAGCATGTAGGCGTCGGCCCATAGGCCAGGTTATAACCCCCGCATTTCCGGAATTCAAGGGCGGGGGGGCTCCAAGTTCACACACTTTTTGGGGGCGTTGTTGTCCCCCTCCGACGAATCGCTCGGCCCTCCCGCGGGGAGGGCCTCACAGCCTCGCAGGCGAACGCGCCTGCGAGGTGATTTCTGAGCCACTTCGCTCTGTTTGGGCAGAACCCCGCCCGAAGCACGCAAGCGGCTCCTCCCGCGTCCTGCTTGCTTACCCGCCGGCGGCGCGCGACCCGCGCGGGGCGGTCCTCGGGAAGTGCGTGTAGCGGAACTGGAACTGGCCGAGCAGGTCCCAGCCCCCCTGGAACATCAGGTAGGACAGGTCGAAGTTCATCTTCAGGAAGTAGCCCAGCTTGAAGTTGAAGAGGATGGGCTTGCGCGGCATCCCGTTGGGCTTGAGCACCTCGACGGCCAGCGGGTAGCTGGGCTTGGGCAGGAACAGGATGCTGGCGAAGAAGGTGTCCTTGGACTTGGCCTCGACGGGGCTGGTCGCCCCCATCGAGAACTGCAGCGCCTGCGGGGAGAGGAACTCGGTGAGCAGCGCGATGCGTTCGGCGGCGTTGCCGTACGCGTAGCCGGTGCTCATGCGCGCCTTCCAGACCTTCTTCGACGCGACGAAGTAGGTCTCCCCCAGCGCGCGGGTCGTCTTCGCCGACACGTTGACCGAGACGCCGGGCTGGGAGATGGAGGGCTGGGGCGAGTCGCGGAAGCTGAAGACCCCGTGGGCGCCGACCGCCATCGCGGGGCGGAGGCGGTCCTCGGACTGGATCTGCATCTTGCCGTCGGTGGAGAGGAACCAGACGCCCAGGCGGTCGATGAAGTTGGTCTGCTTGGACGACAGCGAGTTCTTGCCGTAGAGCCGCCCGATGAAGTAGGCCGCGTTGATGTCGAGGCCCATGCCCGGCGTGTTGTACTGCCCGATGCCGCGGTAGGCGGTCGGCGTCATAACGACGCCCGACAGGCTGACCGGAGGGACCTTGGAGTCGCCCGGAGCGGGCGGAACGGCCGCCTCGGTCGGCCGGTCGAGCCCGGGCAGGGCCAGCGGGCGCTCCTCGATGGTGAAGACGATGCGGACCATCATCGTCGACACGGCGATGGCGCGGAAGTTCTCGGGGGTGGGCATCTCGGGGATGCCGTAGAGCTTGGTGTCGACGGTCACGACGGCGGCCATCGACTTGAGCGACTCGATGTCCCCGCCGATGTCGGTGGTGGTGAAGAGGGCGCCGCGGCGCGCCCGGACCTTGTTCTGCAAGGAGTACAGGCTGACCCCGCGGTAGCCTTGGAACTGGACGTCCCCGACCACCCAAGGGCCGCCCTCGATGGACATCGGCACGCCCAACAGCGAGGTGGTGGAGACCGTCGGGGTCGAGGCGGGGGCGGCGAAGCCGGGAACGCCCTGTGCCGCCGCCGCGGCGGCGAGCGAGACGACGAGCGCGAAGGTCCCCGCTAGGGCTCTCATGCCGTTTGTCCCGTCGCCGTCAGGAGGACGCGCGCCGCGAAGTTCGCGTACACGCCCGCCATGACGTCGTCCATCACGACCCCGAGGCCCCCGGGCAGGGCTTCGAGGCGCCGGCACGGCGGAGGCTTCGCCGCGTCGAAGATGCGGAACAGCACGAAGGCGGCCGCCAGAGGGACCAGGCGCCGCTCCATCCCCGCGGCCGCCGTCCAGAATCCGACCACCTCGTCGATCACGATGCGGGGGTCGTCGTGCGACCCGAGCGCCCGGTCGGCCCGGCCCGCCGTCCAACAGGCGGCGGCCACGCCTACGGCCAGGACGGGCCAGTAGGCCCCGCCTTCGGGCAGCGCGAACAGCGCCCCCAGTCCGATGGCCGTCCCGACCAGACCCGCGCCGCTCCAACGGCGTTCCCGGAGCAGGCGCGTCCCCGTCGTGAGACGGTACGGAATATAGCTTAAATGCATCCCCGTCGCAAACGCGACGCAGGCGCGGTCGAGCGGGCTCATCGGGGAGGCTTCTCGACGCTCCAGCTCCGGCGCAGGACCTGGCGGCCGTTGTAGAAATAGACCAGGCCGCTCCAGACGCTGACGAAGGCACAGAGCACGGCCAGGGTCCAGGCCTCAGGGTCCCCGGCCTCATGCATGGACAATAGGCCCCGGGAGCGGCCGACGACCAGGGCTATCAGGATGAGCACGCAGGCGCTCTGGATGCCCATCTTCCATTTCCCGCCCTGGTCCGCGGAGATCAGCGTGCCCTGCAGCGCGGCCAGGCCGCGCAGGCCTCCGATCAGCAGCTCTCGGACGATGACGATGAACACCGCCCAGCTGGGGACCTCGACATGAGGGTCGCGCACGAAGGCGATGAGGCAGCCGATGATGAGGACCTTGTCGGCCAGCGGGTCGGCCACCGCGCCGAACGGGCTGACCTCCCCGCGGCGGCGCGCAAGCCACCCGTCGACCCAGTCGGTGGCGACCGCGAAGGCGCAGAACACGAAGGCGGCGAGGTAGAGCTCCGGCCGTTGGGCCCAGAGGCAGGCGAAGGTCACCAGGGCCAGGAAGAGCCGCCCGAGCGTGACTTTGTTGGGCAGGGTCATTTCGGGGCGAATCGGTACCCGCCGTCGTGTTCGGGCTTGAGCGAGGACAGCGAGAGGGGTTCTCCGCCGAGCTCCAGGCGCAGGCCGGCGGGGTCGGAGGCGTGCAGCTCGAAGCGGGCTCCCCGGTAGTCGAGGTGCTTGCCGACCGGCAGGCGGCCCTCGAACACGAGCTGTCCGTCGCGGCGCAGGCTGACCCAGCCGTCCTTGAGGGAGGTCACGACCAGCTTGGTCGGGTCGGCCGGCGGCGGGGCGACCGGTCCCACGAACCGTGCCGGGTCCTCGGCGGGAGCCTCGGGGGGGGGAGCGGCGATAGGGGCAGGGAGGGTCTCCTCGACCGCCGGAGGCGGGGCGGGCGCCTTGCGCCCGGCGAACAGTTTCAGCGTCCCCCAGCCCAGCAGCCCCAGGAGGACGAGGCCGCCGAACAGGAAGACGGGCGGCGAGGCCCATGGAGAGGAGTCCCGCTCGTCGGGCGGCAGCGAAGGCTCAGGAGCGTCGTCCGCGTCCTCGTCCGGGGAGCGCGGCGGCGGCGCCGCCTTCTGCCAGAGCGGCTCGAACTCGAGCTCGAGGTATTCGCAGTAGGTCTTCAGGAAGCTGCGCATGTAGACCGGGGCCGGGAATTCGGCGTAGCGCTCCTCTTCTAGGGCCTGGAGCAGGCCGCGCGGAATCCGGGTGGCCTGGTAGACGGCTTCGAGGCTCTGTCCGCGCATCTGGCGGCGGTGGCGGAGCGTCCCCCCCACCCCTTCGGGCTGCGGGCCGGCGTCGGCGGGCTTGTCCTTCCTGCGCGGGGCCTTGTCGCTCATTGTTCGAACCTGGGCGGCTTGAAGTCCCGGAAGACGTCGGCGTCGGCCGGGGGCGTGAAGACGAAGAGGGAGTCCTCGAGGACGGGGTTGAAGACGGCGTCCAGGAACTCCGTGCGCACGCTCAGGGAGCCGACGCGCAGCTCGGTCGCCGACGGGAAAAGGGTGGCCGGGTCGAGCGTCATGCGCAGGACCAGGGAGCGCGCCGACTCGCCGGCCTTCGGCACCAGGACCAGGGTCGCCGCCGCGGAGTCGAGCGAGACGTCGTAGGACTTGAGCATGCGCGAATAGGAGCCGAACTCCATCAGGTTCGAGACCGCCGGGTCGGCCTTCTTCCAGTCCGCGAGGGCGGACTGGACGACCTGGTTGCGGCCGACGCGGTGGATCCAGATGTCCTTCCCATCGGCCACCACGGTCTGGCGCTCGGGGACGAGGTGCTCGATGCGCAGGCGCTCGGGCTTCTTGAAGGCGACCGTCCCCTCCACCCGGGAGGTGACGCCGGTCTCCGCCATAGTGAGGGACTGGGTGAAGCGCGCCTTGAGGCTCACCATCGCGGCGTCCATCTGGGCGAAATGCGCGAGGACGGCGTCCGTCGTCAGCGGGCCGGTGGAAGACCAGGCGAAGGCGGCCGTCGAAGCCGCCACGGCGGGAGGCGGGGGCGCCGGCAGGGCCTTCGCGGCCTTTTTCCCCGCGGCAAGCACAGGAGAAGCCAGCGCGACCAGCAGAAGCCCCGTAAGCCTCATGCCCGGATTCTAGCAATTCCCCGCGTGGTGCCAGGGGACAACTGACGCAACTCTCGCAACTCCTGGGGAAAGTTATCCCCGACAGTTGTGCCAGTTGCGTCAGTTGTGCCCTGGCACCGGGGGTCAGATGCCGGGCTTGGAGAGGTCGACTTGGGGGAAGTGGTGGGTCAGGAAGTCCTCGATCTTGTCGAAGTGGATGTTCCACTTGTTCGAGCCTTCCGGCTTGTTGATGAAGCCCTTGATCTCGAGCAGGGAGAGCAGGTTCGTGGCCCGCGCGGAGGAGCCGAACTGGGCCTTCAGCAGGTCCTGGCTCACCCGTCGGCGCTCCAGGACGAGCTTCAGGGCCTGGGTGAACTCCAGCGGCTCGACGCCGAACTGGGCGAGGTCCTCGGTGCCGGCCGGCCCGGCGATGACGTCGAGCAGACGGTAGTCCGGCTTGCCCTGGAGCTTCAGGTACTCGACCAGGGCCCCGATCTCCCCGGTGGAGACGAAGGCGCCCTGGATGCGCGCCGGGTCCTGGCCGGGGGTCATGTAGAGGGCGTCGCCCTTGCCGAGCAGGGCCTCGGCCCCGTTCTGGTCGATGATGACCTTGGAGTCGACCTTGGTGGCCACGCGCATCGCGATGCGGCTGGGCAGGTTCGCCTTGATGACGCCGGTGAGGACGTCCACCGAGGGGCGCTGGGTGGCGATGACCATGTGGATGCCGACCGCGCGGGCCATCTGGGTGAGGCGCTGGATGGAGTCTTCGACGATGTCGCGGGCCACGACCATCAGGTCGGCCAGCTCGTCTATGACGACCACGATGTAGTATTCCTGCCTCTCGCCGCGGGCGGCCGCCTCGCGGTTGTACTGCATGATGTCCCTGACCCGCCAGGCCTGGAACTTCTCGTAGCGGTCCTCCATCACGCGCACGAGGCCTTTGAGCGCCGTCGAGGCCTGCTTGGCGGAGGTGATGACCTGGACCGCCTCCGGCGGGACCTTGGGGTCGTAGAGGTGCGGGATGCCGTCGTAGAGCGTCAGCTCGATGCGCTTGGGGTCGATGAGCAGGAACTTGACCCGGTCGGGCGGCATGCGGAACAGGATGGAGCCGATCAGCGAGTGGACCATCACGCTCTTGCCCGAGTTCGTCGCTCCTGCGACCAGCACATGGGGCATCGTCTGCAGGTCGGCGGCCAGCGGCGTGCCGTCGGAGGACAGGCCCAGCGCGAAGGAGAGCGGGGCGTCGTTGCCGGCCATCGCCGGGGATTCGATGATCTCGCGCATCCCGACGAAGGCGCCCTTCGAGTTGGGGATCTCGATGCCGATGGCGGCCTTGCCCGGGATGGGCGCGATCATGCGGATGCCCTTGGCGCGCATCGACAGGGCTATGTCGTCGGCGCGGGCCACGATGGAGTTGACCGTCACGCCCTGGCCGGGGCTGACCTCGTAGCGCGTGATGACGGGGCCGGGGCTGATCCCGGTGACCTTGGCGTCGATCTCGAAGGAGGCTAGGGTGCGCTCCAGGCTGGCCACGGCGTCCCGGATCTCCGCCTCGGACGGGCGGCCGCCGCCGGAGCCGGGGGCCTTGGGGGTGAGGAGGTCCAGCGGAGGCAGGGCGAAGGCGGACGCGCCGGCGGGCGGCGGGGCGTCGGACTTCTTCTTCGCCGGCTGGGCAGGCTTCGGGGCGTCGATGATGGGCGGCAGCGCGCCGTTGGCCCCGCCCTTCTTGACGGGCTTCGGTTCCGGGGCGGCCTCGACGGGGAGCGGCGGGGCTTCGGAGGAGCGCGCCGCCTCGGGCATCGCCGCCACGCGGGGCGTCTTGGACTTCGCTTCCTCGCGGTCCTTACCCCGGGCCGCCGCGGCCAGGGAGCGCATCTCATCGCGTCCCTTCTGCCAGGAACGGAAATCCTCGGAGGCGTGCCGGGCGAGGGCCTTCATGGCCTCTCCCCACGAGATGTGGAAGAGGATCTGGGCACCGACCAGGGCGCCGGCCAGGGCCAGCGCGACGGTCCCCGGCAGGCCGAGGGCCCCGCGGCCGAAGCCGGTCAGCCCCTTTCCCACCCAGCCGCCCCAGGCGGGGTTGACCGCGGCGAGCAGGGCCGAAGCGCCAACGCAGAGCAAGGCGCCGCCGACGGCGGCGGTCAGCAGGCCCTTGGTCTCGTCGGCGCGCCACTGGGCGACCAGCACATAGGTCGCCCAGACCGGCAGGACCCAGGCGGCCGCGCCGAGGAAGCCCGTCAAGGCGTCATGGATGATCCGGCCCAGTTCTCCGGAAGAGCCCGGCGAAGCCAGCGACCAGGCGAGGAAGAAGACGGCGAAGGCGCTCACCGCCCAGCGGCCGGCCTTCAGGAGCACGGACTCGGACTTCTTCTTGGTGCGCTTCTTGTCGGAAGCGCTGCGCAGGAAGATGCTCACGCGGTGAGTTCGGACGGCGTCTTGGGGGTGGTGGCGCCGGCTGGCGAGACCAGGACCGTCAGCTCATGGGGCGCGAGGCGCACGGCCCCCCGCTCGACGAGCATGCCCAGGGCCGTGAACAGGGAGGTGTGGGCGGCCTTGAGCTCCATCTTCAGCTCCCAGGCCGTCCGTCCGTCCCGTCCTGCCCCGGGCTTGGTCAGGCACTCCAGGACGCGCGAGGCCAGGGCTTCGAGGTCCCTATGGTAGGAGGCGGAGGCGCTCATGCCCTCTCGACCCAGAAGATGTCCTGGCCGACCTTCACGGGCTTGCCGTTGTCGAGCAGGACCTTCACGATCTTTCCGGAGACCTCGGACTTCACGTCGTTGAAAACCTTCATGGCCTCGATGAGGCAGATGACGTCGCCCGGCTTGACCATGTCGCCTTCCTTGGCGAACGGCGGGCTCGACGGGGAGGCGGCCCGGTAGAACACCCCCATCATCGGCGACTTGATGATGGAGACGTTGGCGGGCGCGCCCGCGGGGGCGGCGGCCGGAGGGGCTCCCGCCGCAGGCGCGGCGGCGGGGGCATAGCCCGCCGGGGCGGCTCCGGCGTAGACCGGCACGGCGACAGGCACGGACGGGGCGGACTTGCGGACGAGGCGTACGCGGAAATCCTTGCGGTCGAGTTCCAGGGCCTGCAGGCCCCCCTCGGTCATGAACTTGTAGAGCTCCTTGAGCTCGGCGAGCGGGCCGCCGGCGGAGGTTCCGTTGGTCGCGGACACGGTCTTCTTGGCCATCATAGACCTCTCATCGAGTCAACGACGCCATCAAAACTGACTGCCAGGCCTTCCGGGCGCGCCGCGCCGTGCGGCGCGCCCGGAAGATTCTAGCACGGAGTCTAGCGATGCGAGCGCTCGCGCCGGGGCGGGAAGCCGCGGCCGTCGCGGCCGCCTTCGCGTCCCCGTCCGCCGCCGCCGGGACCGTCGCGGCGCGGGCCGGGGGTGTCGTTCTCGGAGCCGGGGGCGATGACGGCCTTGCGGGACAGCCGGACCTTCCCCTCCTTCGAGACCTCGAGCACCTTCACCTCGACCTCGTCCCCCTCCTTAAATAGGTCGGTGGGCTTGTCGACGCGCTTGGTGTCCATCTGGGAGACGTGCAGCAGGCCTTCGCGGCCCGGGAAGATCTCGACGAACGCGCCGAACTCGACGAGCGAGACGATGCGCCCCTTGTAGATCTTGCCGATCTCGGGCTCGGCCGTCATGCCTTCGATCTCGGCCTGGGCCTGCAGGACGGCCGTGGCGTCGACGCCGGACACGAACACGCTGCCGTCGTCCTCGACGTTGACCTCGCAGGCGTACTCTTCCTGGATGCGCCGGATGTTCTTGCCGCCGGGCCCGATGAGGGCTCCGATCTTGTCGACCGGGATCGAGATCCGGATGAGGCGCGGCGCGAACTGGGAGAGCTCCGCGCGCGGCGCCGGCAGCGCCGCTTCCATCTTCTCGAGGATGTGGAGTCGTCCCTTGCGGGCCTGCTCCATCGCTTCCTTGAGGATGGCCACGGTGAGGCCTTCGACCTTGATGTCCATCTGCAGGGCGGTGATGCCCGAACGCGTGCCGGCGACCTTGAAGTCCATGTCGCCGACATGGTCCTCGAGGCCGGCGATGTCGGAGAGGACGGTGTACTTGCCGTTCTCCATCATCAGGCCCATCGCGACGCCGGCGCAGGCGGCCTTCAAGGGCACGCCGGCGTCGAACATCGCCAAGGAGCCGCCGCAGACCGAGGCCATGGACGAGGACCCGTTCGACTCCAGGATGTCGGAGACGATGCGGATGGTGTAGGCGAAGTCCGCCTCATCGGGAAGGAGGCTGACCAGGGCGCGCTTGGCCAGCGCCCCGTGCCCGATCTCGCGCCGGCCGGGGCCGCGCTCGGGCTTCACCTCGCCGACCGAGTAGGCCGGGAAGTTGTAGTGGAGCATGAAGCGGTCCTTATACTCGCCTTCGAGCTCGTCCATCACCTGCATGTCGCCCGGGGTCCCGAGCGTCGTGGTGACGAGCGCCTGGGTCTCCCCGCGGGTGAAGACCACCGAGCCGTGGGTGCACGGGAGGGCGCTGGTCTTGATCGTGATGGGCCGGATCTCGTCGGGCTTGCGGCCGTCGGGGCGGACCTTCTCGTTGACGATGAGCCGGCGACCTTCCTCGGACTCCAGGTCATGGATGATGCCGGAGACGTGCTTCTCCTGGCCCGCCCAAGCCGCGTCGGTTTTGCCCTTCTCGACGACCTCGGCCTCGATGAGGTTCTTGAGCTCCTTGAGGCGGGTGGGCAGCTCGAGCTTGGTCCGGTAGCCGGCGCGCAGGTGCTTCTGCACGACGGGGCGGGCCTTCTCGATGGTGAAGGTCTTGACCGGCTCCGGATAGTCCGGGGCGACGACGACGGCCTTCTCGATCTTGCGGCCGTTCGCTACGGACTCGGCGACGACCTTGTCCTGCAGGGCGCAGAGCTCGCCGATGGCCTTCATGGCGATCTCGAGCGCCTCGATGACGGTCTCTTCGGAGACCTGGGCGCAGCCGCCCTCGACCATCAGGATGGCGTCCTTCTTGCCCGCGATGATCATCTCGAGGTCCAGCGTCTCGCGCTCGTCGTGGGTCGGGAACAGGATGAACTGCTTGGTGTCGGCCACGCGGCCGATGCGCACGCCGGCGATGGCGTCCTTGATGGGGGCGTCGGAGAGCAGCAGCGCCATCGAGGCGCCCATGATGCTCAGCGGGCCGGCGTCGTTCTGCCCGTCCATCGAGACGAGCAGGTTGTAGATCATCGTCTCGCGGTTCCAGCCGTCGGGGAACATCGGACGGATGGGGCGGTCCGTGCAGCGCGCGTAGAGGGTCTCCTTGTCGCGGGCGCGGGCCTCGCGCTTGAAGAAGCCGCCGGGGATCTTGCCGGCGGCGTAGGTGCGCTCACGGTACTCGACGGTGAGCGGGATGAAGCTGACGTCCTTGGGGTTCTTGGCCACCGTGGCCGTGCAGAGCAGGACCGTGCCGCCGATGTGGACGGTGCAGGAGCCGCCCGCCTGCTTGGCGAGGGTGCCCGTCTGGATAAAAATCTCCTTGCCGCCTATCGTCGCCGATAGGCGGATGTTCTGAAGTTCTTGCATGGGTTATTTCCTCAGGTCGAGCTGCTTAAGGATCTTGGCGTACTCGGACACGTCGTGCTTCTTGACGTAGGCGAGCAGGCTGCGGCGCTGGCTGACGAGGCGGAGGAGCCCCACCTGCGTGGCGTAGTCCTTGCGGTGCGTGCGCATGTGCTCGGAGATCTGCTTGATGCGCTCGGTGATGAGGGCGATCTGGACGGCGGCGGAGCCGGTGTCCTTGGGGGTCGCCCCGAACTTGGTCACGATTTCCGTCTTCTTGGTTTTCGTCATGGTCATGTTGGGTCCTATTATATCACAAACCCGGCGCGGCAAGGACGTCCAGGTCCCCTACCTTAAGGAAGGGAGGCGGAGGCCAGCTCGCGCAGAAGGCCCAGCGAGAAGGCCACGCTGCGGCGGCGGACCTGTTCCCGGTCGCCGGGGAAGACGCGCTGGGCCGATTCGGTCCGGCCGGGCACCGATACGGCGATGTGGACGAGGCCGACCGGCTTGGCCTTCGTCCCCCCCCCGGGCCCCGCTATGCCGGTGACGGCGATGGAGGCATCGGAGCCGAAGCGTTCCCGCGCCCCCGCCGCCATCGCGCGGGCGCACTCGGCCGAGACGGCCCCATGGGCGGCCAGCAGGCCCTCGGGAACGCCGAGGAGGAGGGTCTTGAGGGCGTTCGAATAGGCGACGGCCCCCCCGAGGAACCACTCCGAGCTGCCCGGCGCGCTGGTCAGCGCCCCGGCCAGCGTCCCGCCGGTGCAGGATTCCGCCGTCGCCAGCCGCCAGCCGCGCCGCTTGAGGGCGGTCCCGACGGCCGCCGGGAAGGTCTCTCCGTCCCGCGAGTAGTAGGCCGCCCCCATCGCGGAGGCCACCCGGCGCTCCAGGCGGGCCAGCGCCGGCGACGAAGGTCCGCAGGCATGGAGCTCGACCAGGCCCAGGTCGGCGAGGATGGTGAACGAGAACTCGGGAAAATCCTTGAGGACGGGGGCCAGGCGCTGGTCGCAGGCCGCTTCGGCCAGGCCGTAGAAGCGGAAGACGCGGGCGGCGGCCTTCCCGTCGCGCGCGAAGCGGCGCGCCAGCTCCGGCAGGACCCGGCGGTCGAACATCGGATGCATCTCGGCCGGCGGGCCTGGAAGGAGGTAGACCAGGGCGCCGCCCGGGGCCCTCAGGCGCTGCCCGGGGGCGGAGCCGTGGGGATTGTCGAGAGCCCGCGCCCCCTCGATCAGGAAGGCCTGGCGCTTGTTGTTCGCGGGGACCTTGAGCTGGTAGCGCGCGTAGCGGCGCAGGATCCGGGAGTAGAGCGCCGGCTTGTAGGCGAGCGCGCGGCCGAAGGCCGCGGCCGTCGCCTCCCGGGTCAGGTCGTCGAAGGTGGGGCCCAGGCCGCCCGAGACGATGACGACCGCGGAGCGCGCGGCGGCGGCGGAGACCGCGTCGCGGATGGCGGCCAGGTCGTCGGGCACCGTCGTGCTGCGGGCCAGGGTCAGCGAGGCTTCCTTGAGGCGGCGCGCCAGGTGGGCCGTGTGGGTGTCCACGCGCCCGGAGAGCAGCTCGCTGCCCACGCAGACCGATTCCGCCCGAGGGGGCTCCGTCGCCATGACAGGATGATATAAACATTTTGCTATCATTGGCCTCCCGGATGCGTACAGGCTTCCTCGTCATCATCTCGGCCCCCTCGGGAGCCGGAAAGTCTTCGGTTTGCCGCGCGTTGCGGGCCCGGGACGGGTCGCTGCGCTATTCCGTCTCCGCGACGACGCGCGCTCCGCGCCCCGGCGAAAAGGATGGACGCCACTACCACTTCCTGACCCGCGAGGAGTTCCGCCGGCGGGTCCGGCGCGGGGACTTCCTCGAATGGGCCGAGGTCCACGGCAACCTCTACGGGACGCCGAAGGGCTTCATCGAGAAGGAGACCAAGGCGGGACGCGTCATCCTGCTCGACATCGACGTCCAGGGCGCCGCGCAGATCGTGCGCAAGCGTTCCGGCGACGTCACGCTCTTCATTCTGCCGCCGTCGTGGAAGACGCTCGAGCTCCGTCTCCGCCACCGCCGGGACACCAACGATTCCATCCGTACCCGCCTGACGAACGCCAGGCTGGAGCTCAAGGAGGCGCCCCGGTACCAATACTGGGTCGTCAACGACAGGCTGGAGCGGGCCGTCGGACAGGCCGCCGCGATCATCCGGGCGGAGCGGCTGCGTTCGTGCAGGCAGGCCCCGCGCCCGATTCGATAGACTGGAGGATTATGCCCACTAAAGCGAAGAAGAAGGCCGAGGAAGACGCCGCAGAAGCGAAGCGCGCGGCGAACCTCGAGCAGCTGGTGCTCGACAAGAAGGAAGGGAAGTACGCCGTCGTCCAGCGCGTGGCATATTGGGCCAAGCAGCTACGCGGCAAGGAAGAGCACCGCCATCTGACCCAGAACGAGATCCTCGAGCTCGCTCTGCAGCAGGTGCTGGCGGGCGAGGTCAGCGAGAAGGACATCGACAAGCTGATGGCCGCCGCGCCGAACGCGGGCTCCGCCGAGGAGACCGAGAAGCCCAAGAAGAAGTCGCTGCTCTAGGCCATGGCCCGCTCCCCAAGAGGGCGGGGCCCGGTCCGCCGCATCCTCCTCGGCGTCACCGGGTCCATCGCGGCCTATAAGGCTTGCCTCATCGTGCGCGGCCTCGTGAAGGCGGGCTGCGAGGTGCGCTGCGCCGCCACGGCGCACGCGCTCAAGTTCGTCTCGCCGCTGACGCTGGCGGCGCTCTCCCGCGCCCCGGTGGTCACCGACTTCATGGACCCGGCCCAGTGGGACATGGCGCATCTGTCGCTGGCTTCCTGGGCCGAGCGTGTGCTCGTCGCCCCCGCCACGGCCGACACGCTGGCTCGCCTGGCGGCGGGCCGCGCGAACGGCCCCATCGAGGCGACGGTCCTCTCGACGAAGGCCCCGGTCTTCCTCGCCCCCGCGATGGACACCGAGATGTGGGAGCACCCCGCCACCCGGCGCAACGCGACGGTCTTGGAGGGGTTCGGTTACTCCCTGCTCGGTCCCGTCTCGGGCCCGCTGGCCAGCGGGCGGGTCGGGATGGGCCGCCTGATGGACCCCGAGGAGATCGTCCGGCGGGTCCTGGCGTGAATGAACTAGCGGGGCGGAGGGTCGTCGTGACCTCCGGCCCGACCCGCGAGCCGCTCGACCCCGTCCGTTTCCTCACCAACGCCTCGAGCGGCCGCATGGGGGCCGCCCTGGCGACGGCTCTGCTCCGGCGCGGGGCGCGGGTCGTGATGGTCGCGGGTCCGGGCGCGTCTGTGCCGCGCGGCGCCCGCGCCGTCCCCGTCGTCACGGCCCTGCAGATGCACCGGCGCACCTTGGAAGAGTCCCGCCGCGCCGATGTGGTCATCGCGGCCGCCGCCGTGGGGGATTGGCGCTTCGCTCGGGTCGCCTCCCGCAAGATCAAGCGCAAGGGCGGCGGCTTGACGGTGAGGCTGCTGGAGAACCCCGACATCGTCGCCGCGGTGGCCCGGGCCCGCAAGGCGGGGCGCCCTTTCGTCGTGGGATTCGCCTTGGAAACCCACGATTGGATCGCCCACGCCCGCTCCAAGCTGGCTCGCAAGGGGCTCGACCTCGTCGTCGCGAACAAAGCCTCGGTGCTGGCTTCCGATAGGACGCGCGTGGCGCTCGTCTCGGCCGATTCGGCGCGCGTCCTCCCGCCGATGTCGAAGAACGCCGCCGCCCGGGCCGTCGTCGCCCGGGTCGAGGAGATGCTCCGTGAGCGGCTCTGAGCTGGCCGCCCTCGCGCGCGAGCTGCGCGCCCGCGCCGAGCTCCTCGACGAGGAGGAATGGCAGGCTCTCCCGGAGGCTGCGCAGCAAAGGGGCCCGGCCCTTGGCGCAGCGGAAATGAGGAGCGAGGGCCTGACCCTTACGAGAAGCCTGGAGGGGTTGGCGGCGGAGGTGGAGGCTTGCCGGAAGTGCCCGCTGGGGGCTCAGCGGATCAAGCCGGCCTTCGGCGTCGGCTCGCCCAGCGCGCGCGTGGTCTTCGTGGGCGAGGGCCCCGGCTACGAAGAGGACAGGCGGGGCGAGCCCTTCGTCGGGAAGGCCGGGCAGCTGCTCGACAAGATCCTGGCGTCCATCGAGCTGTCCCGGGAGACGGTCTATATCGCCAACGTGGTGAAGTGCCATCCCATGGTGGACCCGTCGGACCCCGAGAAGCGCGGCAACGACCGCCCCCCCACCCCGGAGGAGATGGCGCAGTGCCGCGGCTACCTCGAGGCCCAGCTCGACCTCATCGCGCCGCGGGCCCTCATCGCCCTCGGCGGCACGGCGGCCAAGTGCCTGCTGGCCACCGAGGACGGGGTCGGCCGCCTGCGCGGCCGCTGGCACGATTTCCGCGGGGTCCCGCTCCGGGTCACCTACCACCCCGCCGCGCTGCTGCGCGACCCCTCCCACAAGCGGGACGTCTGGGAGGACATGAAGGAGCTCAAGCGATTCCTGGAGGCGGCATGAAGGCGTCACGCGAAGACAAGGACATCCTCGACAAGCTGGAGGATTTCTTCGACAGCAAGGTCCAGCCGAAGGTCAAGGAGATCGAGGAGCTTCTCAAGAAGGAGATCGAACTCGGCAAGCTCAAGGCGGAGAGCCTGATCGAGTACGACCCCGACAGCTCGTTCTCCTATCTGTCGGCCTTCCTGCTCGACAAGGGCGTGGCCGCCATCCATCCGTCGAGCAAGTTCCTCGTGGCCCGCGTGCTCAAGGCGATGGACTTGGACGAGGCCTCCACCGTCGTCGAGTTCGGCCCCGCCGAGGGCGTGATGACCCGGCGGATACTCCACAGCATGCCCGAAGACGGGACCCTGCTCTCCATCGAGCTGAACCCCCACTTCGTGAAGGCCGTGCGCCGCATCCGCGACCCGCGCCTGCGCGTCGTGCAGGGCGACGTGCAGGAAGTGGAGAAGCACATGGCCAAGCTCGGCATCGGCAAGGCCGACGTCGTCGTTTCCGGCATCCCGTTCAGCTTCTTCGACCTCGAGGGCCGCCACCGCCTGCTCGACAAAATACACTCCGCCCTCAAGCCCAACGGGCGCTTCGTCGCCTACCAGGTCACCACCCACCTCATCCCCATCCTCAAAGAGCACTTCAAGAACGTGAGCCACCGCCTCGAGCTGCGCAACCTGCCTCCCCACTTCGTCTTCATCGCCAAGAAATAGCTTGCGCATCGCCGAGGTCGCCGTCCCCGTCCCGCTCGACAAGGCCTTTGACTACGAGGTCCCGGCGGCGATGACGGAGGCGGTCGTCCCCGGAGCCCGGGTCCGGGCGCCGTTCGGGCCGCGCCAGCTGGTGGGCTTCGTCCTTTCCGTGCGCGACGGCGTCCCCGAGCGGCCTCTCAAGCCCCTGAGCAAGGCCCTCGACCCCCAGCCGATCCTGGGCGCCGAACAGCTGGCATTGGCCCGTTGGCTGGCCGAGCGCTACTGCGCGCCGATCGGCGACTGCGTGAAGACCCTGGTCACGGCGAACCTGCGCACCGCCCTCAAGCCCGTCCTCCTGTCCGTTTCGGAGCCGGCCCGGCCTCCGACGCCGCCCCCGCCGGCGGCCTTTCAGCTCACCGCTTCCCAAGCCGGCGCGTTGGGCAGCCTCGAGGCCATGCTCGCGCTGAAGCGCTTCCATGCCGCCCTCATACACGGCGTCCCGGCCTCGGGCAAGACCGAGGTCTATCTGCGCCTCATCCGCCGCGCGGTGGAGCACGGAGGCCAGGCCCTCTTCCTCGTGCCCGAAATCGCGCTGACCAAGCCGTTCTTCGCCGAGTTCTCCGAGCAGCTCGGCCTGCCCGTCGCGCTCTGGCACAGCCAGGTGGGCGCCAAGGTCCGGCGCGAGACCTGGCTGGGGCTGCGCTCCGGCCGCGTGCGGGTCGTGGTCGGGGCGCGTTCGGCGTCGCTCCTTCCTTTTAATGACCTGCGCCTGGCCGTGGTCGACGAGGAGCAGGACGAATCCTACAAGGAAGACGATACGGCTCCGTACTACCACGCGCGCGACGTGGTGCTGGAGCGGGGCCGGGCCTTTGGAGCCCTCGTCATCCTCGGCAGCGCCACGCCCTCCCTGGAATCCTTCTCGCGGGCGGACGCCTCGGGGAAGGCGCCGGACATCTCGCTCATCCGCATGGACGAGCGCGTGGCGCGGGAGACCCCTCCCCCCCGTGTGCGCGTGCTCGCGCAGACGCCCTACGGGGGGTTCTGCATCACCAACGACCTGTTGGAGGCCGTGAAGGAGCGCCTGCGCGTCAAGGAGCAGTCCATCCTCCTCGTCAACCGCCGCGGCTATTCGAACTTCGTCATGTGCAAGGCCTGCTCCTGGGTGGCGCGCTGCCCGAAATGCTCGATCGCCTTCGTGCACCATAAGGGCGCCCCCGAGCCCGAAGCGGACCTCTTCGGCGGCGCGCAGGGCTACAGCCTGCTCTGCCACCATTGCGGGAAGACCGAGCCCGTCCCCCCCTCCTGCGGCCGCTGCGGCAAGGGCCCCCTGCGCTTCGCGGGCGTCGGAACTCAGAAGGTCGTCGAGGAATTGCGCGAGCGCCTGCCGGGCGTGCGGGTCCTGCGCATGGACGGCGACAGCGTGGCCAAGGAGAAGGCGGCGGAGGCCGGGGTCTGGGGCCGCTTCCGCGACGGCCACGGCGACATCCTGGTCGGCACCAAGCTCGTCGCCAAGGGTTATCATTTCCCGCGCGTCACCCTCGTGGGCGTCGTGGACGCCGATACGATGCTCGGCATGCCGGACTTCCGCAGCGCGGAGCGGACGGTGCAGCTGCTGGTGCAGGCCGCCGGCCGCGCGGGGCGCGCCGACAAGGCCGGGGAGGTCATCCTGCAGACGGCCCAGCCCGAGCACTACGCCATCCAGGCCGTGGCCCGCGGAGATTATCCGGCCTACGCGCGCCGCGAGATGGAGTTCCGTTCCGAACTGCGCTATCCGCCGGCGTCGACGCTGGTGCGCATCCTCTTCCTGGGACGCACGCAGAAGGCCACGGTGGCCGCCGCCGAGGCCGCTGCGGCGGCCCTGCGCGCCGTGATGACGGAGCCCGACGAGGCGCTCGGGCCCGCGCCCGGAGTCCATTCCAAGTTCGAGGACCGTTTCCGCTTCCACCTCATCCTCAAGGTCTGCGACCCGGCCCGCCTGCGTCCGCTGCTGGCCGCCGCCAAGGCCGCGCCCATCCCCTCCGGGGTCCAGGTCAAGATCAACGTGGACCCCTACGACATGTTCTGATGCGCGCGGCGATCCTCTTCGCGGCGGGCGGCGTGCCCTTCCTCGTCTACCTCGCCTCGCTCTATCCGGGGCTCTCCTCCTATCGCGACGCCGGGGACATGGCGGCCAGCGCCTGGACCCTGGGCGTCGCCCACCCGCCCGGCTATCCGCTCTATGTCCTGCTCGGCCGGCTCTGGTGCTCTCTGCTGCCGCTGGGCAGCGCCGCGTACCGTCTCAACGTCCTGAGCGCGCTGGCCGGAGCGGCGGCCTGCGGCCTGGGCGCCGCCGCCGCCGCCCGCATGGCCGAGGCGCGCCGGCGTCCGTGGCTGCCGGCCGCCGCGGGCGCGGCCTGCGTGCTGGCGGCCGCGCCGGCCTTCTGGCACCTGAGCCTGCTCAGCGAGATGTACAGCCTCAACGCCTGCTTCGGCGCGGCGCTGCTCTGGCTGG
>JACRDU010000157.1 GCA_016218495.1 Elusimicrobiota bacterium
GGAGCGCGACATCGACGGGATGATCCGGCGCACGCGCACCGCGTTCGGGGACTTCCCGCTGGGCCCCCTGCAGGCCCCGCGCGCCTCCGAGGCGGCGCTGGAGGCGCCGCGCCGGCCGCGCCGTCCCCGGGCCCCGGAGGGCCCGCGTTTCGAGGAGGAGCTGCGCAAGATCCTGCTCGACCTCATCGCGGCCGAGACCGCCGCCGACCCATCGGGCGCCCCCGCCACCTCGGGGCCCTTCTTCGAAATCTACGCCGAGCTGCGCGGCCTGGAGCGCCCGGCCATGGTTGCGGAGGGGGACTTCAAGCTCCCTGAGAAGTACAAGAAGGTCGACAAGCTCCCCGGCGACGCCGGGAGATAGCCCCGTCCGCATTCGCCGGCGAATGCGAGCGGACCGCAGTTTGCTATAATCACCGTCGATGAAGTTCCTAGGTCCGGCGGCCCTCCTCGCCTTGCTCGCCCCGGTCTGCGCCCACGCGGCCATCCTTTCCTCCCAGGTCCGGACCGTCGAGATGCTGCGCGGCGAATCCGACCGCGCGACGGCGGCCTCCGCCGCCGTGTCCCCCGAGGACGCCTCCCGGGCCGCCGCCGGCTTCGACGGGGCCACGTCCGGCCTGCCCGTCACCGTCGAGGTGCTGACCCCCGTCGAATACGCCCCGCTGCCCGGCGCCGAAGGCCAGGCCCCCGTCCATACGCCCCGCGCTCCGCGCCCGACGCCCCCGGCGCCCTCCGGCGACCCGGCGCGCGGCCCCAGCTACCATTTCGAGGGCCGCCGCACGGCCATCCCCAACCTGACCATCTACACCCCGGTCAAGGACGAGGAAGGCTCCGACGGCTCCACCACCGCCCCGCCTACCGGCTCCGATTGGAAGACGACGGCGGTGAAGGCCCTGCCCTATGTGGGCGCCGCCGCCACCGTGGCGGGCTTCTTCTTCCCGCCGCTGCTCTTCCTCGGCGGACTCCTGCTCGGCGCCTGGGGCGCGATGAAGCTCCTGTCGCGGGACTAGGCCATGCCTCCCGAGACCGACAACCTCAAGCTCGAGGAGCTCTTCCAGGACGACCAGAAGGACCGCGAGCGCGTCTACGAGACCGCCGACGACGTCCAGCGCCTGAAGGACCGCGACGCCGGACGGCGCAAGCGCGTCATGGTCATGTTGGAGCTCGGCGAGGTCAACACCAAGAACGACCTCTACCACGCCGCCGTCATCTTCCAGCACGGCAACTCCCAGGCCGACTTCCTCGCCGCGCACCGCCTGGCCACCCTGTCGGCCATCCTGGGCCATCGCACGGCGCGCTGGCTGCTGGCGGCCGCGCTGGACCGCTACCTGATGGCCACGGAGCGCGGGCAGGTCTACGGCACCCAGTTCGAGTACAACTCGGTTGACCGGCAGTACCAGCTCAAGCTCCCGGTCGACGAGACCGTCTTCGTCTCCTTCGAGAAGGAGATGCTCGGCATCCCGTCGGTCAACGAACGCCTCACCCAGCTCAACTCCCAGATCAAGAGATGACCCCGGCGCCTCTGGCCGTCCTGCTCCTGCTCTGCTCCGCCGCCGGCGCGAAGAAGGACGCGGCCGGCATCGGCGAAGCCGACGCCCGCGCCGAGGTCACCAACGCCGAGATGCTCGACATCGTCAAGAGCGTCTCCGACTCCAACCTCGAGAACGCCATGTCCAAGGCGCGCGGCGAGGCCGAGAAGGCCGCGGCCTACATCCTGCAGCTGGCCGCCTCGCTGTCGGCACAGTCGGCCGCCCTGGCCTCCGAGGCCCCCGGCGCCTACAAGCCCGACCTAGCCTCCTTCCTGGAGGCCGCCAAGGCCTTCCGGCGCGCGGCCGGCGAGTGCGGGCTGGAGGTCCCCGCCGAGGGCGCGCCCCGGCAGATCTATTCCACGACGAACCGCCGCGCCGACCTCACCCTGGCGCACGGTTTCTCGAGAGCCGCGGACGCCAAGCGCAAAGGCGTCGTCCTGCCCAAAGCCGACAAGGCCGCCGCCCTGCGCGCCCTGGAAGTGGCCGAGCGCGCCTCCCAGCTCGTCCCCAAGACCAAGCTAGACCCCCGCCTGGTCCCGCGCCTGAGCGCCCTGACCGCCGACGCCGACGCCCTCAAGCTGGAGAGCCTGGCCCTGGAACGCGCCCTCCACCTAGACGCCCACGCCCAAGCCTCTTTCGACGAACTCCCCTAAGACCTATTCCATCGTGCCTGTTATTATTCCATCCTCCCGATGAAGGTCGTCCTGCGCCTAGCCTGGCACAAACCCGGCGCTCCCTGGCCCCGCGCCTTCAAGCTCCCCGGCGCTTCTGACTGCCTAGGGGAATATGCCAAGCGCTTGGCCCGGACAGGGCCCTTCGAGATAGCGGGGGGGGCTCCGGAGCCGACCGCCCGCCTTTGGCTGCTGGACCGCGCTCCTGGGGCAAAGGTCCTCTCCTCTGAAGAGGTCGCCGCGGCCCTCGGCCGCGAACGCGACGCAGGCACCGGTCGCCTCGAGGTCTTGGTGGGAGGGCCCGACGGTTTCCCTGATGCGGAGCGCGCCCGTCTCAAACCCGCCTTGCGTTGGAGCTTCGGCCCTCTCACTCTGCCCCACGAGCTGGCTACCGTGACGGCGGCCGAACAGCTCTACCGCGCCTTCAGCATCCTGGCGGGCTCCCCCTACCACCTGGGACACTAGGTGCCAGGGCACAACTGACGCAACTCACGCAACTGGTTATCCCCAGGAGTTGCGACAGTTGCGTCAGTTGTGCCCTGGCACCAGCTTGGTGATGTCTTTGGCGATTTGGCGTTTGAGGGCGTCGATGGAGGGGAACTTGCGCTCGCCGCGCAGGCGGCGGACGAACACCACGGTCAGCACACGGTGGTAGAGGCGGCCCGACCAGCCCGGGATGTGGACCTCGACATGGCGCCGCCGCTCGCCCGACAGCGTGGGCCGTACGCCGACGTTGCAGACGGCCGTCTTCGGCGCCGGCCAGGCCCCTGACACCTGGACTTCGTAGACTCCGGGAGGGGCGATGACCTCGGGAGGGACATGGACGTTGGCGGTGGGAAATCCCAGCTTGCGGCCCTGATGGTCGCCGTGCACCACCCGGCCCGTCAGGGAGAACGGACGCCCCAATAATCGTCCGGCGGCGGCCACCTCCCCTTCCGCCAGCAGGGTCCGGATGCGCGACGAGGATATCTTGCGCTCTCCGGCGCGGACCAGGGGCAGGACCCCCAAGGTCATCTCGCGGGCCCGGCATGCGGTCTTGAGGAAATCCAGGTCGCCCAGGCGCCCCCGGCCGAAGGCGAAGTCGCGGCCGACCAGCAGCCCCGCCGCTCGCCAGCGCCGCACGATGTAGCGCTCGAAGAAGTAGGTGTGCGGCATCTGGGCCCAGTGGGGGCCGAAGCGCAGGACCTCCACCCGGTCGATGCCCAGGGACTTGAGCAGGGCCCTGCGCTGAGCGCCGGAGGTCAGCAGGGGGACGCGCTTGGAGGGGTGGAAATAGAAGCGCGGCGGCGCGACGAAGAAGACGACCCGGGTCTTCAGCCCCGCGCGGGCCGCGCGCTGACGCACCCAGGCCAGCAGCTTGCGGTGGCCCCGGTGGACCCCGTCGAAGGTGCCGATGGTGACGAGATAGCGCTCAGAGGCTCGCTTCATGGACATAGGTCTTGGGGTCGAAGGCCCCGCCCTCGGGGACGAGGAAGGCCCCCACGGATTCCCGACGCAGGGCGGCCAGCGTCGCCCCGCAGCCCAGCTCGCGGCCGACCAAGACGGCCAGCGAACGGACATAGACTCCGCTGGCGCAGGCCAGCCGGAAGCCGGCGTCGGGAGGGTTCCAGGAGGTGAGCTCCCAGGAGGTCACCTCCATCTCACGCTTCACCTCAGGGACATTGATGCCTTGCCTGGCGTACTTGTAGAGCGGCGTCCCGCCCATCTTCACCGCCGCGTAGCGCGGGACCGGAAGGATGCGCTTGCCGGTGAGGCGGGCGAAGAGGGCCGCCAGGTCCGGGGCGCCCAGCTCCGGCACGGGGGCCTCGCGCAGCACGGCGCCGGTGATGTCGCAGGTGTCGGTCTCCACCCCCAGGCGGATGAGGCCCGAATAGACCTTGGGCAGGCCCTGCAGCTCCTGGGCGCGCTTGGTGGCCTTGCCAAGGAGCAGCACC
>JACRDU010000159.1 GCA_016218495.1 Elusimicrobiota bacterium
CAACGAGCTCTGCGTCCAAGCACGGCAGTCCATCGCCTATCTTCAACGGCAACGGCAAACAAAAACGACACTTGGAAAAGAAACGGCACGACAACGACCCTATGGATTGGGGGACATTCTTACGTGAGTTGACACGGGCGCCTTGCCTGGAGGCGCCGCTCCGGCTAAACTCTGGCGTGCTCTGTCCCCTCTGCCGCGCCCGCTGCGAGCCCAACATGCCTGCCTGCCCGTCCTGCGGCGTGGACTTCATGAAGTGGCTGCACCTGCAGGGCCGCCGCGCGGAGGCGTCGGCTCCCCGGCGCTCGGCCGCCTTCTCCATCGTCTGGCGCGGGGCGTGCTGGGCGGCCCTCTTGGCCCTGTTCATCGTCCTCGGCCGCCGCGCGCCATCCGGGGACGCGGCGCCGGGCGCCGGGCCGCGGCCTCCCGCGCGCTCCGCGGCGGGCCCACGGGACAGCCTCGAGCCTCTGCTGCGCCGCGCCAAGGCGGAGGGCTACGGCGTCGAGCTGGGGATGGAGGAGCTGCTCGAGCGCTGGCGGGCGGGGGAGGCGTCGCTGGGGGAGGGGACGGCCGACGCCTGGGCCGGGCCCCTCGGCATCCCGGCGCCGAGCACGATGCCGCTGGGGGAGCGGGAGGCGGCGACGCGGGGGAAATGCATGCGCGGCGGGCGTTGGGACTACGGCTCCCTGCCGTCCCGCCCCGAGGCGGGCGTGCAGTGCTGGGCGCTGGCCCTGGAGGGCCCGCGCCGCTGGGTGCTCCAGCATTGGCTGCTCGGCCGCAAGGCCTGGGCCTCCTATCCGGAGGGGGACCTGCGGCGGGCCTGGGCGCGCCAGGTCGAGACGGCCTACCCGCCGGAGCGCGAGCAGGCGCTGCGCGAAGCGGCCTTGCGCGCCGTCCCGTCGGCGCCGGAGCGGCGCCGCGAGGCCCTGCTCGACTACTACGGCTTCCTGGCCGAGGCGGAAGGGGCGCGCGCCGCGCTCGGGAGACTCTGAACATGGACGCGCCCGCCGCGCTGGCCGACACGGTCCCGGCGCGCTTCGACGACGACGCGCGTCCGCTCTACGGCCAGGCCGCCACGGTGCGCCCCGACGGCCTCCCTGCCGTGCGCACGGTGCACTTCCGCTACATCCGGACCCTGGACCGCCTGGGCTTCGCCTGCCACACGGGCTCTCCCAAGTGGGCGGAACTGGCCGGCAGCCCCCGGGCCGCCTGCTGCACCTTCAATCCCAGGCGCGGGGTGCAGCTGCGCTGGGAGGCCGAGGTCCGCCTGGAAGCCGTCCCGGCCTCGGCCGCGGCCCGCGAGCTCTGGCAGAGGACGGCCCCCTGGCTGCGCGCGGAGTACGGAGCGGGGGAGGAGCCGCCCCCCTGCTTCGGGGTGGCCGTGCTGGAGGTCTCGCTGTGGGACCGCTACGAGGTGGACCCGACGGACCCCGCGAAGAACAGCCGGACGGTCTACCGCCGCCGCGGCGGGGTCTGGGTGGAAGAGCGCCGCGGCGCCCTGTATTAGCGCCGGCCCAGCCCGAAGGCCTTGTGCAGGGCGCGCAGCGCGATGTCGGCGTGCTCCTTGGAAACCACGGTGCAGATCTTCAGGTCCGAGGTGGTAATCATCTCGATGTTGATGCGCTGCTTGGCCAGCGCGTCGAACATCACGGCCGCGACCTTGGGCGAGCGCCGGAACCCCGTTCCCACCGCGGTGATCTTGACGACGTCCTCCTGGACGTCGACCTTGCGCGCCCCGAGGCGCTTGGCCGCGGCCTCGAGGGCCTTCGCGGCGGCGCGGAGGCCCGAGCGCGGGCACATGAAGGAGATGTCGTTGACGCCGCGGGTCGTGGGGCTGGACTGGACGATCATGTCCACCGGGACGCCGGATTCGGCGAGCGCGGCTATCACCAGGGCGGCCACGCCCGGCCGGTCGGGCACTCCGACGACGGTCAGCCGCACCTCCGACGCGTCGTGGGCCAGGCTCGAGACGTGGGCTTTCTCCATCGCTGCCTCCGGTAGTTCTTCTATCCAGGTCCCCGCCACCGGCTGGAACGCCGAGCGCACGTGCAGGCGCACGCGGAAGCGCTGGGCCACCTCGATCGAGCGCGCCAGCATGACCTGCGCCCCGGCGCCGGAGAGCTCCAGCATCTCCTCATAGGAGATCCGCGCCAGCTTGCGCGCGTCCGGCACCACGCGGGGGTCGGCGGTATAGACGCCCTTCACGTCGGTGTAGATGTCGCAGCGCTCGGCCTTGAGGACGGCGGCGAGGGCCACGGCCGACAGGTCCGAGCCCCCGCGGCCCAGCGTGGCCGTGTCTCCGTTGGGAGCCAGGGCCTGGAAGCCGGCCACGGCCACGATGCGCCCCGCGGCCATCTCGGCGAGCACGCGCCGGGGGCGGATGGAGGTGATGGCGGACACCGTCGGGGAGCCCTCGCAGCGGAATCCCGCCTGGGGGCCGGAGAGGGACACGGCCAAAGCGCCCTGGGCCCGGCAGGCCATGGCGAACAGCGAGGTGCCGACGATCTCCCCGGTGGACATCAGGTGGGCCAGCTCGCGCTCGTCGGGCTCGGGGGCCACGCGCTTGGCCAGGCCGATGAGCTCGTCGGTCATCTCGCCGGGGGCGGAGACGACGACGGCGACGCGGTAGCCCTGGCGGCGCATCTCGATGGCGCGCTCCGCGGCGCGCTGGATCTTCTCGGGGTCGGCCACCGAGGTGCCCCCGAACTTCAGCACGGCGACCTTCACGCGGTCTCCACGCAGGCGCCGCGCCGGTCGACGCCGAGCGTCAGCGAGCGGGCCCGGCGTCCGGCGCGCGCGAAGGCGCGTTCGAAGGCGGCGCCCACGCGGGCCTGGGCGCGGCCGACGGGGACGAAGGCCAATACGGAGGAGCCCGAGCCCGACAGGGCGGCTCCGGCCGCGCCGGCGGCGTAGGCCGCGCGCAAGGCCTCGGGGAACCCGGGCAGCAGCTTCGCGCGGTAGGGCTGGTGCAGGGCGTCCCGCATCGCGGCGCGCAGGTCGCCCAGGCGTCCGTCGCGCAGCGCGCCGAGCAGGTGGGCGACCCGGGCCGCGTTGGCCGCGGCGTCCTTGAGCGGGACCTTGGCGGGCAGCACGGCGCGCGCCTTCGGGGTCGAGACCTCGTAATCGGGCACGCAGACGGTGACGCCCAGCCCGCGCGGCACGGACCAGAGCACGCTCAAGGCCCGCGGGCCGTCCATCAGGACGGAGCGCAGGCCCCCGTAGGCCGCCGGGACGGCGTTGTCGGGGTGGCCCTCCATCGACACGGCCGTCTCGACGGCGCGCTCGAAGTCCGCGGGACGGCACCCCCGCAGGGCCGCCGCGGCCAGCAGGCCGCACAGGCGCGCCGCGGCGCTCGAGCCCAGTCCGCGGGCGGCGGGTATCTCGGAGCGGATGCGGAAGGCCAGGGCCGGGGGGCCGCGCCTCCCCATAACCCCCATGAAGCGCGGCACGGCGGGGCTCCGCCCCGCCAGGCGGCGCGGGCCCAGCCCGGCGAAGAAGGAGCGTACGACCAGGTTGTCTCCGGTCTCTTCCAGGTCGGCCCCCTCGCCTTCCAGGCCCACCGCCAGGCCGCGGGCGCTGGGGGGCAGCTCCAAGGACAGCGTCATGCGCAGGGTCAGCGCCATGCCGAGGGTGTCGAAGCCGGGGCCGAGGTTGCTCGTCGTCGCCGGCACGCTGACGCGGATGGAGCGCGGCGTCCTCACCGGGACCCCAGCAGCCGCCGGAACGCGGCCGGGTCGGCCGCGCAGCGCCGCACGCGCGAGGGCAGGGTTTCGGCGGACTTCGGGTCCTTGAGGCCGTTGCCGGTCAAAGTTAGGACGACGCGCACGCCCTTGGGCGCCTTCTTGAAGCCCCCTCGGCGCGCGAAGGCCAGCAGGCCCGCCGCGGAGGCGGCGCTGGAGGGCTCGCAGAAGACGCCCTCCTCGCGGGCGAGCAGGGCGTAGGCGGCGAAGATGGCGGCGTCGCCGACCGCCCCGATGAGGCCGCCGCTCTCGTCGCGGGCGGCCAGGGCCTCCTTCCACGAGGCGGGGTTGCCGATGCGGATGGCGGTGGCGGCGGTCTCCGGGTCGGGAATCGGCCGGCCGCGCACGATGGGGGCCGCGCCGGCGGCCTGCCAGCCCATCATCCGGGGCCGGCCCTTTCCCGCCTCGCGGTAGCCGCGCCAGTAGGCGGTGATGTTCCCGGCGTTGCCGACGGGGAGGAAGTGGTAGTCGGGCGCCCGGCCCAGGGCCTCGACGACCTCGAAGGCGGCCGTCTTCTGGCCCTCGATGCGGTGCGGGTTGACTGAATTGACCAGGGCCCAGGTGCCGGTGGCCGCGCCGCGGGCCAGGCGCAGGGCGTCGTCGAAGTTCCCCCGCACCATCACGGCCTCGGCCCCGTGCGCCAGCGCCTGGGCGAGCTTCCCGAGCGCCACTGCGCCGTCGGGCAGCAGCACCACGCAGCGCAGGCCGGCGCGGGCCGCGTAGGCCGCCGCGGACGCCGCGGTGTTCCCCGTCGAGGCGCACAGCACGCCGCGCGCCCCTGCCTCCAGCGCCTTCGAGACCGCCACCGTCATGCCGCGGTCCTTGAAGGAGCCCGTGGGGTTGAGCCCCTCGAGCTTGAGCCAGACGGCCTCGGGCCCCAGGCCCGCCCGCCGCGCCAGGCGCGGCGCGGGGACCAGCGGGGTGTCACCCTCGTGGAGCGTGACGACGGGGGTGCGCGGGCCGACCGGCAGGCGGGCGCGCCAGCGCGCGATGAGGCCCGCTCTCACGGCCATAGGCGCAGGCAGGCGTGGGGTCCGGTGACGATGGGCAGGGCGGCGACGGCCCCGCGGGCCCGGTCGATGAGGGCGCGGGGCGCGGCGTGCGTGACGAGGCGGACCGGGACGGGCTTGGAGCCGCCGGGAGGGTCGTCCTGGTGGACCCGCGCGATGGAGACGCCCAGGCGCCCGAGGGTGCCGGCGATGCGGGCCAGCGCGCCCGGCACGTCCTTGACCATGAAGCGCAGGTAGTGGGCCGCGGGCGCCTCGGGGGCCGTGAGGCAGGGGGCCCCGCCGCCCTGGGGCAGGGAGCCGGCCCGCCCCGGAGCGTCCGGGCCCGAGAGCACCTCGGCCGCGGCGGCCAGCACGTCGGCCAGCACGGCGCTGGCGGTCGGCCCGGCTCCCGCCCCCGCCCCGTAGAACATCAGCACGCCGGCCGAGGCGGCGCGCACCAGCAGGGCGTTGTGGCCGCCGTGCACGCCCGCCAGATGATGGAGCAGGGGCAGCAGGGTCGGGCGGACATGGGCCTCGAGGAGGGGCCGGGGGCCGCGTCGCCTGACGGCGGCCGTGCCCACCAGGCGCACCGTCCTCTTGAGCTCGGCGACGCACCAGGCGATGTCGCCGGGCTCGATGCCCGTGATGCCCTGGCGCGCGACGGAGCCGGGGGGGAGCCAGCGCCCGGCCAGCAGGGACCCCAGGACGGCCACCTTGTGCGCGGCGTCGGTGCCGTCGAGGTCCAGCGTCGGGTCCTTCTCGGCGTAGCCCAGGCGCTGCGCCTCGCGCACGGCCTCGGCGAAGGGGGTGCAGGCATGGGCCATGGCGGTCAGGATGAAGTGGGTGGTGCCGTTGAGGATGCCGTGGACCTCGTCGACCCGGTCCGCGGCCAGGCCGTCGCGCAGCGAGCGAATGATGGGGATGCCCCCGGCCACGGCGGCCTCGAAGTGCAGCGGGGCGCCCGTGCGCCGCGCGGCGCCGGTCAGCTCGTCCCAGCGCCGGGAGAGCAGCAGCTTGTTGGCGGTGACGACCCCCTTCCCGGCGGCCAGGGCGGCGCGCACGAGCCTGCGCGGCTCGTCGTGCCCTCCGAAGAGCTCGACGACGATGTCGACGGAGGGGTCCGAGACGGCCTGGCGCCAATCGGCGCTGCGGCGCACCGAGGCGCCCAAGCCCAGCGCGCGCGCCTCGCGCGCGGCCTGCCGGTCGCAGACCCAGGCCAGACGGAGCTCGGCCCCGAGCCGGGCCGAGAAGCGGGCGCGGCCAGCCCACAGGAGGCGCGCGGCCTCACGGCCCACGGTGCCCAGGCCGCACAGGGCGACGCCGACGGTCTTCTTCTGCATCAGGCCATCCTATCAATTCGGCGCCATGCCGTGGAAAGGGGGGCGGAAATGTTCCAAAATACGCCCATGGCAGCCAAGAAGCGCGCCCCGGCCGGCGCGGCCGCGCGCGCGCGTTGCGAGCCGGGCCGCCGCTTCCAGGATTTCGTCGAGGGTTGTCCGGACATCTTCTGGGAGACGGACGCGGCGGGCCGATACGTCTATCTCAGCCCGAACGTCAAGGCCGTCCTGGGGTTCGACGCGGCCGAGATGCTGGGGCGCCCGGTCGTCGCCTTCATGCCGCCCGATGAGGGCGAGCGTGTCGGAGGCCTGTTCTCCGGCTACGCCGCGTCCCGGTCCGGCTTCTCCCTGCTCGAACACGACGCATTGACCAAAGAGGGGGCGGTCCGCCGGCTGGAATGCAGCGGCCGCCCACTGCTCGACGCCGGGGGCCGCCTGACGGGCTATAGGGGAATCGACCGGGATGTGACCGAACGCGAGGCGGCGCTCCGGGCCGCCCAGGAGAACAAGGCCCTGGCCGACGCGCTGTTCGCGGCGCTCCCGGACCTGGTGTTCAAGGTGGATGGGAACGGGGTCTACCGATACGCCCATGCCCCCGCCGGCTTCCGGTTCGCGATGCCCCCGGAGGACTTCATCGGCCGCTCCATCGCCGATGTGATGCCGCCGGACATCTCGACGAGCTGCATGAAGGCTCTGCGCAAGACCATCGGGTCGGGGAGGGTCGTCTTTTACGAATACGAGCTGCCCGTCCCGTTCCCCGACGGTCCCAAGAGCCGCTTCGAAGCCCGGATCATCCCGCAGGGCCCCGAATCCGCCATCATCGTGGTCCGCGACCTGACCGCCCTAGCCTTGGAGAAGAGGCGCCTCGCAGAGAGCGAGGCCCGCTACCGCACGCTCGCCGACGATTCCGCCGACGCGGTCTTCCTTTTCGACGACCAAGGCCGCATCCGCGACGTCAACAAGACGGCGGCGACCCTGCTGGGGTACGCGCGCGAGGAGTTCCTCGCCATGGCCGTCCCCGACCTCGAAGCCCGCGCTCCCCGCGAGAAAATGCTGGCGGCTTGGGCCGCGATGCGGCCGGGGGAGTCCAGGACCTTCGACGGCCTGTGCCGGCGCAAGGGCCACGCGCCCTTCGAGGTGGAGTCGCGCGTGGCCTGCTTCACTGAGGGCGGCAAGCGGCTCTTCCTCGGTTCGGTCAGGGATGTGACCGACCGGCGCGAGGCGGCCCAGAAGCTCCGGCTCAAAGACGAGCAGGTGCGCCAGGCCCAGCGCATGGAGTCCGTTGGGCGGCTGGCCGGCGGCATCGCCCACGAGTTCAACAACATCCTGGCCGGCGTCGGCGGCCTCGCCCAGCTGATGAAGGAGTCGTTGGGCCCCGGGCGCCCCGAATCCGAGGACGCCCAGGAGATCATCGACTCCTGCGCGCGCGCGGCGGGCCTCGTCGCCCAGCTGCTCACCTTCAGCCGCAGCCGGGCTCCCCACCGGGCGCCCGTCGACGCCGGGGTCCTCTTCGACCGGCTGACCAAGGTCCTGCGGCCGGCCATCGACATGAGGATCGCCTTCGAGACCTCCGTCGACGCCGGGACGCCGCCGATGCTGGCCGACATCTCCCAGATCGAGCAGGCCCTGGTCAACCTCTGCCTCAACTCGGCCGACGCCATCGGCGGGAAGGGGACCATCCGGGTGTCGGCCGAGGCCGTCACGCTCGACGCCCCGAGGGAGTCCCGGCTCGGGACCCTGGCTCCGGGGCGCTGGGTCCGCCTGCGCGTGGCCGACGACGGCTCCGGCATCGCCCCCGAGCACCAGGGACGCGTGTTCGAGCCCTTCTTCACCACCAAGCCCGTGGGCCAGGGCACGGGCCTGGGCCTCTCGGTGGTGTTCGGCATCGTCAGCCACCACGGAGGCCTCGTCGACCTGCGCTCGGAAGGCCGGGGGACGACGGTGGACCTCTTCCTCCCCGTCGCCTCGGACGCCGTCATCGAGCGGGTCGGGCCCGCCGCCCCATCCGGGCAGAGCCGGAGGCTCCGAGGCTCCGAGACCCTGCTCGTCGCCGAGGACGACAGGGCCCTGCGCTCCGTCGTGGCGCGTTCGCTGGAAGGCTTCGGCTACAAGGTCATCGCCGCGGCGGACGGCGCGGAAGCCCTGCGCCTCTTCAAGGAGCGCGGCGCCGAAGTGTCCCTCGCCCTGCTCGACATCATGATGCCCAACCTCGAGGGCTACGAGGCCTACGAGGCGATGGCCCCGCTGAAGCCCGGGATGAAGGTGCTCTTCATGAGCGGCCATTCCGACGCGGGCTCGCGCCCCGTCGGCCTGGGGCTGCCCTTCGTCCAGAAGCCGTTCTCGCCCGAGACCCTGGCGGCGCGGGTGCGGGAGGTGCTCGATGGCTGACCCGACGCGCTCCCTCGCCGTGCTGGTCATCGAGGACGACGCGGGGGTCTCCGAGGTGGTCCGCCGCCAGCTCGAGCGCCGGGGCCATACCGTGACGGTGGCCGCGAGCGCCGAGGAAGGCCTGCGCCAGGTCGCCTCGCGCGCCTTCGACTGCATCCTGCTCGACAACGGCCTGCCCGGCGACATGGGCATCACCGCCCTGCCCGAGCTCGCCGCGCGCACCCAGGCCCCCATCATCATGATCACCGGCTACCCCAACGAGGACGTGGTCAAGGACGCGCTGCTCCTCGGCGCCAAGGCGTTCCTGCCCAAGCCGCTCGACCTCGCCGAGCTCGAGCGGCGCATCGTCCAGCTCTGCGAAGGAAAGTGAGAAATCCATGATTGAGAAGCTGGTCTACGCCGTCATCGGCACCCCGAGCGAGAGGCGGATCAAGGAGCTCAACCCCTCCCTGGAGCGCGCGAACGCCTTCGAGGACGCGGTCAAGGCCATGCCCGACGACGCCTTCCCGCGCCGGACCGCGGAGCTCAAGGCCCGCGTGGCCGCCGCGATGTCGTCGGTCGGAGCGCACGAGGACCGGGCGGTCCGCCTCAAGACCCGCAAGGCCGTGCTCGACGAGCTCCTCCCGGAAGCCTTCGCGCTCTGCCGCGAGGCCGCGCGCCGCTCCATCGGCCTGCGCCACTTCGACGTCCAACTGCTCGGCGGCATGGTGCTGCACCACGGCTCGATCGCCGAGATGCGCACCGGAGAAGGCAAGACCCTCGTCGCCACCGCCCCCGCCTACCTCAACGCCCTCACCGGCCTGGGCGTCCATGTGGTGACCGTCAACGACTACCTGGCCAAGCGCGACTCGGAGTGGATGGGGCCCGTGTACCGCTTCCTGGGCCTGACGGTCGCCTCGGTCCAGCACGACCTCCCGAACGAGGAACGCCGCGCCGCCTACGCCTGCGACATCACCTACGTCACCAACAACGAGATCGGCTTCGACTACCTGCGCGACAACATGGTCGTGCGCGCCGCCGACCGCGTGCTGCGGCCGCTGCACTACGCCGTGGTCGACGAGGTGGACTCGATCCTCATCGACGAGGCGCGCACCCCGCTCATCATCTCGGGGCCGTCCGAGGAGTCGACCGACCGCTACGTCGTCATCGACCGCCTCGTCCCCCACCTGACCACCCGCTTCATCACCGAGGAAGAGGAGATCCAGGCCAAGTACTCCGGCGAGGACCTGGGCAAGGGCTGGGACGCCGTGATCGACGAGAAGAACCACACGGCCATCCTGACCGACCAGGGCATCTCGAAGGCCGAGAAGCTGCTCGGCATCGAGAACCTCTACGACGACCTCTCCGGCGCCTGGGTCCACCACATCACGCAGGCCCTGCGCGCCCGCCACCTCTACAAGCGCGACGTCGAATACGTGGTGAAGCCCGGCGAGACCGGCCCCGAGGTCGTCATCGTCGACGAGTTCACCGGGCGCCTGATGCCGGGCCGGCGCTGGTCCGAGGGGCTGCACCAGGCCGTCGAGGCGAAGGAGGGGATCGTCCCGCGCGAGGAGAACCAGACCCTCGCCACCATCACCTTCCAGAACTTCTTCAAGATGTACGACAAGCTCTCGGGCATGACCGGCACGGCGATGACCGAGGCCGACGAGTTCGAGGAGATCTACAAGCTCGGCGTCGTCGAGATGCCGACCAACCGGCCCAACTCGCGCTCCGACAACGCCGACATCGTCTACCTGAACCAGCGCGCGAAGTGGCGGGCCATCGTGGCCGACATCGAGGAGAACTGGCGACGCTCGCGCCCCATCCTCGTGGGCACGCGCTCCATCGAGAAGTCCGAGCAGCTGGCCGCGATGCTGCGCGAGAAGGGCGTCCCGCACCAGGTGCTCAACGCCAAGTACCACGAGATGGAGGCGCAGATCATCGCGCAGGCGGGCAAGAAGGGCACCGTCACCATCGCGACGAACATGGCCGGCCGCGGCACCGACATCGTCCTCGGCGGCACCCCGAACGACCCCGAGGACGCCAAGGCCGTCGTCGGGCTGGGCGGGCTCTACGTGATGGGCACCGAGCGCCACGACGCGCGGCGCATCGACAACCAGCTGCGCGGCCGCTGCGGCCGCCAGGGCGACCCGGGCGAGACGCGTTTCTACCTGGCGCTCGACGACGAGCTGATGAGGCTCTTCGGCTCGGAGCGCATCCAGGGCCTGATGGCCAAGCTCGGGATGACCGAGGACGAGCCCATCGAGTCCCCGCTGGTCAGCCGCCAGATCGAGGGCGCCCAGCGCCGGGTCGAGACCCACAACTTCGACATCCGCAAGCAGCTGCTCGACTACGACAACGTGATGAACAAGCAGCGCGAGAACATCTACCACCTGCGCAACCTCATCCTCGACAACGCCGCGGTCCGCGCGCACATCGACCTGATGGTCGACGAGGAGGTCGAGACGGCCGTCGACGAGTGCTGCCCCGAGGACCGCCGCCCCGACCAGTGGGACCTCGACGCCCTGGCCCTGCGGCTCAAGAAGACCTTCGGGACGGACTGGGACCCCAAGGAGGCCGCCGACCGGGGTCGCGACGAGCTGCGCGCCTCACTGCTCGCCGGCGCGAAGGCGCACTACGAGAAGCGCTCCGGCACGGACTTCGCCGGCTGGGACTTCCGCGAGATCGAGAAGATGGTGCTGCTCCAGATGATCGACCAGAACTGGAAGGGCCACCTCTACGACCTCGACCATGTGAAGAAGTCCATCCACTTGCGCGCCTACGGCCAGAAGGACCCCAAGATCGAGTTCCAGAAGGAGACCTTCGCCCTGTTCGAGGCGATGCGCGACCGCATCCGTTCGCAGACGGTCGAATACCTGTACCGCATCCAGGCCCCGCGCCGGCCGCCGCCCCCGCCGCCGGCGGCCGCCGTCCACCCCGACGCTGAGGGGTCCGCGGACGCCGGGTCCGACGCCGCCCCCGCCGGGCCGCGGACCCCCGCCCCCGCGGTGCCGCCGCGCTCCCCGTTGTTCAAAGCGGGGGGCAAGCCCGTCGTGCCCAAGACCATCCAGAAGATCGGGCGCAACGACCCCTGCCATTGCGGCTCGGGCAAGAAGTACAAGAAGTGCCACGGCACCCAGGCCTAGCCGGGCTCCTCGGGCCGGGGCTGGCCGGGGCCGCGCTGGCCCTGACCCTGCCCAAGCCCGGCCTCTGCCCCCTGGCCTGGTTCGCTCCCGCCGTCCTCATCCTCCATGCGTCCCGGGCCCCGTCGGCCGCCGCGGCCGGGCGGGCCGGCCTCGTCTTCGGCGCGGCCTTCGCCGGCACGGCGCTGCACTGGATCTTCCTCACCTGCCGCTTCGCGGGGATGGGCCTGATGTCGTCGCTGGTCGCCTGGGCGGCCCTGACGGCGGTGCTCGGCCTCAACTGGGGGCTGTTCGCCGCGGCGGGACGCGCGGCGGCGGCGCGCTGCCCCGAGGCCGCCCGCCCCTGGGCCTGGGCCGTGCTGTGGACCGCGCTCGAGCACGCTTCGCTGCGCTGGACGCCGCGACTGGGAGCGGACCTGCTCGCCTACACCCAGTGGCGCCACGAGGCCCTGGTCCAGGTCGGCGCCCTGGCCGGGCCGCATGCGCTGGGCTTCGTCATCATCGCCTTCAACGCCGCGCTGGCGGGCTTCTGGGCGGCCCGCTCTCGGCCGCGCAAGGAGGCCGTCTTCGCCGCCGCCGGCCTGCTGGCCCCGGCCGGGCTTGCCGCCGGCTGCCTGGGCTACGGGCTCTTCGCCATGGGGGCCCGGCACGACTTCCGGGCCGCCGCGCACCGCGGTCCGACGGCCGTCGTGCTCCAGCCCAACATCGACCAGTACCGCAAATGGGACGGGTCGTTCGCCGCCGAGATCCGCGCCGGCTTCGAGGGGCTGCTCTTGGCTCCGGTGCCGCCGGATTCGCTGGTGGTCTGGCCCGAGTCGGCGCTGCCGGGCTGGCTCGACGACCCGGAGAACTCCTCCTGGATGGCCGAGCGCGCCGCCCGGGCGGGGGCCCCGATGGCCGTGGGCGCCATCGCGGACGTGGCCGGGCGCCGCCACAACGCGGCGGTGCTGGTCGAGCCGGACGGGACCGCCTCCGCCCTGTACGCGAAGCGGCGCCTGGTGCCGTTCGGCGAGTTCGTGCCGCTGCGCTCCCTCATCCAGCCCTTCATCGGCATCCTGTCCCAGATGGGGGACTTCGACGCCGGCGCGTCCGAGCAGCCGCTCTGGGACACCCCGCTGGGCCCGGCCGCGCCGAACCTCTGCTACGAGGCGGTGTTCCCGCGGCTCGCCCTCGCGGACGCCGCCCGTGGGGCCCGGGTCCTGCTCAACCTCACCAACGACGGCTGGTACAAGGACACCTGGGGACCGGCCCAGCACTTCCAGACCAACGCCTTCCGCGCCGTGGAGACCAGGACCTTCGTCGTCCGCTCGGCCAACACCGGGGTCTCCGGCGTCATCGACCCCTGGGGCGTCGTCGTCGCCAGCGCCCCGGTGATGACCAGGGGCCGGCTCGACGTCGCCATGCCCGCCGAGGACCCGTTCCCGGAGGGCTCTCCCTACGCGCGCTCGGGCGACTGGCTGGGGGTCGGGGCCCTGCTGGCCTCAGCGGCCCTGGCCGCCGCGGCCTGGCGGCGGCGCGTGTGAGGGCCTGGTTCTCCCCGGCCTACACCGTCGACCAGGGCTCGGAGGGCTTCCCGACCCGGAAGTTCGCGATGACCGCCGACGCGCTGGTCAAAGACGGGCTGCTGCGCCGCACGGAGCTGGCGGCCCCCGAGCTGCCGTCCGCCGAAGAGCTGCTGCGCGCCCACACCGCCGGCTGGACGGCGAAGGCGGTGTCGGGGGGGCTGACGCCCGAGGAGGAGGCCCTGCTCGAGCTGCGCTGGTCCCCGGCGCTCTCGCTGGCGCACCGCCTGTGCGTGCGCGGCACGCTCGAGGCCTGCCGCGACGCTCTGCACGGCGGCGTCGGGCTGCACATCGGCGGCGGGGCCCACCATGCCTTCGCCGACCACGGCGAAGGCTACTGCCTCCTCAACGACCTGGCGGCCGCCGTGCTGGAGCTTCAGGCGGCCGGGAAGGTCTCCCGGGCGGCGGTCGTCGACCTCGACGTCCACCAGGGCAACGGAACGGCGTCCATCCTGGCGGGGAAGCCCGGTCTCTTCACGCTGTCGCTGCACCAGGCCGACGGCTACCCGGCTGTTAGGCAGGCCTCCACGCGGGACGTGGCGCTCCCCGCCGGGACCGGCGACGCCAAATATCTTAGAATCCTCGAAGAGGAGCTGGCCGCCTTCCTCGCCCGCCGCCCGGAGCTCGTCGTCTATCAGGCCGGCGTCGACGTGTGGGAGGGGGACCTGCTCGGCGGCCTCGCTCTGAGCGAGGCCGGCTTGCTGGAGAGGGACCGGATGGTGGCGCGCCTGTGCCGCGAGCGGGGCGTGCCGCTGGCGGTGACGCTCGGCGGCGGCTACGCCGAGGACCCGGCGAAGACGGCGGCCCTGCATGCGCGCACGCTGGGGGCGGCGATGGAGGCGGCGAGGTAGCGATGGCCGGACAGGAATTCACGGAGATCGAGAACGCGCTCCGGGCGGAGTCGGAGCGCCTGGCCACCGCCGCGCGCCTGCTCGACATGGACGCTAAGCGCGCCGACATAGCGGCCCGCGAAGAGGCGGCCGCCGACCCGGCCTTCTGGGCGGATTCGGCCAAGGCCAAGACCAAGTCCAAGGAGCTCAACGACCTCAAGAAGCTCCTGGCCGAATACGAGACGGCCCGCCGCCTGCTCGAGGACCTGCTCGCCCATGTGGAGCTCGCTCGCGAGGCCGACGACGCCGCCGAGCTCGCCGAGGCCAAGAGGCACCTGCCGGCCGTGCAGAAGGCGGTGGGCGCGCTGGACGCCCGCATCAAGCTCTCCGGGGAGTTCGACAAGTCCGACGCCATCTTCTCGCTCAACGCCGGGGCGGGCGGCACCGAGGCCTGCGACTGGGCCGACATGCTGCTGCGCATGTACACGCGCTGGGCGGAAGCCCAGGGCTTCGAGTTCGCGGTCCAGGACCTGGCGAAGGGGGAGGAGGCCGGGGTGCGCAGCGTCACGGCCTTCGTGCGCGGCCCGAACGCCTACGGGCTGCTCAAGTGCGAGACGGGGGTCCACCGCCTGGTGCGCATCTCCCCGTTCGATTCGAACAAGCGCCGGCACACCTCGTTCGCGGCGGTGGACGTCCTGCCCGACATCGAAGAAGACATCGACATCGAGGTGAAGGACTCCGACGTCGAGGTGGACACCTTCCGCTCCGGCGGCGCCGGCGGCCAGAACGTCAACAAGGTCGAGACGGCGGTGCGGATGCGCCACCTCCCCTCCGGCCTGGTGGCGGCCTGCCAGACCGAGCGCTCGCAGTTGCAGAACCGCATGAACTGCCTGAAGATGCTCAAGGCCAAGCTCTACCAGATCGAGCTCGACAAGAAGCGCTCGGCGCTGGAGAAGCACTACGACGACAAGATGGCCATCGGCTGGGGCTCGCAGATACGGTCCTACGTCTTCATGCCGTATCAGCTGGTCAAGGACCTGCGCACCGGCCACGAGACCAGCCAGATCCAGTCCGTGATGGACGGCGAGCTAGACCCGTTCATCCAGGAGTACCTCTCCTGGCTGGCCGCCGGCCGTCCCCCCCGCCGCGTAGCCGAAGAATAGGGTGTCATAGGGTGTCAGTCTTTTAGACGTTAGACTCCGCGGGAGTCTAACGTCTAAAAGACTGACACCGTGCGTATCTTTTCCGCGACGAGGGTGCGTAGGTCGGTGGGCAGCTCGGCGCCGCGTTCCTCGAACTCCTCGAGCACGCGCCCCACGGACGGGCGCCCGTCCGGGGCCATGATGGGAGTGCGGTTATCGGTGGGGAGGTCTTCGCCCTGGTCCACCGCGCAATGGACGACCGAGCCCCCCGCCTTCCAGGTGAGGGCCCGCTCGTTTCCGCCCTTGTCGTAGCAGAGCTGGAAGCCATCGAGGTTCCCGTCGGGGGTGTACCAGACGATGAGGTCCATCTCCTCGTCGGCGAACCAGCGCCGGGTCCCGGGTTGTCCCGCCGGCTGGGACACCGTCTTCAATTCCGCGAGCATCGCTACTTCCCCGCCGACAGCTCTTCCATCAGCAGGTCCATGTCCATCTTCATCGTGTAGGCGGCGTTGTCGATCTCATTGACGGCCTTCTTCGCGTCGGCCAGGACCAGGGCCTCCTTCTCCGCCTTGATGAGCTCGTTGAGGGGCTTGCGCGCCCTCTCGGAGCCGATATTCCCCAGGGCGCGCACGGCCAGCGCGCGCATGTACTTCGACTTCTCGCCGAGGAACGGGAGGATGGCCGACACCGCCTTGGGTTCGCCGATGAGCCCCAAGGACTGCAGGCAGGTGGCCCGGACCTCGAGCTCGGGGTCCTTGAGCAGGGCTGAGAGCGGTTCGATGGCGGCGTCGAGGCCGGGGCGCCCCAGCTCCTTGGCCGCGGCGGCGCGCTCCTCGGGGTCGGCGGAGGCGAGGGCCTCGAGGTAGGGGTCCGGCTCGAACTCGACCTTCTCGGCCTTGGGCGCCTCGACGGGGTCGCGGCGGATGCGGACGCGGTCGCGCACCACCAGCATCTCGCGCCGGATGAACTCGCGCAGCGGATGGTCCTGCGGGGAGGTCAGGAAGGCCTTCCGGTAGGCGATGACGGCGTCCTTCCATTCGCTGTCCTCGAGATGGAAGCGCCCCTGCGCCGCATACCCGTAGGCCGGCAGGGTGTCCCGGACCGCGGAGGCGCGCGCGATGTTGACCTCGCCGCGGCGGTCGCCGTTGAGGGCGCGCACGAGCCCCAGGCCCGACAGGGCCAGCGGGTTGCGCGGGGCCTCGTCGACGGCGATGACCAGGTCCTTCTCGGCGTTCAGGTAATGCTCGTAGCGGCCTTGCGCCATCATCGCGTCCAGGTAGGTCAGGCCGCGGGCCAGGTGCGCCCCGGGCAGGCGTTCGTACTCCTGCATCGCCTTCGTGAAGGCCGCCAGGGCCGCCGTGTAGTCCCCGTGCATCTTCGCGTCCATGCCCTGCTTGAAGAGGACGGCGGCCGAGGGCTTCGCGCCCTCGGCCGCCGGGGCCGGGGCCGCCAGGAGCAAGGCGGCCAGGACGGCGCTGGTCACTAGCGGTAGTAGCGGTCCGGGTTGTAGATCCAGTAGAGGTCGAAGGGGTCCAGGCGCGGCAGGCGCACGTAGCGCTCGCCCTTCTCGTCGGTGCGTTCGTCGAGCGCCCAGGGGTTCAGGCCGGGGTTGGGCTTCTTCTCGTCGTCGGGCCGCTTGCGCACGCCGGTCTCCTGGATCTCCTCGACCACGTCGGTCGCCCAGTGGACGGCTACGGCGCGGTCCCCGAACTCCTCCCAGTCCCCGTCGGAGTTCTTCGCGTACATCCGCTTCACGAGCCCGTCGAGGTCGGTCCCCATCTTCTTCGCCACCGGGTCGGCGAGGCGGCGCCACCACTCGCGGGCGATCTCGAGCTGCTCCTTGGTCTGGGTCATGTTGCCCCAGAGCACCGTGGACATCTGGTGGTGGAGGATGACGGCGTTGGGGTAGACGTAGGAGCGCGCGGCCAGGGTGGTGATGACGGCGCACATCGAGGCCGCGAAGGACTTGACCACGACATGGACCGGGGCGCGCGAGGCCTGCATGGCCTTCACGATGCGGTAGCCCTCCATCACCGAGCCGCCCGGGCAGCGGTCGATCACGAGGAACACCGGGTCGGAGGAGACGTTGTTGTAGAAGTCCAGGCGCTCGGAGACGTAGTCGGAGACGCCCTTCATGATGACGCCGTTGAGGGAGATGCGCCGGTCGGAGACCGTCAAGACCCCGCTCTTGAAGGGGTCCTTGAGGACGACCGGCTCCTTGTTGGCCTCGTTGCGCCACTCCTCCTTCTTGGCGCGCTCCTCCAGCTCGGTCTTGAGCCGGGCCAGCTTGTCCTCGAGCTTGTCGCGCTCGGACTTCATGCGCATCGACTCTATGCCCAGCCGCGCCCCCTCCAGGTCCAGCGCCTGCTTCTCGGACTGGTTCTTCATCTCCTCGGCGCGCAGGGTCTCGCGCAGGCGGTCGTTCTCGAACTGCAGCTTCTCCTTGGACTGGCGCAGCTCGGCGAGCTCCTTCTTGCTCTTTTCCTCGTCGAGGGCGTTCTCGGCGGCCAGGCGCTTCTGGGCGCTGGTCAGGTCCTCGATGGAGCGCTTGTTCTTCTCCTCGAGCATCCTGTTCTCCAGCGAGAGGCGCTGGAACTCGGCGTCGAGCTTGGAGAGGTCGGCCTTGGTCTTCTCCGCCTGCAGCTCAGCCTTGATGCGCAGCTCCTCCTTCTCGGCGATGAGCGCCTTGAGCCTCTTGGCCACCTCCTGGGACACGAGCGAGTTCTCGGCGGTGAGCTTGTCGAGCTCCTGGCGCTCCTCGGAGGGCGCGCGCGGGGGGGAGACGACGACGGAGGCTTGGTTGGGGTCCGCGGCGGCGGCCGGCGCGGCGGCCGGGGAGGCCGAGGGGACGGCCGCGAGCTGGGAGGCTCCCGCCTGCTGGGGCGCCGCGGCGGGGGTGGCCGACTGCGGGCGCGCCGCCTCGACGGCCGCCTTCCAGTCCTTGGCCGGCATCTGGGCGCAGGCGGGGCCGGCGAAGAGCAGGACGGCGAGGGAGAGTCTCAGGGTCTTGAGCATGAGGGGGCCTCCGGGGAGCAGTGACACAAGGTTAACGGTGGGCCCGCCGAGCGTCAAGGGGTCTCAGCGCTCGAGCGGGATGAGGACGAAGTCGCGCTGCAGCACCTCTCCGCTCTCGGCGCGCACCAGGTCCTTGTTCTGCAGCACCTTCATGAAGCCGTCGGCGTGCTTCTGGCGCTCCTCCATGCCCAGCTTCCGGTAGGAGGGGACGCCGTCCTCGAAGTACTTCGGCTCGTATTTCTCGTGGCGGATGGTCAGGTCGTAGCCGTTCTCGGTCACCGGCAGGGTCGCGCGGTAGTTGCCCTTCATGTCGGTCCCGGTCCTGAAAGGGCGCCCGTTGCGCGGGTCGGTGAAGATGACCTCCGCCCGCCCGACCGGTTCCGCGGTGATGAGGTCGAAGATGGTCCCGCGCATGCGCCATTCCGAGGAGGAGCCGCGCGGCTTGGACCCGCCGTCGTCGAAGGGGGACGGGGAGTCCGCCGCCTGGGGGGCCGGTTCCGCATCCGGCGCGGGCCGGGCCGGCTTCGGGGCGGGGCGGCGCTTGGGCGGGGCCGGCGGGACCGGTTGGCCGAGGCCTGCCGCCGCCGTGAGTTGCGCCGCGGCCTGCATGGCGGCGGCGTCCTTGGCGTCGGAGATGGGGTTGATGACGGCCGCGGCGGCGGGGGTGACCGGCTTCTCGGCTTCGGGCGCCTTCTGCGCGGGGGGCTGGGTGGCCGGGGGCGCCTTCTGGGAGTAGCGGGCCAAGCCTATCCCGCAGACGGCGGCCAGGGCGATCCAATGCCATGAAGGGCGCGACTTCGCGGCGGTATATTTGTAGGGGTCGGAGGTGGTTTCGTAGCCCCCCGGCACATAGGCCGGCGTGCTGTCGAAGTCGCGCGAGGGGACGGGGACCGGCGCGGGAGGCCTTTCCTCCAGGCGCGGAGAGGACGTCCGTGCCGGCGGCGGCTTCTCCGCCAGGACGGGCCTCGGCCGGGGCTTTTCCTCGGGCGGCTCCTCCCGGGGCGATTCCGGAGGCGGTTCGGGCTCGAGCTCCATCTTCCGTTTGACAGGGGCGGTGAAGTCCCGCTGGCAGTGCGGACAGATGTCGTCGGCCTCTTCTACGGGCTTGCTGCAGCCCGGGCAACGTGTGAGCACAGCATCATTTACCACCAAAACCAGAAGAAATCAATGGTCCTCCAGCGGATTTTACCCGGCCTTTGGGATTGTCCCCGGCCGGGGTGTTGACTCGCGGAGGAGCGGGGGTTAGACTCCTGGGGTCAGGAGGATTTCCCTATGAAGACCCTGCTGTTCCTATGCCTGCCCGTCCTCTTCTGCGCCGGAGCCGCCGCCGAGGGGCGCGAAGGCCCTCCCGGGGAAGCCCATGAGGAAGGTCCCGACATGTCCCCGGAGCGGATGCTGCAGGGGCTGACGGAGGGGCTGGAGCTCGACGCCAAGCAGAAGGATAAGGTGCGCGGCGAGGTGGAGGACTCCTTCAAGCGTTCCAAGTCCAAGCGCGAGGAGATGAAGGCGCTGCAGGAGAAGATGCGCGAGGCCGCCAAGGGCATGCAGGAGGAGATGCGCCGCCTCGAAGAGGGCATCCGCCAGCACCTCACCATCGAGCAGAAGGACAAGTTCGACATGATGCGCATGCGCCGCCGCGAGCGCGGGGAGCGCCGCATGGAGCGGCGCGAGGAGCGCCGCGAGACCATCAAGGAGCGCTTCAAGCGCGGCGGCGGCCGCGGGGCGCCCGGCGAAGAGGAGGAGGGCCCCGGCCGCTTCCCGCCCGAGATGTGGCACGAGGGCGGCGCACCCGGCGGCGGCCCGCCCAGGGGACGCGGCCCGACCCCGGGCGACCAGCCTCCCGGAGCGCCGCCGGAGCCGGGCGGGGACTGAGCACTATATAAAGGAAAGCCCCCGGGGAGTCCCCGGGGGCCTTCTCTTTGCGTCCGGACGGTCTAGAACTTGTCCGAGACGGCGACCTTCACGCCGGGCCCCATCGTCGAGGACAGCGTGATGCTCCGCATGTAGATCCCCTTGGCGGCGGAGGGCTTCATGCGCAGCAGGCTGGTGAGGACGGTCTTCGCGTTGGCCGCGATCTGCTCGGGCGCGAAGGACTTCTTGCCCACCGCGAGGTGGACGATGCCGAAGTCGTCGTTCTTGAACTCCACCCTGCCGGCCTTGAGCTCCTTGACGGCCTTGGCGATGTCGGGCGTGACCGTGCCGCTCTTGGGGTTCGGCATCAGGCCGCGGGGCCCGAGGACCTTCGCCAGCTTGGTGAGGTCCTTCATCACGTCCGGCGAGGCCACGAGGACGTCGAAGTCGAACTTGCCCTTCTCGATCTCCTCGATGAGCTCCGCATGGCCGACGACGTCCGCGCCGGCGGCCTGGGCCTCCTTGACCTTCTCGCCCTTCGTGATGACAGCTACGCGGCGGGACGCGCCGGTCCCGTGGGGCAGCGGCACCGTGCCGCGGATCTTCTGGTCCGATTGGCGCGGGTCGATCCCCAGGCGCACGTGCAGCTCGATGGACTCGTCGAACTTGGCCGTGGCCGTCTTCTTCACCAGCGCCGCCGCCTCGTCGAGCGAGTACAGCCTGGCGCGGTCGAGTTCCTTGAGGGCCGCTTCGAATCTCTTTCCCATCGTCCCCCCTAGTCCCCGATCTCGATGCCCATCGAGCGCGCGGTCCCGCGGACCATCAGCAGGGCCTGCTCGACGTCGTTGGTGTTGAGGTCGGGCAGCTTGGTCTTCGCCACCTCGAGGGCCTGGGCCCGGGTGATCTTGCCGACCTTGTTGCGGTTCGGCTCGCCGGAGGCCTTCGCCAGCCCGGCGGCCTTCTTCAAGAGCGCCGACATCGGCGGCATCTTGGTGATGAAGGTGAAGGTCCGGTCCTCGTAGACCGTGATGACCGCCGGGATGATCATCCCGGCCTCGTTCGCCTTCGTGCGCTCGTTGAACTGCTTGCAGAAGTCCATGATGTTCACGCCGTGCTGGCCGAGCGCCGGGCCGACGGGCGGGGCGGGGTTCGCCTGCCCTGCAGGGATCTGCAGCTTTATCTGGGTCTTTACCTTCTTCGCCATCTACGTCCTCCGTGACCTCGTGGCGCCGCCCTCAGAGGCGGCTGGGTCGATTTACGAAAATCTAGAGCTTCTCCACCTGCAGGAAATCGAGCTCCACCGGGGTGGGGCGCCCGAAGATGGTGACCATGGCCTTGAGCTTGGCCTTGGGCTCGTTGACCTCTTCGACGACGCCGATGAAGTGGCGGAACGGGCCTTCCGTGATGCGGACGTTCTCACCCTTCTCGAACTGGACGGCGGGCTTGGGCTTGCCGCCGGTGGCGTTGGTGAGGTCGAGGATGCCCTGGACCTCGGCGTCCGGCAGGCGCCGCGGCTTGGGCTCCCCGAGGAAGCCGGTGACCCCGTTGATGTTGCGCACGGCCCAGTAGGTCTCGTTGTCGACGGTCATGTCGAGCAGGATGTAGCCCGGGAAGAACTTGCGCTTGGTGACCTTCTTCTTGGACTTCTTCACCTCGACGACGTCCTCGGTCGGGACCAGGATCTGGTGGATCTTGCCCTGCAGGTTCTCGGTCGTGACCTTGGTCTGGAGCGTGCCCTTGACCTTGTCTTCCCAGCCCGACTGCACATGGACGATGTACCAACCCCTGTCTGCTGTCTCGACCATGGCTAACGGCCTCCCAGGAGCGCGCGCATGATGATGGAGAGGATGAAGTCGACCCCGCTGATGTAGACGGCGACCACGCCGACTATCGCCAGCACGACCATCGTGGAGCCCGTCGCCTGCTGGCGCGTCAGCCAGCTCGACTTCTTGAGCTCAAGATAGGCTTCTTTAGTGAACGTCACCGGGTCGGGCATCGTTTCCATTGGGTCCTTCCAGCTGCGAAATCTGGCGGGGGCGCCAGGAGTCGAACCTAGGCTCACGGTTTTGGAGACCGCTGTGCTACCGTAACACTTCGCCCCCAAAGTGCTGCGTGCGTCCGAAATCGTCCGGGGCGGGCGGCGTGCCGCCCGCCCCGGCTTGCGGAGGCCTTACTTGCTCTCCTTGTGCGGGGTCTGCTTGCCGCAGGCCCGGCAGAACTTCTTGATCTCGACCTTGTACTGCTTCTTCTTCGTGTGGGAGAAGTAGTAGTTCTTGTTCTTGCAGGTGCCGCAGGCCAACGTCGTGATGTGACGGTCTCCCATCCCGGCGTTACTCCTTGATCTCGCCGACGACGCCGGCGCCGACCGTGTGGCCGCCCTCGCGGATCGCGAAGCGCAGGCCCTTCTCCATCGCGATCGGCGTGATCAGCTCCACGTCGAACTCCGTGTTGTCGCCCGGCATGATCATCTC
>JACRDU010000158.1 GCA_016218495.1 Elusimicrobiota bacterium
ACGGCCATCCGGACCACATGGCCGTGCACGACGCGGTGGCCCCCGAGGCCGCCCGGCGCGGGATTCCCTTCATCTCGGCCGGACTCCCGGAGGCCGTCCAAGCGATGATCCCGCTCCGTCCCGAGGCGGCCGGCAGGCCGCGCCCCTCGGTCACGCACAAGCTGGACCTCGACCGGGAACTCCAGGCCGTGCTGGCGGAGGCGAACCGCGCCTACCGGAGCCAGGAGCCGACACTGCGCGCATTGCGCCTGCACCTTGGGGCCGATGACTTCTACCGGCGGGTTCCCAGGCAGTTCTTCAGTTGGCGATAGGGGGCGGGCCCGGCATGCCGACCAGCCCCATCAACTCGTCCCCGAGCCCCTTCAGGGCGCTCAGGTCCTGCCCGGGCCGCACGGCGCCCATGAGCAGCCACCCCGCCCTGGGGACGATGGACGCGGAGACCTCGGCGACGAAGCCCGCCGCGTCCCGGTCCGCGAGGAGGAACCGCTTCAGCTCGGCGTAGAGCGGCTTGGGCGCCCCCGGTACGGCCTGTAGGAGGAAGGTCACCGCGGCGCGCCAGGCATCAGCGTCGGCCGCATAGCGCTTGACCGTCCGGCGCACCTCGGCGGAGCGCGCCGCGCCGCGGAGGAACGCGGCCGCGTCGCCGTCCTTCGCATAGCGCTCGCGCAGCGGAGCCAAGCTCTTCATCCCGGCGAATTCCTTGGCGAGCGCCCGCGCCACCGGCTCCTTCGCCGCGACCCGGTCGAATAGCGCCGAGAGGCGGTCCAGTTCGGCCGCCGCCTGGCGGCGGTCATAGTTCGGCTCCTGTGCGCGCGCCTCGCCGTTCCCGCTTACACCCGGAGCGCCGGGGGCCAGGGAGACGGGGGTCGGCGCGGCGGCCTCGCCCAAGCTCGGCCCCGCCAGGGCCAAGCGGGCGTCCGCTTCGCGCTCGGCGCGCGAAAGGTAGCGCGGGGCGGCCTCTCCCGGAGCGGGCGCCGAGGAGGGGACCTCGGTCAGGTCGAAGTCATTCGGGGCAAGGGCTCCCGCCGGCCGGAACGGCCCGCCGAGCAGGACCCAGAGCAGCAGCGTCAGAGCGGCCATGGAGGCGGCCAAGACCTTGAAAAGGGCTGCGTCGCCCTCTCCCCGCCCGGCGAACCCGGCAGCGCATGCGGCCATACCGAGAGTATGGGTCCCGCGCGCCAGGAACGAATCAGCGCGCGGTCAGGATTCGGTCAGCGTCCAGCGGTAGCCGAAGCCGGGCACGGTCTCCAGACCGGCGGCGTGGGTGCCGAGCTTCTTGCGCAGTCCCAGGACGGCGGTGTCTACGACACGGGTGGTGATGTCGACCTCCGGCCCGTAGCCCCAGACGGTCTCCAGCAGCTGGCGCCGCGTCAGCACGCGGCCCGGGCTGGCCAGCAGGGCGGACAACAGGTCGAACTCGAGGCGGGTCAAATCCAGCTTCTTCCCGGCCGCCGAGGCCAGGCGCATCGCGGCATCGACCCGCACGGGGCCGGCCGAGACCACCGGCCCCTCCGGCGGACGGCAGCGCCGCACCAGCGCCCTCAAGCGCGCGAAGAGCTCCTCGACGCGGAACGGCTTGGCGAGGTAGTCATCGGCGCCCACCTCGAGGCCCAGGACCTTCTCCGGCCAGGCCCGGCGCGCCGAGAGGAAGAGGACGGGCAGCGCACGGTTCCGGGGCGACCCCTTCACCTCGCGGCACAGGTCCAGACCGTCGCCGTCGGGAAGGGAACGGTCGAGGATGAGGACGTCCGGCAGGTCGGCCTTAAGGAGCGCACGCCCCTCGCGCAGCGTGCGGGCCGACGCGAAGCGGTAGCCCTGCGCCTCGAGGGCGTCCTTGACCATGCCCGCAAGGCGGGCGTCGTCGTCCACCATAAGGACGCGCAGCACGGTCAAGCGCCCGCTCCCGTCACGCGCTTGACCGCGGCGGAGAATAGACCCCAATCCAGAGGTTTGAGCACCAAAGCGAGTTGGGGGTCGCCCTCGGGAAGCATCCGAAGGGCCTCCTGCTCCCGAAGACTGGTCATCACCACGACCGGGAGGGTACGGAACGCGTCGTCCTTCCTGAGCACGCCGAGCGCGTCGGGGCCGGTCCCGAACCCCGGCATCTGGATGTCCAAGACGAGCAATGCCGGCCGCCGGACACGGACTGCCTGCAATGCGGCGACCGCGGTTCCGACGACAATCACATCGAGCCCGGCCGCGCGCAGCCGGTCGTCGAGGACGCCGGCGAAGGCGGCGTCGTCCTCGGCCACGACGACCAGTGGGCGTGCTGCGCCCTCCGTCTGAACCGTCATAATCCGGAGAGGAGGGAACCTACCAGCTTCAGCAGTTCCCCGGGCGAGGCCGTCTTCAGGACATAGCGCCGCCGCGGCGTCTCCGGGAACACCGCCCTCATCTGCTCGTCTGAGACGCACGAGAATACGACCAAAGGGAGGTTCGCAAGGCCGGCCGCTTCAAGCGCCGCCAGCACACCCGCCCCCCCTCCGCCGGGCATCATGATGTCGCTGATGACCAGGTCCGGGCGCCGTTGGGCCAGGACGGCGCGGCACTCCGCGGGGTCCCGCGCCAAACGCACCTCATGTCCCGCCGCAGTCAACGCCTCGGCGAGCATGTCCCGCACGACCTGGTCGTCATCGATGAGGAGGATGGCTGCCACGGGGGGATTATACGCCATTCCCGCGCACGGCGGAACTCCGAGACTTGTCCAATACAGAATGAGCCTGAAATCCGGGCGATTCCAACACAGAATGAGCCTGAAAGAGGCACGGCGGAGGGCCCCCAAAGGATCGAGCGAACCCCGTGGGGGTCCGCTCGGGGTCGGCGCTACCCGCGCCGA
>JACRDU010000160.1 GCA_016218495.1 Elusimicrobiota bacterium
ACGCCTATCAGGTCTGGCGCTACCCCGCCATCAGGTCCAAGCCCGCCTTGGCCGAACCCATGCAACGCGGCCTGGACGGGGTGCGCAAGGCCGAGCTCAAGGGCCTGTACAACCGGGTCAAGGACGCGCTCGACAAGGCCTCCGCCGACGGGCTTCGCGTGGCGGAGCTCTATGAGAAGCTCCCGCAGGCCGCCCGGATGATCAACGCCGGACAATTCGACTACGCCCGGGTCTACCTGTCCAGCATCGAAGCCCGCATCCCCAAGAAGTTGGAACATATCGTCCCGGCCGGCATCGAGGTCGACCCCGATGAGGAACCGGTCCCCGCTCGGAAGCCGGCGCGCCCGAGCCGCCCCGCGAGGCGGCCTTGAGCCTGTTCGCCCTCGCCTGCCTCCTCGGCCTGAACGCTTGGTCCCAGCAGCCCCAGCTGACGGAGGCCCAGCGGGCCGCCGCGCGCGCGGCGCTGGAGGGTTCGTCGGCTGCCGCCCCCTCCGGGGGCGCCGAGGGACAGGCGGCCCGGGAGGGCGCCCTGCGGGACTTCCTGCAGGGGCGCTACGAGGCGGCGGCCGCCGGCTTCCGCTACGTAGTGACCCTCGGCTCCAACGACGCGGCCCCCGAAGCCGAGCTGGCGCTGATGCTGCGCGACCTGGGCCGCCCCGACGACGCCGCCGCCCATTGGCTCAAGGCCACCCTGCTCGCGCCGTCGGATTCATTCTATTGGAGCCAGCGGGCCTGGAACTACCTCGCGCTGGGGCGGGTCCGCGAGGCGCGGGACGCGTTCCAAAAGGGCGTCGAGACGGCGCAGCGCTCCGACGACAAGGGCGAAGCCCTCCTCGGCCTGGGGCTGGCCGAGTCGACGGACGGCAACGACAAGGCCGCCGCCGAGCCGCTGAGCCAGGCCGCTGAGGTGGACCCTTACGCCCGGGCCGCCGCCAACGCCGAGCTGGCCCGAATCGCCCTGCGCCGCCGCCGCCCGGCCGACGCCGTCCCTTTCGCACGGGCCTCCCTGAGCGCCGACCCGGCGCAGCTCGACGTGGCCAAGGACCTCGGCACGCTCTTCGAGAAGACCGGCGAGGGCACCGGCGAGTGGCAGGCCTTGAAGATGGTGCTGGGGATGGACCCGGCCGACGCCGGCGCCCTCAAGCGCAAGGCCGCCCTCGAGAAATGGCTGGCGAAGCGCCCGCAGGACTCCCTCCCGGTGCTGCGCCTGGGACGGCCCATCTTCCGGGAGGACGAGGATGAGGCCGCGGGGGACGAAGACTCCCCGCCGATCCGGGTCGGCCTCTTCAGCGGACCGGACGGAGCCATGCGCCACGCCACGCACTTCTACGTGATGGGCTCGACCGCCACGAGGCTCTTCGACGTGAAGCTTCAGGAAGAGGTGGTCGCCCCGGCCGCGCCGTTCCAGCAATGGGAGGTCGCCTACCGGCCCGACAACCGGGTCATCGAGGTGCGCGACCCCCGGGGCCGCATCGTCTACGTCACCAAGCAGCCCTTCCGGCTCATCCCGTCCGACCCGCGCTTCACCGTGCTCCTCAAGAACGTGGAGCTCACCGACATCGCCGGGATGGACATCGGGGACAGGGAGCTGCGCGGCGTCGTCGAGGTCATCCCGACCCCGGACGGGTTCCACATCGTCAACGAGCTGCCGCTGGACCGCTACCTCTTCTCCATCGTCGGGGAGTCCCTGCCGCCGGACGCGCCGCTGGAGGCCTACAAGGTCATGGCGGTGCTGGGCCGCACCGAGATGCTCGAGCGCATGCGCACGGCCCGGCCGACCCCCGAGTCGGTGCAGACCTGCGACTCGAAGGCCTGCTTCGTCTACACCGGCCTGACCCGCGAGAGGGAGAATTCGGCGAAGGCCGTGCGCGAGACGCGCGGCGTCGTCGCGCGCATCCCCGAAGGGACCCTGCCCGAAAGGCACGCCTCCTGCGGCTGGGCGACGGCGCCGGGCATCCAGGACCGGCAGGTCCCGGCCCTGACCTTCCGCTCGCCCGGCGACCTGGAGCGGCTCTTCCACCGCGGGCCCGACGAGGCGCTCTACCACCAGGCCTCGGCCCTCATCCCGGAATCCTGGAACCGCTGGGTCCGCGTCCTCGACGCCGAAGAGGTGCGCCGGCGCATCGAGGCCGTCAAGGAGGTGGGCCCGCTCAAGCGCGTCACCGTCACCGGCCGGGACGCCACCGGGCGCGTGCGCGGGATGCGCTTCGAAGGCGCGCGCGGCGACTTCGAGGCCGCCGGCCTCAAGGACCTCGAGCTCGTCCTCTCCCCGGGCTCCCTGCGCTCCGAGCTCTTCGTCGTGACGCCCGTCTACGACGGGCGCAAGGTGAAGAAGCTGGTGCTGTGGGGCGCGGGCTACGGGCACGGCCGCGGAGTCTGCGTCGCGGGCACCGTCGGCCAGGCTTCCCTCGGCCGCCGCTTCGACCAGATCCTGCGCCACTACTACCCGAAGCTGGCCCTGCCGGGCTACACGCCTCCGCCGGAGCCTCCCGCGCCCCGGCCGGAGGTGACGGAAAAGAAGCCCGGAGCGGACGCCGTGCGGCCGCCGAGGAAGCGCCATGCCCCGGCGGGCCCGGCCAAGAAGAAGCCGAGGATTAAGAAGTAGAATACGGGCGGCCATGCCCCGCCTGAAGGTCGTCCACATCGTCACGCGCCTGGACTTCGGCGGCGCGCAGCAGAACACCCTCTACACGGTCGCCCACCTCGACCCGGCGCGCTTCGAGGCCGTGCTCCTCTGCGGCCGCGGCGGCGCGCTCGACGCCGAGGCCGAAGGCTTGGCGCGCGCCGGCATCCGGGTCCGCTTCGTGGAGGACCTGGTCCGCGAGGTGAACCCGCTCCGGGACGCGGCGGCGCTCTTCCAACTGGCCCAGTTGCTGCGCGAGGAGGCGCCCGACGCCGTCCACACCCATTCATCGAAGGCCGGCATCCTGGGCCGTCTGGCCGCCCGGCTGAGCGGCGTTCCCGCCGTAGTCCACACCTTCCACGGCTTCGGCTTCCATGACCGCCAGAACCAGCTCGTGCGCGCCGCGACGGTGGGACTGGAGCGGGCGGCGGCGCGCTGGGCCGACCGCCTGGTCTTCGTCTCGAAGGCCAACATGGCGACGGCCGGCCGGTTGGGCCTGGGCGACCCCGAGCGCTGCCTCCTGATCCGCTCCGGGGTCAAGCTCTCCGCCTTTCCCGCCGCCGTCGACCGTGACGCCAAGCGCCGCGAAATCGGGGTGCGCCTGCACCGCCCGCTGGTCGTCGGGGTGGGCAACCTCAAGCCGCAGAAGAACGCCGAGGACTTCCTGCGCGTGGCCGAGGCCGCTCTGCGCGCGGTGCCGGAGGCGTCCTTCGTGTTCGTCGGCGATGGCCCGCTGCGCGCGCGCCTCGAAGGGAGCATCCTCGCCAAGGGGCTCTCCGGGAAGGTCAAGCTGCTGGGCTGGCGCCGCGACGCTGCCGAGCTGCTCGCGGCCGCAGACGCCTTCCTGCTAACCTCCCTGTGGGAGGGCCTGCCGCGCGCCCTGGTGGAGGCGATGAAGACCGGCCTGCCCTGCGCCTGCTACGGCGCCGACGGCGTGACGGACGTCCTCTCCGACGGGGAGAACGGCGTCTGCGTGCCGCCCGGGGATTGGGAACTGCTGGCCGCGGGGGTGGTGCGCCTCCTCCAGGACCCGGCATTGCGCGGCCGGCTCGGGGCCGCCGCCGCCGCGACCATCGGCCCCGAGTTCGACATCGACGGCATGGTGCGCTCCCAGGAGCGGCTGCTCACGGAGCTCCGCGCGGAGGAGCGGAGCGGGTGAGCCTGCCTCTGCGCCGGCCGACCGGGCTGATTCTGGCCGGAGGAGGCTCGCTCGGCTCCTGGCAGTCGGGGTTCCTGTCCCGCCTCATCGGGGGGCACGGCGCGCGGTTCGACCAGGTGCTGGGGATATCGACCGGGGCCCTGTGCGCCGCGGCCTACGCCCTGGACCGCCTCGACGTCCTGACCGGGCTGTGGCGCGACATCTCGAAGGCGCGCGTGCTGCGCTGGAGCCCGCGCCTGAGCCCGCCGACTATGTTCGGCAACGACTCGCTCTGGGAGATCGTCTCCCACGGGGGCCCCGACGAGGAGGCCCGCGCCCGCCTCCGGGTCCCGCTCACCGTCGCCGTCACCGAGCGCGGCACCGGGCGCAGGCGCTACGCGCGCTTCACGCCGAGGGGAACGGACGGCTGGGACGGGCCGCTGGCCGACCACCTCGTCGCCTCCTGCTCCATCCCCGACATCTTCCCGCCCGTCTCCCTCAGGGTGGGGGAGCGCTCCGCGCAGTTCGTCGACGGCGGCCAGAGGGGGGAGCCCCCCGACTTCTCCTGCCTCGCCGCCTGCCGCGACATTGTCGTGGTCGAGATGTTCCGCCCCGAAGAGGCGCGGGCCTGGCCCCCGCTCAACCCCGTCCGGCTGCGCGAGCATTTCGTGCGGCGCGGCCAGCTCCGCTACATCGAGCAGGGCCTGGCCACCCTGAGGACGGCGCAGGCGCCTCCCCGCCTCCTGCGCGCCCGTCCGTCCGGGGTCCTGGATTTCTCCCTCATCCGCTTCGACACCGCGGTCTGCGGGCCGGCCTTCGCCCTGGGGGAGGCCGATGCGGACGCGTTCTCGGCAGAAGCGTTGCAAACCGTCGAGATGGGCCCTTCTTCACAGGAGGGTCCGGAAATGCTATTTTCAAAAGGGCTGAGCCCCTAACCTGGAGAACAAATGGCCAATTACAAGAAGATCAAGGTCCCGACCAACGGAGAGAAGATTTCCTATAAGGACGGGAAGCTGTCCGTCCCCAACAACCCCATCATCCCCTATTTCCCCGGCGACGGGACCGGCCTCGACCTCTGGAAGGCCACCCAGGTCGTCCTCGACGGAGCCGTCCTGCACGCCTACGGCGGCAAGCGCAAGATCGTCTGGATGGAGGTCGCGGCCGGCCTGACCTCCCTCAAGTGGTACGACAAGGACACCGTCCTCCCCGAGGAGACCCTCGAGGCGTTCAAGGAGTTCCGCGTCTCCATCAAGGGCCCGCTGACCACGCCCGTCGGCGGCCACAAGTTCGTCTGCCTCGACTGCTCCAAGGAGCAGAACGAGGTCGCCGGCAAGCGCCCCGAGAAGTGCGTGCAGTGCAAGTCCGAGTGGATCACCCCGCGCTTCCGCTCGGTCAACGTCGGCATCCGCCAGAAGCTCGACCTCTACGCCTGCGTCCGGCCGGTGCGCTGGTACCAGGGCGTGCCCTGCCCGGTGAAGGAGCCCCAGAAGCTCGACATCGTCATCTTCCGGGAGAACACCGAGGACGTCTACGCCGGCATCGAGTTCGAGAAGGGGACCCCGGACCAGAAGCAGGTCTACGAGTTCCTCACCAAGACGATGAAGAAGAACTTCCGCGAGGACAGCGGCATCGGCATCAAGCCCATCTCCGAGACCGGCTCCAAGCGCCTCATCCGCATGGCCATCCAGTACGCGGTCGACCACAAGAAGCCCTCGGTCACGATGATCCACAAGGGGAACATCCAGAAGTTCACCGAAGGCGCGTTCCGCGACTGGGGCTACGAGGTCGCCAAGACCGAGTTCCGCGACAAGATCGTCACCGAACAGGAACTGTGGGACGATTTGAACGGGAAGATGCCCGCGGGCAAGGTCCTGATCAAGGACCGCATCGCGGACCAGACCTTCCAGCAGCTCCTGCTGCGGCCCGACGAGTACTCGGTGCTGGCGACGCCCAACCTCAACGGGGACTACCTCTCCGACGCGGCGGCGGCCCAGGTCGGCGGCCTCGGCATCGCGCCGGGCGCCAACATCGGCGACGGCATCGCCTGCTTCGAGGCCACCCACGGCACGGCCCCGAAGTACACCAACCTCGACAAGGTCAACCCCGGCTCGCTCATCCTCTCGGGCGTCATGATGCTCGAGCACATGGGATGGGTTGAGGCGGCGAAGCTCATCATCAAGGGCCTGGAGAAGCAGATCGCCTCCAAGCGCGTGACCTACGACCTCGAGCGCCAGATGCCCGGCGCCACGACGGTCAAGACCTCGCAGTTCGGGGCCGAGATCGTCAAAAACATGGAGAGCCTGAGGGAAACCGTCGCGGCCTAACGGCCTAGCGAAGGAGACCCGAAGCACCATGGCGGGCACGCCGCGGCTCAGCATCCTCGTGCCCGTCTACAACGAGGAAGAGAACCTCGCGGATCTCGGAAAGGAGATCCGCGAGGCTCTCGCCTCTTTGGACTACGAGGTCGTGCTGGTCGACGACGGCTCGAGCGACCGCTCCTTCGAGAGGATACAGGCGCTCTCGAAGGCAGACCCCCGCTTCAAGGCCGTGCGCCTCGGCACCAATTTCGGCCAGACCGCCGCGATGGCCGCCGGGATCGCCCATGCCCGCGGGGAGCTCATCGCCTGCCTCGATTCCGACCTGCAGAACGACGCCCGGGACATCCCGCGCCTCATCGCCAAGCTCGACGAGGGCTTCGACGTCGTCAGCGGCTGGCGCCACCGCCGCCAAGACCCCTGGCTGACCCGGCGCCTGCCTTCGCAGGCCGCCAACGCCTTCATCTCGCGGGTCACCGGGGTCTCCCTGCACGACTACGGCTGCACCCTGAAGCTCTATCGGGCCGAGTACCTCAAGCCCCTGCGCCTCTACGGCGAGATGCACCGCTTCATCCCCGCCTTCGCCGGCTTCATGGGCGCGCGCATCGCCGAGGTGCAGGTCAACCACCGCGCCCGCACGCGCGGCAAGTCCAAGTACGGGCTGATGCGGACCTTCAAGGTCGTCCTGGACCTCCTGACGGTCAAGTTCCTCGACGAGTACCTCTCCAAGCCGAACTACCTCTTCGGCGGGGGGGGCCTGCTGATGATGGCGCTATCCTCCGTCCTGGCGGCGTATACCCTCTATCACAAGTTCGCCCACGGCGTGTTCGTGAAGGACCAGCCCCTGTTCCACGTCGCCGTCTTCTGCGGCATCGTCGGCATACAGCTGGTGCTGATGGGCCTGTTGGCCGAGATCATGGTGCGGGTCTATTACGAGACGCGCGGCCGCCAGAGCTATTTCGTGCGGGAAACGGTGAACATGTGAGCGCGCTGCCCGCCGACCTGCGCTTCAAGGTCGCCGACATCGTCGAGCAGGGCGGCTTCGCCGCCGCCGGGCCCGTGGCATGGGAAGCGCTGAACAAGGAGCCGGTGCCGGGCGCCGTCCCCGCCGGCCCGCTGGAGGCCGCCCTGGAATTCTCCGTCGGGACCGACGCCCTGCTCCTGTCGGGCAGCGTCTCCGGGGCCTGGGCGGTGGTCTGCAGCCGCTGCCTCGTCCCGCACGCGGCCGCCTACTCCGCCGCGGTCGAGGAGACCTTCCCGACCGACGCGGAGGAGATAGACGCCTCCGGGGCCTTCCGGGAGGCGGCGCTGCTCGAGGTCCCGCAGCGCTCGCTCTGCCGCCCGGACTGCCGCGGGCTGTGCCCGACGTGCGGCAAGAACCTCAACGAAGCCCCCTGCGGGTGCGTCCCCGAGAAGGGCTCCCCTTTCGAAGTACTCAAACGACTCAAGGAGCACTGAACAATGCCTAATCCGTACCGCAAACACTCGCCGCGCCGCCGTGACTCCCGCCGCTCGAAGAACTGGACCATCCACATGGTCGGTATCAGCGGTTGCAAGAACTGCGGGAACGTCCACCAGCCCCACACCGTCTGCCCGCACTGCGGGTTCTACGGCGGGAAGCTCGTGGTCCCGACCAAGGTCAAGAAGTCCAAGAAGGGCCCCGAGGAAGGGCAGGCCGGAAAGGACTGAACCGTCCCGTGCGCGTCGCACTCGACGCCCCGGCCGGCGCCGACCTCGCTGCCCTCGCAGCGGGGGCTCTGCGCGCGGCGGCCGGGGGCGTCGAGGTCGAGCTGGTCGGCCCCGCCGCCCTGCTGCCCCCGGAGCTCCCGCGCCTTCCCCCCGGGGGGGCGGGGGCCGTCTCCGTCGTCGACGCCCCGTCCTCGTTCGGCGCCGAAGAGGCGCCGGCCGCCGCTTGCCGGGAGAAGGGCGACAGCTCCCTGATGCGCTCCGCGGAGGCCGTCGCGCAGAAGCGCTGCGCGGCCTTCGTCACGCCCGCTACCCCGGCGGCCGCGGCCGCCGCGGGCCTGTGGCACCTCAAGCGGCTCAAGGGCGTGCTCAAGCCGGCGCTGGCGCTCCCGATGCGCACCCCGCGCGGGAGCTTCGTGCTGATGGACGCCGGAGCCTGCCTCGACTGCAAGCCATGGCACCTGCTGCAGTTCGCGCTCATGGGGGCGATGTATTCCCGCCGCCTGCTCGGGACGTCGGAGCCGGGGGTGGCCCTCCTCGCCGAAGGAAAGGGGGCGCAGCTCGGGGGGGAACTCCCTCGCGAGTCGCTCCCCCTGCTGAAGTACGCCGGGGTCCGCTTCATCGGCCCGCTGACGGCCGCCGAGGCCCTGCGCGGCGGCTGCGACGTGCTCGTCGCCGACGGCTTCTCCGGAAGCGTCCTCGCAGGCGCCGCCTCCGTCTTGCCGGGGCTGGAATTCGAAATGCTAGAATCCGACCTCGGGAAGGACGCGTTTTCCCGTCTGGGCGGCAGGTTGGCGTCCCGGGCCGTCGCGGGCGCGCGCGAACGGGCGCACGGCCCGGCGGCCCCCGCGGCGGCGCTGCTCGGCGTGGGCGGAGCGGCCCTGGTCTGCCGACGGGCGTCCGACCCAGCCGCCGTGGCCGAAGCGTTGCTAGTGGCTCAGAGACTGGCGGGCGCGGGTCTTGAGACGGAGATTCAAGCGCGGCTCGAGGACATGAAGTCGGGCATGGAATTCGCCAGAACGATAGATTGAACGCGGGGGAATGATGACCGTCGACGAGAAGACCCTTTCGGCCGAGACTTCTGCCAAGCGCCTCAAGGACAAGGTCGCGGTGGTCACAGGCAGCGCCCTGGGGATCGGCCGCGCCACGGCCGCCCTCTTCGCGCGCGAAGGCGCGAAGGTCGTCGTCGTGGACCTCAACCAGGCGGCCTGCGACGAAGCCGCGGCCCAGATCGCCAAGGATACCGGGGCCGACACGTTGGGCGTGGCCGCCAACGTCTCCGACCTGGCCTCGTGCGAGGCCGTCGCCAAGTCCGTGATTGACAGATTTGGCAAAATTGATATTCTTGTCAACAACGCGGGGATCACCAAAGACAACCTCCTCCTCCGACTGACGGAAGCGGACTGGGATGCGGTCATGAACGTGAACCTCAAGGGCGTGTTCTTTTTCACGAAGGCCGTCATCCGAGCGATGTTCAAAGCCCACGCGGGGGTCATCGTCAACATCGCATCGGTGGTCGGCCAGGAAGGCAACATCGGGCAGACGAACTACGCCGCCTCGAAGGGCGGGGTGATCGCCTTCACGAAGGCCTGCGCCAAGGAGTTCGCGTCGCGCAACATCCGCGTGAACGCCCTGGCCCCGGGCTTCGTCAGGACCCGGCTGACCGACGCCATCAGCGAAGAGGCCAAGACGCGCATGGCCGAGCGCATCCTGCTCGGCCGCATGGGCGAGCCCGAAGAGGTCGCCAAGGCGGTGCTCTTCCTCGCGTCGGACGACGCGTCCTACATCACGGGGCAGGTCTTGGGCGTGAACGGCGGGATGTACATTTAGTCGCAGGCACGGACGGACTGGGAGGAGTAATGGCTGATAACAACTACGAAGAGCGGGTCAAGAAGATCATCGTCGAGCAGCTCGGCGTGGACGCTGCCGAGGTGACCCCGGCGGCCCACTTCGTCAACGACCTCGGCGCGGACTCGCTGGATACGGTCGAGCTGGTCATGGCCCTCGAAGAGGAGTTCGACACCGAGATCCCGGACGAGCAGGCCGAGAAGATCCAGACGGTCGGCCAGGCCATCGAGTACATCAAGGCTCACGCGAAGAAGTGACCTGATGACCCTCCGCGCTGGGGCGCAAGCCCCATGCGCGGGGGGGCCCGCCGGACCCGACGCCCCTGGGCGCCGGGTCCGGTGGGCGCCCGGGCCCGAAATGGATTCCGCCGAGGACCTCTTTGGCCACGGCTTCCGGGACCCGTCCCTCCTCGAAGAGGCTCTGACGCACAAGTCCTACGCCTACGAGAGGTCCGCCCTCAGGCACAACGAGAGGCTGGAGTTCCTGGGGGACAGCGTCTTGGCCGCCGTCGTGGCCCACCGACTCTTCCTGGACAACCCCGGGGAGGACGAAGGGCGCCTGTCGAAGATGAAGGCCTCGCTGGTCTCGCGCCCCACCCTGGCGCGCTGGGCGGAGCAGATCGCCCTGGGGCCGCACCTCAAGCTCGGAACCGGCGAGGAGTCCACCGGCGGCCGCGAGCGGCCGAGCATCCTCGCCAACGCGCTCGAGGCCGTGATCGGAGCTCTCTACCTGGACGGAGGCTACGAGGCCGCCAGGAAGTTCGTCACCACCCGCTTCCTCTCGGCCCGGGACGAGTTCGTCGAGACCGACTTCAAGAGCCGGCTCCAGGAAGTCGTGCAGAAGCGCCACAAAGTCCCGCCGGAGTACCGGCTGGTCCAGACGACCGGCCCGGACCACGACAAGACCTTCAAGGTCTCCGTCCTCGTGGGGGCCCGCTCCCTCGGGGCCGGAGAAGGCAAGACCAAGAAGGAAGCCGAGCAGGACGCCGCGCAGAACGCTTTGAGGAAGATAGCCCGCCGGGCCGCCGGGAACAAGGATCGCTAGGACGAGAGGAGGACGCACAATGGCTCTGAAGATCGCAGTCTGCATCAAGAGGACCCCGGCCTCGACGTCGGTCGCCATCGACGCGTCGGGCAAGGTCCAGACGAAGGGGCTCCCGCACGGGATCAACCCGTTCGACGAATACGCGCTCGAGGAGGCCCTCCGCATCAAGGAGAAGCTGGACGGGACCGTGACCGTCGTGTCGGCCGGCGAGGCCGAGGCCGAGGAGGTCATCCGCGGCGCCCTGGCCCTGGGCTGCGACGACGGCATCCTGCTGGCCGACCCGGCGTTCGCCGGCTCCGACGGGACCGTCACCGCGTCCATCCTGGCCGCCGCCCTGCGCAAGGCCGGGGCCCAGCTGGTGCTCTTCGGGAAGGAGACCACCGACGGCGGGTCCGGGCAGATGCCCTCGTTCACCGCCGCCTGGCTGGACTGTCCCAGCGCCATCGGCGTGCGCAAGGTCGCCGCGGTCTCGGACGCCGAGATCACCGTCGAGCGCGGGATGGAGGACGGCGTCGACACGCTGACGATGTCCTTGCCGGCCGTCGTCGCCGTCACCAAGGAGATCAACGAGCCGCGCCTGCCTTCGCTCAAGGGGAAGATGGCGGCCAAGAAGGCGCCGGTGGCCAAGTGGACGGCCGCCGACCTCGGCCTGGACGCCGCGAAGCTCGGCGGGGCGGCGTCCCCGACCCAGGTCCTGTCGATGGAGCCGGTCCCGGCCCGGCCGGCCGGCGTCTCCATCCCCGGCGGCACGCCCGAAGAGAAGGCGGCCGCCCTCGTACAGAAGCTCAAAGAAGCCAAGTTCATCTGAGGGGTCACCATGGCTGATAACAGAGGTTCCGGAGTCTGGGTCGTCGCCGAGTCGCGCCGCGGGACGCTGATCCCCGCGGCGTTCGAGCTGCTGACCGCCGCCAAGTCGCTCGCCGCGCAGCGCGGCGAATCCGTCACCGCCGTCGTGCTCGGCGGCGCGCAGGGAGTGGAGGGGCTGGCCGCGGCCGGCGCCGCCAAGGTCCTCGTGCTGGAGGGAGTGGACGGCGCCGTCGACGACGCGGCCGCCGCCGCGCTGGCCGCCGCGGCCAAGTCCGGCGCGCCGCGCACCATCCTGCTGCCGGCCACCGTCTCGGGGCGCTCCGTCGCGCCGCGCCTGGCCGTGGCGCTCGGGGCCGGCCTCGCCGCCGACGCCGTCGCGCTGGAGCTCGACGGGGAGAAGCGCCTGGTGGCGACCCGCTCCGGCTACGCCGGCAACGTGACGCTGAAGGTCCTGGTCAAGTCCGTGCCCGAGATCGCCACGGTGCGCCCGATGGCCTACCCGCGCGCCTCCGTCAACGGCGGGGCTGGCACGGTGGAGAAGGCGCCCGGCGACGCGTCGGCCGCCAAGGCCCGGACGAAGTTCGTCTCCTTCGCCGCCGACACCTCCGGGGAGATCGACATCGGCGCCGCCGAGAAGATCGTCTCGGGGGGCCGGGGCCTGGGCGACCCGAAGGGCTTCGAGCTCGTGCGCGAGCTCGCTCACGCGCTGGGCGCCGCCGTCGGCGCCAGCCGCGCCGCCGTCGATTCGGGCTGGATCCCCTACAAGCACCAGGTGGGGATCACGGGCCGCTCCGTCCGTCCGCGGCTCTACGTCGCCTGCGGCATCTCCGGCCAGATACAGCACATGGGGGGGATGAAGTCCTCCGACGTCATCGTCGCCATCAACACCGATGCGGACTGCCCGATGATGAAGGCGGCGAACTACGCCGTGCAGGGCGACTTCTACAAGGTCGTGCCCGCCCTGGTGGCCGAGATCAAGAAGGCCCGCGGGACCGCCTAGTGGAGCTGCGCGAGGACGGACGCTGTTCCCGCGCCCGGAGCACGGCGTCGGGAGGGGTGAAGTCCGCCCTGCTCGGCAAGGAGAAGCGCTACGCGCCCGACCGCGCGTTCGACACGCTGCATGTCCGCCTCGACCTGACGGTCGACCTGCGCGCGCGGGTCCTGTCGGGGACCTGCGTCACCACGGTCAAGGCCATCAAGGACGGCGTGCGCCGTCTGGAGTTCGACGCGGGGGGCATGCGCATCCTGGGCGCGTCGTCCAGCGGGAAGAGGCTGGCGTTCAAGCTGGAGGGGGAGAGGCTGGCCGTCACCCTGCCCAAGGCGCTGCGGGCCGGGGTTGACGCGGAGGTGGCCGTCCGCTACCGCATCGCGTCCCCGCAGAGGGGCTTCCACTTCGTTTCCCCCGGGCGCGAGGCTCCGGACGCCCCCTGGCAGGCTTGGAGCCAGGGGCAGCCCGAGGACGCTCATTACTGGTTCCCCTGCCACGACTCGCCGCACGAGAAGGCGACGACCGAGGTGGTGGCCCGGGTCCCGCGGGGATGGCGCGCCGTCTCCAACGGGGTGCTCCTCTCCCGCAAGCCCGCCGGCTCCCGGGAGGTCTTCCATTGGCGGATGAACCACCCGCACTCCCTCTACCTCGTCACCCTTTCGGTGGGACGCTTCGCCGAGGTCGTGGAGAAGTGGGAGGACGTCCCGGTCGTCTATTATTGCGAGGAGGGACGCGAAGAGGACGCGCGCCGCGGGTTCTCGAAGACGGCCTCCGCCCTGGCGCTCTTCTCGAAGAAGTTCGGCGTGCGCTACCCTTACGAACGCTACGCCCAGGTGGCCGCCGCGGAGTTCCCCGGCGGGATGGAGAACACCACCTGCACGACCCAGACCGACGCCTGCCTGGTCGACCGCGAGGCCGCGCTCGACACCGACCTGGACCTGCTGGTCTCCCACGAGCTGGCCCACCAGTGGTTCGGCGACCTGGTCACCTGCCGCGACTGGTCGCACGCCTGGCTCAACGAGGGCTTCGCCACCTACTGCGAGTACGTGTTCACCGAGCACGACAAGGGCAAGGACGCCGCCGACCGGGAGTTCGACAACAACCGGCGGGTCTATTTCGACGAGGACGCCCACCGCTACCGCCGGGCCATCGTCTGTTCCACTTATAAGCACCCCTGGGTCCTCTTCGACCGCCATCTCTACGAGAAGGGCGGCTGGGTCCTGCATATGCTGCGCCGGGAGCTGGGCGAGGAGGCTTGGTGGCGTTCCATCTCCCACTACCTGCGCCGCTTCCGCGACCAGTCCGTGGAGACCGGGGACCTCATCGCCGCCATCGAGGCCTCCACCGGCCGGAACCTGCGCAAGTTCTTCGACCAATGGGTGTACGGGACCGGCTATCCGTCGCTGCAGTCGCGCTCGAGCTGGGACGCCGCCAAGTCCACGGCGAGGCTGCGCGTGAAGCAGACCCAAGGCGACCCCTTCGAGCTCCCGCTCAGCGTCCGCTTCACCGGCAAGGACGGCCACTGGGTCAAGGATTTCCATGAGACCCTGAAGGACAAGGAGAAGGAATTCTCCTGGCGCCTGCCCGGCGAGCCGGCCATGGTCGAGCTCGACCCCGAGCACTCCCTGCTCAAGAAGCTCGACGAGAAGAAGCCGCTCGGCCTGTGGCGCGCCCAGCTCACCGGCGCGGCGTCCGGCCTGTCTCGTTCCCAGGCCGCCGCCGCCCTCGGCAAGTGGGGGGACTCCGCCGCCGTGAAGGCCCTGGCCTCCGCGGCGCGGCGCGACCCCTTCTGGGGCGCGGCGGCGGACGCCGCGGCCGCCCTGGGGGCCGTCCGGACCGACTCCGCGCGCAAGGCCCTTGAAGCCCTGCTCGACTCCGAGCACCCCAAGGTGCGCCGCGCCGTCGTCGCCGCGCTGGCCGGCTGGACCGATTCCCGCTCGGCGAAGGTGCTGGAGCCGCTCTCGCGGCGGGACCCCAGCATCCATGTGCGCGGGGAGGCCCTCCGGGGCCTGGGGCGGGCCAAGGACCCGGCCTACCTCGCCGAGCTGCGCGCCGCCGTCAAGCGCCCCTCCTACTGGGGGGTGGTCTCCACGGCGGCCCTGCAGGGACTCTCGCTCACGCGCGACCCGCGCGTCCTGCCCGACCTGGTGCGGGCCGCCAAGCCGCCGACCCCCTACCCCCAGCGCGCCCATGCGCTCAGGGCCCTGGGGACCTGGCATGCCAGCGACGACTCACTCGTCTCCGTCATCGCCGGCGGCCTGGGAAGCCGCGACGAGCGCGTCCAGATGACGGCCATCCAGGTCCTCGGCGAGACCGGCGACCCCCGGGCCGTCCCCCACCTGGAGCGCATCCGGGACAAGTCCCCCGACACCCGCCTCAAGACCTACGCCCTCGAGGCGTTGGGCAAGATCAAGGGCGAAGACGAACCGAAGAAGTAGGCGCCTGCAGCTCCCCCCAGGGGGAGTCGCGGTGCATTTTATTGCAGATAATTCACAAATCGCCCCGGTTGTGCTAAAATTGCTTGCCCTTTACGGGAAGGCGCGGTAGCTCAGGGGTTAGAGCGGGCGTTTCATAAGCGCTAGGTCGCAGGTTCAATTCCTGCCCGCGCCACACTTTCGCACAGGCCGCACATTGAACAGGAGAGTGTCCTAAATGGCTGAGACCCTGGTCGTTGCATCGAAGGTGAAGGGGATGGTGAAGGAGGCGGGCCTGCGCACCGGCGGCGACTTCCTGGACGCGCTCTCCAGCCGCGTGGCCCAGATCGTCTCCGCGGCCATCGAGAAGGTCAAGGCCGAGGGCAAGAAGAAGACGCTGGGCGCCGAGGACCTCTGAGCACATTCCGCGCCTTCATGGAGACCGCGCTCTACGACCCCGGGCGCGGGTTCTACTCCAGGAGGACGCCGAAGTCGGACTTCTACACCGCGCCGGAGCTGCATCCGGCGTTCGCGCGCGTGCTGGCCGGCGAGGTCGCCGCGCGTCTCGAGCGGGTGCGGCAGGTCCGCCCCCGCTCCCCTCTGTTCGTCGTCGAGATGGGTTCCGGAGACGGCACTTTGGCGCGCCAGGTGCTCACCGCCCTGCGCGAAGACCATCCGCGCCTGTTCCGGAACATCCGCTACGTCCTCGTCGAGCGCGTCGAGCGCCTGCTGCTCGACAGCATCGTCTCCCTGCAGGAGACGGGGGCCGAGCTGCTCGGCTACAGCCGCCTCGAGGACATGCCGCCGGTCTGCGGCGTCTTCATCTCGAATGAATTGGTCGATGCGTTGCCTTTCCATATCCTGATGAAGACCCGCGGGGCGGTGAAGGAACTCTCGGTCCAGCATCGCCGCAAGCACGGCCGTCCGGGCGGGGCGGTGAAGCCCGTGCCCGGGCCGCTCAGCACCCGCGCCCTCGCCGCCCCCTCCCGCCGGGTCGCGCCCAATCTGGCCGAGGGCCAGACCCACGCCGTCTGCCTCGAGATGGGACGCTGGATGACGCTCGTCTCCAAGCGCCTCAGGGCCGGGAGCGTCGTCACCGTCGACTACGGCAAGCGCTTCGGCCCGGCCGACCCGAACCCGCCCAGGGGCTTCCGCGCCCACTCCCATGCCGCCGACCTGCTCGACCGGCCCGGTTCCCAGGACCTGACCGCCTCGGTGGACTTCGCCGAGCTGTCCCGCCATGGCGCCGGCCATGGCCTGAAGGAAGCCTCGTACTCCACGCTCTCCTCTTTCCTAATAGACCGCGGCATCCTCTCCTTCCTGCCGAAGGGGGACTCGGCCCAGGCCTGGGCGGAGCGCGCGAAGATCAAGACGCTGTTCCATCCGGAAGGGATGGGGGAGACCTTCAAGGTGCTCATCCAGGAGAAGGGGTTGCCCGCATGATGTCCCACTACGCCGTCCTTTTCACCTTCGCCCTGGTCGCCGTGGGCTTCTCCGCCGTGGCCCTGGTCGCCGCCCAACTGCTGCGGCCGTCGGTCCACGAGGCCGTCAAGGAGTCCACCTACGAGTGCGGGATGGAGTCCGTCGGCACCACCGAGGTGAAGACCAACATCCGCTTCTACCTCTTCGCGCTGCTCTTCGTCATATTCGACGTGGAAGCGCTGTTCGTCCTGCCCTGGGCCGTCACCGTGCGCGCGCTCGGCCCCGTGGCCCTGGTGGAGATGATGGTCTTCCTCGTCATCCTCTTCCTGGGCCTGGCCTACGCCTGGGGCAAGGGCGCGCTGGCCTGGGATTTCCCGGTGAAGAAGCCGATTTCAGGAGACTGACATGGGAGTCATACTCGACAAGCTGCCCGGAGTCTGCGGAGTCCTGCCCGGAGGCGCCGGCGTCCTGGCCCGGACCGACGACATGATCAACTGGGCGCGCAAGTCCTCGCTGTGGCCGATGACCTTCGGCCTGGCCTGCTGCGCCATCGAGATGATGGGCGCCTACGCCGCCCGCTTCGACTTCGACCGCATGGGCGTCATCCCGCGGCCCAGCCCCCGGCAGGCCGACCTCATCATCATCGCCGGGACGGTCGTCAAGAAGATGGCCGACCCCATCATCCAGGTCTACAAGCAGATGCCCGAGCCGCGCTTCGTCATCTCCTACGGCTCTTGCTCGAACTGCGGCGGGCCCTACTACGACTCCTACTCCGTCGTGAAGGGCGTCGACAAGATCATCCCCGTCGACATCTATGTGGCGGGCTGCCCGCCGCGCCCCGAGGCGCTGCAGTTCGGCCTGCTCCAGCTCCAGAAGAAGATCGAGCGCATGTCCATCGCCCGGGGGGCCGGCGCCACGCTCCCGCAGGAGAAGGGCGCGCGCGACTCGGCGGTGAAGCCGTGAGCGCCGCCGCCATGACCAAAGAGGAGCTCAAGGCCGCGCTGGAGAAGGCCTTCCCGGGCCTCGTCCCCGCCAGCCAAGCGGTCGGCGACTACCTGACCCTGCGCCTCCCGGACGCCGCGCAGCTACTCCCCGTCGTCACTTGCCTCAAGGAGACCCTGGGCTTCGAGTACCTGGACATGGTCACCGCCACCGACTGGCTCGGGCCGGTCAACCTTGACGGCTTCATCCGCGAGCCCAACTTCAACGTCTTCCTGCCCGAAGGGGCCACGGCGCAGGCCGAGGCCCCAAAGAAGACCGCAGGCGTCGAGTACCGCGACGCCATAGAGCTGGTCTGGTGCCTTTCGAACCTCAAGGGCCGCATCAAGGTCTTCCTGAAGCTCGACCTGCCGCGGGGCGGCGGCAAGGCCCCCAGTCTCGTCGGGCACTACAAGGCCGCCGACTGGCAGGAGCGCGAGCTCTTCGACCTCTTCGGCGTGCGCTTCGACGGCCATCCCAACCTCGTCAAGATCCTCACCCCCGACTTCACCGTGGGGCACCCGCTGCGCAAGGACTATGTCCATCAAAAGGACCGCTTCGATTGAACCCATGAGCTCCACCCAACCCCTCCCCCACGGCCTCAAGTCCGACCAGCTCTTCGTCAACCTCGGGCCTCAGCATCCGTCGACGCACGGCGTGCTGCGCGTCGGGCTGACCATCGAGGGCGAGATCGTCGTGAAGGCCGTCCCCGACGTCGGCTACCTGCACCGCGGCACCGAGAAGCTCGCCGAGCTGCGCGGCTACCCGCAGTGCGTGGTCATCTCCGACCGCTGGGACTACCTGTCGGCGATGAACAACAACCTGATGTTCTGCCTCGCCGCCGAAAAGCTCCTCAAGGTCGAGGTGCCCGAACGCGCCCAGCACCTGCGCGTGGTGATGTGCGAGCTCAACCGCATCGCCTCGCACCTGCTCTTCTTCGGGACCTACGGCATCGACCTGGGCGCCTTCACCGCCTTCCTGCACGCCTTCCGCGAGCGCGAGATGGTGCTGGACCTCTTCGAGATGTCCTGCGGCGCCCGCCTCACCTACAACTACATCCGCCTCGGCGGGGTGATGAAGGATGTCGACGCCGCTTGGCTCGCCAAGTGCCGCGAGTTCATCGAGTTCTTCAAGCCCCGGCTCAAGGAGTACGACGACCTGCTCTCCTTCAACCCCATCTTCCTGGACCGCACCAAGGGCGTGGGCCGCATCTCGGCCAAGCAGGCGGTGGCCTGGGCGCTGTCGGGCCCCAACCTGCGCGGCTCCGGGGTCTCCTACGACGCGCGAAAGTTCGAACCCTACTGCGGCTACGAGAAGTACGACTTCGAGGTCCCCGTGGGCAAGGACGGGGACTGCTGGGACCGCTACTACTGCCGCGTCCTTGAGATGCACCAGTCGGTGCGCATCATCGAGGCCGCCCTCGGCATGATGGCCGAGGGCCCGGTGATGGGCAAGGGCGTGGCGAAGGTGCCCAAGCCCCCGCCCGGCGAGGCCTACGCCCACGTGGAAGGGGCGCGCGGCGACCTGGGCTGCCACCTGGTCGCCGACGGCAACGCGTCGCCCTACCGGATGCACATCCGCGCGCCCAGCTTCATCAACCTGGCCATCCTCCAGGAGATGCTCGTCGGCGAGCGCATGTCCGACGTCATCGCCATCCTGGGTTCCATCGACATCGTGCTCGGCGAGGTGGACCGCTAGCCGTCCTTTTGTTAGGATAGCGCGGCAGAATTCCATGTCAGAAGACGCGAAAGACCCGAAGCCCGAAGCCCCCAAGCCCGTTCCCGAGACGACGACCGCCGCCGCGGCCCCGGCGGCCGCCGCCAAGCCCGCCGCCCCGGCCAAGCCCGCCCCGAAGCCCTTGCCCACCCCGGTCTACAACGAGGCCGACGGCCGCCTGCTGAAAGAGCGGCGCCTCTGGCCCACCGACATGTGGCGCGACCCCTGGTCCCAGCCCCGCTACCGGATGGCCTGGGTCAAGCTCATCGTCCTGGTCGCCGTGGCGCTGGGCGCCGCCCTGCTCCTCGGCGAGGTCGGCCGCTTCGCCGTGCCCGTCACCTCCTTCCTGCTGGAGAAGGGGGCGGCGTACGGCCTTCCGGCCTGGGCGCCCGGCCTGGTCTGGGCCCTGGTCAAGATCGTCCTGGTCCTCCATGTCCCCCTGCTCTCGGCCCTGGTCTTCGTCTGGTGGGAGCGCAAGATCTCGGCCCACATGCAATCGCGCCTGGGCCCCATGTACGTCGGAGGCTTCCACGGCTGGCTGCAGACGGTGGCCGACGGCATCAAGCTCCTGCTCAAGGAGAACATCACCCCGACCGCCGCCGACACCTGGGTGCACCGCCTGGCTCCGGCCGTCGTCGTGGCCCCCGCCCTCCTGGCCTTCGCCCCGGTCAGCTTCGGCAAGGACCTCTCGGCCGCGGACCTCGACGTGGGCCTGGTCTACGTCTTCGCGATGGCCGGGGTCTCGGTCGTCGGCATCATGATGGCCGGCTGGGGCTCGGGGAACAAATACTCCCTGCTCGGCGGCCTGCGCTCGGCCGCGCAGCTGGTCAGCTACGAGCTGCCGCGCATGTTCGCCGTCATCCCCGTCATCATGTTCGCCGAGAGCCTCAACCTGGCCGACATCGGGGCCGCCCAGGGCGGCTACTGGTTCGGCGTGCTGCCGCGCTGGTTCATCTTCTACCCGGTGGTGGGGCAGCTCTCCTTCCTCATCTTCCTCATCGCCTCCGTAGCCGAGACCAACCGCATCCCCTTCGACCTCCCCGAGGCCGAGTCGGAGCTCGTGGCGGGCTTCCACACCGAGTACTCCGGCATGAAGTTCTCGCTGTTCTTCCTCGCCGAGTACGCCTACATGACCCTGGCCTGCTGCTTGGCCGCGGCCTTCTTCCTCGGCGGGGGCACCGCGCCGCTGTCCTTCCTCGACGGCTTCCTGCCCAGCTGGGCCTGGTTCCTCGGCAAGGTCCTGGCCCTGGTGTTCTGCTTCCTCTGGTTCCGCTGGACCTTCCCGCGCTTCCGGGTGGACAGGCTGATGGACTTCAACTGGAAGTTCCTGCTGCCCTGGTCCTTCGCGAACATCGCCCTCGCCGGCCTGTATGTGATGGTCCTGTCATGACCGAGTACTTCTCCGAAGTGTTCGGCTCCTTCTTCGCCATCCTCAAGGGCTTGCGGGTCACCTTCGTGACCATGTTCAAGCCCGCCGTCACGGTCGAGTATCCGACCGAGAAGCTCGTCCCCTACTCCGGGTTCCGCGGGGCGCTGCTGTTCGACGCGGAGACCTGCATCTCCTGCAACCAGTGCGTCAAGGCCTGCCCGTCCTCCTGCATCGCCCTCGAGAACGCGACCAACGAGGCCGGCAAGAAGGTGGCCAAGGTGGCCTGGTACTCCATCGACTTCGGCAAGTGCAACTTCTGCCGCCTCTGCGAAGAGGCCTGCCCCACCAAGCCCAAGGCCGTATGGCATTCCAAGGACTACGAGCTGACCTTCTTCCGCCGCGACGAGATGGTGCGCTGCTGGAAGAAGGGCTTCGACTTCGTCGGGCTCTACTGGGACCGCGGCGCCCAGGAGTTCAAGAAGCCCGAGGGACAGGTCCAGATCCAGACCGTCCAGGAGCGCTTCCAGTACTGACATGGACTGCATAGCCTTCTACGCCCTCGCCGCCGTCACCTTGGTGTCCGCCGCGGCCGTCGTCCGCCTGCGCAACGTACTCCATTCCGCCCTCTTCCTCGGCCTGAGCCTCTCCGGGGTCGCCGGCCTCTTCGCCTCGCTGGGCGCGGACTTCCTCTTCGCCGCCCAGATCCTGATCTACGTCAGCGGCATCGCCGTCCTCGTCCTCTTCGTCGTCCTGCTGGCCGGGCGCCACTCCGAGTTGCACCTGCGCCAGACCAACAAGCAGTGGCTGCCGGCCCTGGCCATCGCCGGGACGGCCCTGTGGGCCCTCTCCCGGGTGGCCCGGCCCTTCTCGGGCCTGCTGGCTCCCGCCGACGGCCAGCCGACCACGCGCGTCATCGGCGGCCTCCTGATGGGGGACTACGCCGTCCCCTTCGAGCTCATCTCCCTCATTCTCATCGCCGCCCTCATCGGCGCCATCGTCTTCACCGGCGTGGAGGCCGAATGACCCTGGCCCACTACCTGGCCGTCTCCGGGCTGCTCTTCTGCATCGGCCTCTTCGGAGCGCTGACCCGCCGCAACATCATCGGCATCCTGATGGGCATCGAGCTGATGTTCAACGCCGCCAACCTCAACCTGGCGGCCTTCAACCGGTTCCTGGCCCCGGCCGGGGTGGCGGGCAACGTCGTCACCCTCTTCACCATGGCCGTCGCCGCGGCCGAGATCGTCGTCGGCCTGGCCCTCATCATGGCCATCTACCGCAATATGAACACCGTGTATGCCGAAGACATCAACCTCCTCAAGGGATAGTCGACAATGATCGAAAACGTCTGGCTCATCCCGGTCCTCCCGCTCCTGAGCGCGGCGGCCATCCTGTTCTTCGGCAAGGAGGGGGAGCATTCCAAGATGCCCTTCCTGGGCCTGGCCGTCATGGGCTGGTGCCTGCTCCAGGCCTCCTGCATCTTCGCCCAGGCCCTGCTCGGCCGCTTCGAGATGCCGTACTACCACACCATCCCCTGGTTCCAGTTCGGCGTCTTCGAGATGACGCTCGGCGTGCTGATAGACGGCCCCGCGGCCACCCTGCTCTTCGTCGTCACGCTGGTGAGCTTCCTCGTGCAGCTCTACTCGTTGGGCTACATGCACGGCGACCCGCGCCTCAAGCGCTATTACGCCTTCCTCTCCCTCTTCACGGCCGCGATGCTCGGGCTGGTCGTCAGCTCCAACCTGCTGCTCCTCTTCGCCTGCTGGGAGCTGGTCGGCCTGGCCTCCTACCTGCTCATCGGCTTCTGGTTCGAGAAGCCCGGCCCCGCCTACGCGTCGAAGAAGGCCTTCATCACCACCAAGCTGGGCGACTGCGGCCTCTATGTCGGGCTGCTGCTCCTCTTCGCCTCCACCGGCACCTTCGACCTGGTCATGCTGCAGGCCCGCGCGGCGGCGGGGGACCTCTCGCTCGAGGTGGCGACCGCGGTGGGCCTCCTGTTCCTCTTCGGGGCGGCCGGCAAGTCGGCCCAGCTGCCGCTCTTCATCTGGCTGCCCGACGCCATGGAAGGCCCGACCCCCGTCTCCGCCCTCATCCACGCGGCGACCATGGTCGTCGCCGGCATCTACCTCGTGGCCCGGACCTTCTTCATCTATAACGCCGCCCCCATCGCCATGGGGGCCGTGGCCTGGGTGGGCCTGCTCACCGCCTTCTTCGCGGCCACCATGGCGCTGACGGCCTACGACATCAAGCGCGTGCTGGCTTTCTCCACCATCAGCCAGCTGGGCTACATGATGCTGGGCCTGGGCGTGGCCGGCTACACCGGCGCGCTGTTCCACCTGACCACCCATGCCTTCTTCAAGGCCCTCTTGTTTCTCGGGGCCGGCTCCGTCATCCACGCCGTCCACTCCAACGACATGCGCGACATGGGCGAGCTCTCGAAGAAGATGCCCGTCACCACCGCCACCGTCGCCGTCGCCACGCTGGCCATCGCCGGCGTCCCCGGCCTGTCGGGCTGGTACTCGAAGGAAGAGATACTGCACTCGGTCTACGGCCACAACCCGACCATGTGGCTCATCGCGGTGTTCACGGCCGGCCTGACGGCCTTCTACATGTCGCGCATGTTCTTCCGCACCTTCTTCGGAAAGGCCGGCGACCATCACAAGTGGGACCATGCCCACGAGTCGCCGTGGACGATGACCCTCCCGCTGGGCATCCTGGCCGTCCTGTCCGCCGTCGCCGGCGCCATCCTGCACTACACCGGCGCCTTCGCGCGCATCGTGGACCCCGCCCTCATCCTCGCCGCTCCCGGCACCCCCGAGGCCTCCGGGCATGCGACCGAGGCGCTCAGCCACGCCGCCCCCGAAGGGGCCGAGGCGCTGGGCCATGCCGCCGCGGCGGCCCACGAGGCCGGCCACGCGATGCTCCACCACCCGCCGGACTTCCTCCTGCCCGGCGCGGCGATGTTCGTCACCGCCGCCGGCATCCTGGGGGCCTGGAAGCTCTATGGGAAGGGCGATTTCGCGACGGCCAAGTCGCTGCGCGAGGGCTTCTCCTGGGCGGCCGACACCCTCGAGGCCCGCTACTACTTCGACGACTTCTTCCTCTTCCTGGTCGGCTTGTCCGACCGGCTGGCCGCCGCCTTCTTCTGGATCGACGCGAACATCATCGACGCCGTCTTCGTCGACGGATGGGCGGCGGTGGCCCGGGCCCTGGCCTGGCTGTCGGACTTCGTCGACTTCCGCTTCGTCGACGGCGCCGTGGACGGGGTGGGGCTCATCACCGGGGACGCGGGCGCGAGCCTGCGCCGCCTGGTGCGCGGCCAGACCCAGGAATACCTGATGTACGCCGCGCTTTCGGTAGCGATTCTCGCCGTCTTCATCATCACGAGGTAACACGATGGGCATCCTCTCCGTCATCACCTTCCTCCCGCTCCTCGGAGCGCTGGCGATACTCTTCATCCCCAAGGAGCAGGTTAAGGCCATCCGCGCGACGGGCATCCTGGCCGCGCTGGCCTCGCTGGCCGCGTCGCTGTACGCGCTGACCTCCTACGACCCGGGCTCGATGGCGATGACCGGGCTCCCCATCCAGTTCGTCGAAAAGTTCTCCTGGATCCCGTCCTTCAACATCCACTACCACATGGGCGTCGACGGGCTGTCCTTCCCGATCGTCCTCCTGACCACCTTCCTGTGCTTCCTGGCGGCCGTCTACTCGATCGGCATCAAGGAGCGGGTCAAGGAGTTCTACTTCTGGTACCTGGTGCTCGAGGTCGGGATGCTCGGCGTGTTCTGCGCGCTCGACATGTTCCTCTTCTACATGTTCTGGGAGCTGACCCTGGTGCCGATGTACTTCCTCATCGGGGTGTGGGGGGGGCCGAAGAAGGAGTTCGCCGCCATCAAGTTCTTCCTGTTCACCCTGTTCGGCTCGGTCTTCATGCTGCTGGGCATCCTGGCGCTCTATTTCCAGACTTCGCCGCACACCTTCGACATGCTGGAGATGATGTCGGCGGCCGCCTCCGGGGCCTTCCCCCGGGAGTTCCAGATCATCGTCTTCCTCGCCTTCTGGCTGGGGCTGGCGGTGAAGGTCCCGGCCTTCCCGTTCCACACCTGGCTGCCCCTGGCGCACGTCGAGGCGCCCACCCCGGTGTCGGTCATCCTGGCCGGCGTGCTGCTGAAGATGGGCGTCTACGGCATCCTGCGCATCTCGTTCTCCATCCTGCCGGCCGGCTACGAGTGGTTCCTCCCCTACATGGCGGTCATCGCCTTCATCAACATCGTCTACGGCGCGCTCTGCGCGATGGCGCAGACCGACATGAAGAAGATGGTGGCCTACTCCTCCATCAATCACATGGGCTACTGCCTGCTGGGCATGGTGGCCGTCTCCGCCACCGGCTTCAACGGGGCCGTCCTGCAGATGATCAACCACGGCCTCATCACGGGAGCGCTGTTCTTCCTGGTGGGCGTCATCTACGACCGGGCCCATACCCGCGACATCACCGCCTTCGGCGGCTTGGGCGCCCGGGTCCCGGTCTACGCCGGGCTCATGGCGATGACCTGCTTCGCGTCGCTGGGCCTGCCCGGCCTGGCCGGCTTCGTCTCCGAGTTCCTCTGCTTCCTCGGCGCCTTCGACAAGTGGAAGCTCTTCACCATCCTGTCGGTGTCGGGCATCCTGGTCACGGCCGCCTTCTTCCTGCGCATGCTCCAGAAGGTGTTCCTCGGCCCGCTCAACGAGAAATGGAAGGACCTGCCGGACATGGACCTGCGCGAGCTGGTCTCCGTGGTCCCGCTGGCCGTGCTGATGCTCGCCTTCGGCATCTGGCCGCGCTGGGTGCTCGACCTGATGAACCCGACGATGACCGTGATGGCCAAGATGTTCCCGGGAATGTTCGCCCTCGTGCGCTGACATGCAGGGCCTGAGCATCCCCCAAGGCCTCAACCTCCTCATCCCGGAGTTCGGGCTGAGCGTCATGGCGCTGGCCCTGATGGTCTTGGACCTGTTCTTCGACGCCAAGCGCGGCAAGGCGCTCATGGCTCTGGGCTTCGTCGCCGCCGGCGTGGCGCTGGGCAGCCTGGGGCTGGCCTACAACGCCCCGGAGGCCTACCAGGGCCTGGGCGCGCTGTGGGCCGTGGACCCTATGGCCCTGTTCTTCAAGGCCATCATCCTGGGGACCACCGTCTTCGTGCTGATGCTCTCCATCGACTACAAGCCGGCCTCCGAGCTGCGCCATCCCGGCAGCTTCACCGCCCTGGTCCTGCTCTCGGCCGTCGGGATGATGCTGCTCGTCTCGGCCACCGACCTGCTGATGATCTTCCTGTCCCTGGAGCTGGTCTCCATCTCTTCGTTCATCCTGGTCGGCTACGAGCGCCGCGACCTCAAGTCCTCCGAAGGGGCCATCAAGTACTTCCTGTTCGGGGCCTTCTCCTCGGCGATTTTCGTCTACGGCATCTCCTTCATCTACGGGGCCCTGGGCACCACCCATCTCATCGACATCCGCCCGCTGCTCGGCGAGGGGCCGGCCCTGATGTTCCTGGTGGGCTGCCTGTTCCTCGTGGTGGGCTTCGGCTTCAAGGTCTCCTTGGTCCCGTTCCACTTCTGGGTGCCAGACGCCTACGAAGGCGCGCCCATCCCCGTCACCACCTACCTCTCCATCGCCCCCAAGGCGGCGGCGCTGGGCGTCATGGCGCGGGTGTTCAACCACCTCATCCCGCACACCCAGCTCGACATGCAGACCCTCTTCGCCGTCCTCGCCGTGGCGACGATGACCGTCGGCAACCTGACCGCCATCTTCCAGACCAACGTCAAGCGCCTGCTGGCCTACTCCTCCATCGCCCAGGCCGGCTACATGCTCATCGGCTTCGTCACCGCCAACCAGCTCGGACGCGAGGGGCTGCTGCTCTACGCCTTCGTCTACGTCTTCATGAACCTGGGGGTCTTCACGGTGGCGATGGCGGTGGGCAACGAGGACGGCTACGAGCTGGAGGCCTTCGACGGCCTGTGCCGGCGTAACCTAGGGCTCTCCTTGCTCATGGCCTCCTTCCTGCTCTCCCTGGCGGGCATCCCGCCCTTCGCCGGCTTCATCGGCAAGTTCTCCCTCTTCGCGGCCGCCGTCAAGGACGGATTCTGGTGGCTGGCCGTGGCCGCCGTCCTCAACAGCGTGGTGTCGGTCTACTACTACATGAAGATCGCCTACCACATGTTCTTCCGCAACCCGCGGACCCTGGAGCCCGTGCGCACCGAGATACTCGTCACCGGCACGCTGGCCGTGGCCGCGCTGGGCGTCGTCGTCATCGGCCTCTACCCCGAGCCCTTCATCGCCATGGCCCACCTTTCCACGGAATTCCTGCCGGTCAGCGTCCCGCTCCCTTAGCCTGTGAGGGCCGCGGCGCCGGCTCTGGCGGCCCTGCTCCTGTCGGCCCCCGCGCGGGCCGACCTCAACTTCGAGCAGATCACCCAGGCGCAGACCAGCGCCGGCGCCGAGGGCCTCTTCGGGAAGACCTGGGTGGAGCTGCGCGGCGCCCAGATGCGCCTGGTGGCGGGCTACGCTCGCAAGGTGCCGGCCAAGGGCCCCGCCCTCGACCCGCGCCGCCGGGTCCAAATCCTCGACGTGGGCTCCCGCACGCGCACCGTCGTCGACCCCGCCTCCAAGTCCTTCGCCGTCTCCGCGCTGGGCCCCCCGGATTACGGGAACGGGCTGGGCCGCATCCTCGAGCGCGGCGCCCCCGAGTGGAGGATCCTCTCGCGCGAGATCAAGCTCGACAAGCGGCCCGGCACGCGCAAGCTGCTCGGCGCCGACTGCGAGCGCTGGCGCGTCACCGTCACCCTGCGCCTCTCGTCGCTCAACGGGCGCGAGGAGGCCGCGCGCATGGACCAGAACCTCTGGGTGGCCCCGCTGACCGGGGACCTGGCCAAGACCCTGATGGAGCTGATGGCCTTCGAGAACTCCTACCGCGCCGGCACCAAGGCCGCCCTCTCCCCGCTCGACCACGAGCGCTACCAGGTGCACGAGGCGGCGGCCTATCTGCGCGTGCCGGAGGCGGAGCTGGCCAAGGTGGTCGAGGCGGTGCGCGAGGCGCTGCGCGACCTGCC